>DATJOK010000206.1:0-15109 GCA_035507155.1 Allostellaceae bacterium
TGGCCGCCCGGGTAGAAGACGGTGTCGTAATCCTGCTGCCGGACGCTCGCGAGCGTCAGGGTCTTGTCGAGCTGCGCCTCCGCCGCCTTGTCCTTCTCGAAGCGGAGCGTCAGGTCGGTGCGGAACTCGGGCTCGTTGCTCTTGGGGTCGAGCGGCGGCCTCCCGCCCTTGGGCGAGGCGAGCGTGATCTCGTGCCCGGCGTCCCTAAAGACGAAATAGGGCGCCGCCAGCTCCTCGAGCCAGAAGCCGGTCTTGCGGCCGGTGTCGCCGAGCCGATCGTGCGAGGTGACGACCATCAGGATCTTCATGAGCTCTCTCCTTCGGTGGATGAAACGAGCGCGCCCGCCCGCCGGCGCCGCGATGAAGCCGTCAGCGCGCGAGCCTCCTGAGCGCCGCCTCGACGATGCCGACGTCCTCCTCGACCGTGCCGCCGCTGACGCCGACGCCGGCGACCACCTCGCCCGCGCTCGAGAGCGGCACGCCGCCGCCCATGGCGCAGAAGCGCCCGCCGGCGACCGTGCCGAGCGCGAAGAGCGGCTGGCCCGGCTGCACCAGCGGCAGGATGTCGGCGGTGCGCAGGCGGACGAGGGCGGCGGTATAGGCCTTGCGCTCGGAGATCTCGAGCGAGAACACCGGCGCGCCGGTCATGCGGTGCTGCAGCACCAGGTTGCCGTGCACGTCGATGACGCAGACGGCGACCGGCACCCTCGCCTCTCTCGCCTCCGCCTCGACCCGGTCGGCGACGTCCTTCGCCAGCGCCAGCAGATCCATGGTTCCTCTCCCTGGGGTTCGAGGCGTCAGGAGCCCAGGCGGCCGACGCTCGCGCCCAATCGCGCCTCGATCTCGCCCGGCTGCTGGAGGCCGCGATCGATGAGCGCCTTGATCCGCTCGCGCGCCGCCGGCCGGCCGATCGACGCCATGCAGGTGTCCCAGCCCGCCGCGATCTCGACGTCGGGCGGCAGGCTCGCCGCGTTCACCAGGCGCTTGGTGTTGGCGATCGCCCATTTGTCGAAGCCGGCGATGCGGGTCGCGAGCGCGTCGACGAAGGGGCCGAGCGCGGCATCGGGAAGCGCGCGGTTGACGTAGCCGTAGAGCTCGGCGAGATCGCCCGGGATGTCGTCGGCGCCCAGCAGCACCTCGAGCGCGCGGTTTCTTCCCATCAGCCGCGGCAGCCGCGCCATCGGGCCGCCGCCCGCCACCAGGCCGACGCCCGCCTCCCACTGCGACAGCAGCGCCTTCTCGCGGCTGGCGAAGCTCATGTCACAGGCGAGCGCCAGCTCGCTGCCGTTGCCGGTGGCGCGGCCGCGGAGGACGGCGATCGAGACGAAGGGCGCGCGGGTCAGGCGCACCAGGATGTCGGGCCACGCCTCGAGGCCGGTCGAGCCCTGCGGCAGGCCGGTCAGCGCCGCGAAGTCGGCGCGGAAGTCGGAGTGGTTGAGGAAGTAGCCGTCGACCGCGCTCTCGAACACCACGACCTTGACTTGCGTGTCGGCCTCGAGCGCCGCCAGGATCTCGCGGAACGCCACGACGAAGGGCGGCCCCATCAGATTGAGCGGCGGGTTGTCGAGAACGACGCGGCAGTGCGCGGGCGAGACGCGCTTCAGCTTCACCTCGGACGACGTCACCGGCGACCCCTCCTCTGCGGTCGCCAGGGAAGCTAGGGCCGTTTCCGGCCGCGTCTCACTCGGCGCTGCGCAGAATCATAGGGCCTTGCGGTCGGCGATCGGGGCGGGGGTGCGAGATCGGGGCGGCGCCGGATCCAGGCGCGCCGGCGCGCTCGGGGGGCGCGTCATCCCCCTGCAAGGCGGGCCGGTATCGAGCTATAATATCGGCACCGGAGTGAGGTGCCGCGATGCGCCCGCATGCCGTCATTGCAGCCGGTCTCGTCGTCCTTGCCGCGGGCGCGCTCGCGCCGCCGCTCCCGGCGGAGGAGCCGATCACCGTCGTCGCCGCGGAATTCCCGCCGCTCACGACCGACGCCGGCGGGCGGCCGGGCGGGATCGTTCTCGACGCGCTGCGCGAGGCGGGGAAGCGGGCGGGGATCCCGCTCCGCTTCAGCTTCCTGCCCTGGGAGCGCGCCAAGCGCGAGGTGCTGGAGAACCCGCGCGAGCTCATCATCCCGTTCACCCGGACGCCCGGTCGCGAGCTCTCCTATCAATGGGTGGCGCCGGTGGTGGGGTTCGATACCGTGCTGATCACCCTCGATGCGCCTCTGACGTCGCTCGACGCGGCGCGCCAGCGGGTGGTGGGCTATGTGCGCGGCACCAGCTTCACCGACGAGGCGCGCCAGGCCGGCTTCACCCACGTCGAGGAGTCGATCGACGACGCGACCAACGCGCGGAAGCTGAAGAGCGGCCACATCCAGGCGTGGATCACCACCGACCTGATGGCGGGCGCCGTCTATCGCCAGGCCGGCTTCGATCCCGCGGAGCTGAAGTACGGGATGAAGCTCGGAGAGACGAAGATCTCCTACGTCGCGGCCTCGCCCGACTTTCCGCCGGCGATCGCGGAGAGGATCGCCGACGCGCTGGCTGCGATGCGGGCGGACGGCACGCTGGAGGCGATCGTCAAGCGCTACCTCTGAGCGGCGGGCGGTCGACCGAAGCCCGCGCGCCCTCTCGCGCTCACACCCCCCGCCGGCAACCGCTCCGCTTCCCCGCCGTTCATAGGGAAAGCCGCGAGCGGTCCGCTCGCCATCGCCCCGATGCCTGGAGGAGAGGTTCCCGCATGGCCACTCTCGCCCGCACCGCCTCGGTTGCGCTCATCCTGGCGCTCGCCGGCGCGCTCGCCGCCTGCGTGCCCGATCCCTACAGCCAGAAGAACGGCCACACCACGAACACGAACCTGGCCTATGCGCCGGGCGCGCCGCCGCCGCCGCGCGCCGAGGCCGTGCCGCCCCCGCCGGCCGCGTCGGACTATTGGGAGCCCGGCCACTGGGCGTGGAACGGCAGCCAGTGGACCTGGCTCCCCGGCCACTACGAGCAGCGGCCGACCGAGGCCGCGGTCTGGCAGCCCGGCTACTGGCAGAAGAGCCCCGACGGCTATCACTGGGTCCAGGGCCACTGGCAGTAGGGTCTCCGCTTCCCGTTTCCCGGCCGCGGGCGCGCCCCTCGCGCTTGCGGCGACCGCACCTTGGCTGTACTGCGTGAGCCCGCATGGACGCCGATCGCGCTTACCGCCGCTCGCGCCGCAACCTCGCCCTCGTCCGCGAGGTGCTGATGCGCGAGTGGGACCCGATCGGCATCGCCGGCGAGCCCGCGGCGATGGACGAGTACGACACCTACGCGCTCAAGGCCGCGCTGATGGTGGTGGAGGGGAACGCCTCGGCGGAGGCGCTCGCCGCCTATCTCATGCTGGTCGCGACGGTGCTGATGGAGTTCCCGCGCACCGACGAGCTGGCGGCACGCAGCGAGCGCACGGCCGCGGCTCTGGTGGCGCTCCGGCCGACGCTCGCCGCGGATTAGATTCCGCTTCTCGCGCCCCCGCCCGCTCCGCTATAACCGGTGATCGTCGGATAGGCGGTGATGGGGTGCCGCGTGGGGCGGGCTCTGACGGCGATGCTGATCGTCTCTCTCGCGCTCCTGCGCGCGCTTCCGGCCGACGCCTTCAGCGCGCCCGCCACCAAGCCGCTCGAGGAGCTCCTCGACCGCGGCGATCCCTACGAGACCTACGCCATCGTCTCCGGCTACGAGATCGCGGCGACGCGGCTCAAAGGTTTCGCCGCGTGCCTCCCCGAGGTGCTGGTGCGGGTCTCCGGCGAGCCGCGCCTGGCGCAGGATCCGCGCGTCGCGGCGCTCGCCGCCCAGGCGGCCTCCCTCGTCGACAGCTGGGACTATTCCGACTTCCTGGTGCGCATGGGGCCGGTGCACGACGACCAGGGCACCGGGCCCGACCGGCCCTACGACCTGGTGGTGCGCTTCGATCCCGCGAAGATCGACGCGGCGCTCCGCGATCTCGGCGTCGCGCCCTGGAAAGGGAAGCGGCCCGAGGTGGTGCCGGTGCTCGCGGTCAGCGGCTTCACCGGCACCTATCTGCTGAGCGCCGAGGTGACGGCGGGCGCCGCGCAGCGCGGCTCGCTCGCCGTGGCGGCGACGGAATACGGCCTGCCGCTCCACGTGCCGGACGAGGCGGAGCTCGAGGCGTGGGGGGTGACGATGGCGGCGAGCTTTCCCGCCCCGCGCGCCGCCTCCGATGACGCCCGCGCGATCGTCGCCGGCACGCTCCGCTTCGACGAGGCAAAGCCCGGCTGGGTCGGATCCTGGCGGATGCGCTGGCGCGGCGCCGACTACGCCTGGGGCGTGAGCGGCGTCAACTACGACGCGGCGTTCCGCTCGCTGATGAGCGGCGTCGCGCGCATCGCCGCCGGTCGCGGCGCGCCGGAGTGATCGGGCGCGATCGCGGCGCGCCGCGCCGAGCCCCGCCGCCGCACCCCTTTCCCCCACAGTTTTGTCGCTTCGCCGCGGCGCCGCGCCGCCGATAGGGTTGCCGCGCGACCCCGGAGGTTTTCATGCCGCGCGCCCTCGACCGCCGCCGCTTCCTTCAGCGCTCGACCCTCGTCGGCGGCGCGCTCGTCGCGGCACCGGCGCTGATCGCGCGCGCCCGTGGCGAGGAGGAGAGCCTCCGTCCGGCGGTCGATGCGGTGGCGGGCGGGCACGCCTATCGCCTCGAGCTCGGGCTCGACTTCGGCACGGCGAAACGGAGCGAGGGCCGGAACCTCGCCGTCGGCGATCTGGCGAGCCTCAAGCGCTACGCGCGCACCAACGGCTACATGGAGGCGGACGGCCACGCCGTCGACACGCTTTCCGGCAACGGCGAGTGGCAGCGCTATCGCGAGAACGACAATCACGTCTTCGGCGCGCGCTCGCTGTCGCTGGTGGCGCGGGCGCCGCACGGCAAGGTGGCGCCGGGCCTCGTCGAGAGCGGCATGCTGCAGACGCTGGAGAGCTGGAAGCACGGCTATTTCGAGCTCCGCTGCAAGCTGCCGCCGACCTCGAAGAAGGGCGCCTGGCCCGCCTTCTGGATGACCTCGGCGGATTTCCTCTGGCCGCCCGAGGTCGACATGCTGGAATGCGTGATCGACAGCGACACGCCCGACCGCGCCGACAGCAGCAAGAACGTCTTCCAGGGCTTCGCCGCCGGCCCCGACAATCCCGTCGAGTGGATCGGCGAGCGCAAGCTCGACAAGTGGAACGCCTACCGCACGGCGGGGAGCGCCGGCGACCAGGGCGCCGCCGTCGATTTCTCGGCGGGCTTCCACGTCTTCGCCGTCGAGTGGCTGCCGGACGGACGCTGGAAGACCTATGTGGACCAGGTGGAGACCGCCGAGCGCCGCTACCCCTGGCGGCACCAGGGCGGCGCCGACGGCGGCCCCGGCATCCTCGACGTCAACCTCGCCTTCGGCGGCAACTGGCCGGCGCGCAACGGCGTCTGCGACATCGGCCAGTTCCCGATCGCCTTCGAGCTCGATTTCCTGCGGGCGTGGCAGCGCGCGGGGTGAGCCGCCCCTAGGGCAGGATCTCGTGATCGGTCTTGGAGCCGTCATAGCTCCACTTCAAGGTGGATGCGGTCCTGCTGGTTGTTGAACCTCGGGCCCAGGGCGGTCCAGACGACCGCTTCCCATCCGCGCGCAGCCGCCCACGCCGCAATGACGTTGCCATGCTCGGGGCGTCCGACCAGGCCGCCGGCGAGGAGACGCAAGCGCCGGAGCCGGAGCGGCCTCAGGCGCGCTCCAGCCAGCGCCGGCCGAAATAGCCCGCGAGCGCCACCAGCACCGAGCCGATGCCGCCGAGGAACCACTGCCAGTTGGCGGCGAACAGCTGCTTCGCGCGCCACCACGCGTCCACCTGCACGGTGATGTCGCGCGTCAGCACCGGCAGGTCGGTCACCTCGTCGCTGCCGGGCAGCTTGAAGCGCACCGCCACCGCGAGCGTCAGCATCATGCTGCCGCCCGCCTCCGGCAGCACGTCGAAGATCCATTCGGCGAAGCCGGTCTCCGGCACCGCCTGGTTCTCGTCGCTCCGCGGCGTCACCTGGAACCCGTCGCCATAGAGGCGGACGCGCATGAAGGTGCCGACCTCGATCGCCTCCGCCTGCGCCACGCCGCGGCCCTCGAGGCCGCTCTTGATCCGCGCTTCGGCATCGGCGCGGGCGATGCGCACGGTGATCCGCTCCGAGCGGCCCTCGCGCATCGTGTCCGGCGGATTGAAGACGATCTCGCCCGGCGCCAGCGCGGCGAGCTGCGCGCGCACGAAGGCGGCGGGATCGAAATCGGGCGGCGTCGCCGGATGGATGCCGCGGGTGACGGTGCCCGTCGTCGGCGTGAGCGCGTTGACGATTGCCGCCGCGCCCTTGTCGGCGGCGGCGGCAGGCCGCTGCGCGGGCTGAGGCGGCGGCGGAGCGGTGCTCGGCTGCGGGAGTGGCGGCGGCGTGCCGAGCTGGAGCGCGACCGCGATCAGGACGGCAACCAGCGCCGGCACGCCCGCGGTCGCGGCGAGGCGCAGGCCCGGCGCGCGGCCGTGCAGCAGGCGATGCGTCGCGCCGGCGAGCAGGAGCCCGGCAAGAACCGCGAGCAGCAGCCATGCCGCCATGGGCATGCTCCCCTTGCTTGCGAGATCCCGACGATCCCCCGGAGCGAGCCTAGCAGCTTGTGAGCCGCCTCACAGCAGCCGCGCGCTCACGCCCCCAGCATCACCAGCACGCCCACCGCCACCAGCAGCAGGTTGCCGTCGATCGGCAGCCAGGCGAGCGCGCCCGGCGTGTGGGTGGCGCGGCCGGAGAGCCACTCGCCGAGCCAGAGCAGCGCCACGCTGAAGCCCGCCACCGAGAGCGTCACCGGCAGCGCGCCGAGGCCGGCGATGCCGCCGGCGAATCCGAGGCCGATGTTGTTGAGCGAGAGGCCCGCCGCCAGCACCAGCGTCTCGCGCAGGCCGATGGCGGCGCGCGCCGGCGCCGGCGCCACGGCGGGGCCGGCGACACGCCTGCCGCGCCGCTCGCGCCACACGTTGAAGAGGCCGAGCGCCACCAGCAGCAGGCCGCCGAGGATGTCCGGCGCCGGCGTCAGCGCCAGGTGGCGGAGGTCGCGGCCGGCGATCAGCGGCAGCAGCGTCGCCGCGGTGGTGACGGCGGCGATCAGCAGATTGCGCGGGAGTCCGATCCGCCGCCGTGCCAGCCCATAGGCGAGCCCCACCGGCAGGTTCTCGGTGTTGGCGCCGAGCCCCAGCACGGCAACCGAGGCGATCTCCGTCCAGGGCGTCACGCTCGCAGCATTCCCCGCTTGCACCCGCCCGCGGTCGCGGCGGGGTCGATCGGCATCTTGATAGCACAGCCGCTCGCCGCAACGGCATACCCGCGCATGCGGCGCGCACATCGCCGCGCGGACCGCCGATGATGCTAGGCTCACCGGTGATGAACCCGCGCCGGGGGAGCGGCATGGCCTTTGCTGAATTCCTCGCCGCGGTAAAGGAGCCCGCACTGCGCGCGGTGGCGCTCCACTGGGAAGCGGCGCGCGGTGCGCGGCGCATGCCCGGCTGGCAGCACATCGATGCCGTCGCGATCGCGCCCTATCTCCGTTTCGTCTGGTCTTGGAAATACGATCGCGCGAGCGACGGTTTCACCGGCCGGCTCGCCGGCGAGGACATCAATGCCGCTTTCGGCAAGCCGCTGCGCGGCGTCCCGATGGCGGAGTTCTTCGCCGACTGGCAGTACGATCTCATCTTCGCGCGGTCGAAGCGGGTGGTGAGCGAGCCCGCCTTCGCGCACGGCACCGGACCGGTCTTCGCCCATGCCAGGCGCTACGGCACCGGCGAGCGCATCATCCTGCCGCTGGCGGCGGACGGCGTCAGCAGCGATGGCATCCTCGGCGCCACCGTCTATCACTGGGTGAGCCGGCCGCCGGAAGCGACCGAGCACCGCGATCCCCGCCAGGAGCGGGTCGAGTTCTTCCCGCTCGATTGAGCGGGCGCGCCGCGCATCGCTCAGAGCGCCTAAAGAATTTGTAACGCGGAGCGACCGCGGCCGGAGCGCTATCCTGGCGTTAGCGGCGGGGCCTCGGCGGCCTCATGCCGCAGACACGGCAACAAGAGCGGCTGGGCTCGCCCGATCCTCCGGGACCGGGCTCCGGGCGCCATGCCAGAGGAGGAAACGATGGTCAGGCATGTGGTATCGCTCGCGGCGACGCTCGCCATCCTGCTCGCCGCCGGCGGCGCGCTGGCGGCGGCCGGCATCACCATGGCGCAGGCGAAGCGCGAGATGATCGGCGACGGCTACACCAACGTGCAGAACCTCAAGAAGTCACAGCAAGGCTGGACCGCGAGCGCGATGGAGAGCGGCAAGCCGGTGACGCTGGTGGTGAACCGCCTGGGCGACGTCGACAAGACGCGCTGACGCCTGAAGACGACGACGACGCCCGCCCGCCGGAAGCGCGGGCGGGCGGGCGGGAAAGCTGCTACACTCCCCTTCGCGTTCCGCATTCGAAGGGGATGGGTCATGAGAATTCTCGCCGCGGCGCTGACGGGCGCGCTGCTGCTGGGCGCGCCGATGGCGCTCGCGCAGTCCGACGACCACGACAGCTACAAGAAGCAGGCCGAGGACCAGGTCGAGCTCTGGAAGCAGAAGCTCGGCGACGCCGGCGACAAGGTGGGGAGCGCCGGCAAGGACGTCGGCCAGAAGGCGAGCGCCACCGGCAAGGACGTCGGCGACGCCGCGGACAAGCATCTGAAGCAGGCCTGGCACAAGACCCAGGAAGCCGCCGACAAGCTGCAGAACGCCGGCGACAAGGGCTGGGGCGCCGCCAAGGCCGCCTACGAGCGCGCCTCCCACGATCTCGCCCGCACCTGGAACAAGCTCCACTCGGATTGAGTTCCATGCACAGTCCTGCCCCTCTCCGCGCGAAGCGGGGAGAGGGAGGGGCCCATTGCGCCGCAATGGGAGGGTGAGGTGTCGCTGCCACCGTTTCGCGGAGAGACCCACCTCATCCTGAATCCTTCTCCCCCCGCAAGCGGGCGGAGAAGGACTTGCGACACCGTCCCGAGCGTCTGGACCTCATGCTGACAGCCCACACCTGCACCGCCGACAAGGGCGGGGTGATGGCCGATCTCTCGGCGACGCGCCTGCCGAAGGACGTGGTCTGGATCGATCTCCTGAACGCCAGCGCCGAGGAGGTCGCCTTCGTCGAGCGGATCACCGGCCGCCACATCCCGACGCCCGTCGAGCTCAGCGAGATCGAGAGCTCGAGCCGGCTGCGCACCCTCGACGGCGCCGTCTATCTCAGCACGCCGCTGGTGGCGCGCGCCGACAGCAACGACCCGATGGTGACGTCGGTCGGCTTCGTGCTGCAGGAGAAGCTGCTCATCACCGTGCGCTTCGTCGAGCTCAAGGCCTTCGCCACCTTCAGCGAGAATGCCAGCAAGCCGGGCGCCGTCCATCACAGCAGCGCCGGCGCCTTCGTCGGCCTCATCGAGGCGATCGTCGACCGGATGGCGGACGCGCTCGAGGGGGTGGGGCACGACCTCGACATGGTGTCGAAGCGCACCTTCCGCGACCCCACCATCAAGCCGCACCGGCCGGCGCGCGAGGATGCCGATCTCCGCGAGCGGCTGCGCGTCATCGGCCGCGCCGGCGATCTCACCTCGAAGATCCGCGACACGCTCCTGGGTCTCGGCCGCATCGTGCCCTATGTGGCGACGGCGGCGACCGCGTGGCTGCCGCCGGAGATCAAGCCGCGCCTCGAGACCCTCCGCCTCGACATCGCCTCCTTGAGCGACTACGACAGCCACCTCACCAACAACGTGCAGCTGCTGCTCGATGCCACGCTCGGCCTCATCAACATCGAGCAGAACAACATCATCAAGGTGCTGACCATCGTCTCGGTGGTGGGCGTGCCGCCGACCCTCATCGCCAGCATGTACGGCATGAACTTCAAGGACATGCCCGAGCTCAACTGGAGCTGGGGCTATCCCTATGGCCTGGCGTTGATCGCGCTCTCGGCGATCCTGCCGCTGGCCTGGTTCAAGATCAGGGGCTGGCTCTAGGCGCTCCGGCCCCTTGTCCAGGGTCGCCGGCGAGCATCGCTCAATCGAGGAAAGAGGGATCGCGCTTCTTCATCAGGCGCGTCAGCGCCTCGAAGGCGAGCTCGCCGCCGTCGACATTCTCCAGCACCCGGGCGTGGCTCTCGGCGATCTCCGCCGGCGCCTCGATGAGGCGCGCGTTCATCGCGGTGGCCGCGGTCTGCACCCGGCAGGCGATCTCGAGATCGAAGAGCCGCCGGAAGGCAAGCGGGATGGTGGGCGCGCAGGTGAGAAGCCCGTGGTTGCGCAGCACCAGGAAGTTCTTGTCGCCGAGATTGCGCACCAGCGCCTCGCGGTCGGACATGTCGGCATGAACGCCGGAGAAACCGTGATAGGCGACGCGCTCGTGGAGCGAGGCGCCGGCAAAATCGATGGCGCGCACCGGCACGTCGGCCGCCGCCAGCGTCATGCCGGCGATGGTGTGCGTGTGCATGATGCAGTGTGCGTCGGGCCGCGCCGCGTGGATCGCGCCGTGGATGACGAAGCCGGCAGGATTGACCGTGTAGCGGCTGGGCGCCACCAGATTGCCGTCGAGATCGATCTTCACCAGGTTGGAGGCGGTCACCTCCTCGTACATGAGGCCGAAGGGGTTGATGAGGAAATGCCGCTCCGGCCCCGGCACGCGCACGCTCAGATGGCCGTAGATCAGGTAGTCCCAGCCGAAATAGGCGACGATGCGGTAGGCGGCGGCGAGCTGCTGGCGGAGCTCCCATTCCGTGGGCTCCGGCCGCTCCGCCGGGCGGAAATCGGTAAAGTTCTTGACGCTGCCCGTGCTCGTGGCGGCCTCCGGGATCCTGCTGTCGGAGATCGGCGCCTTCGCCCTCATCGCGGCCTCCATCGCTGTGCTGCGGCGATGCTAACACAATGCCCGCGCGGCGCCAGCCGCGGCCCCGGCGCAAGAACAGGCTTGTCGAAATCGCCGAAGGGTTGGAGGATGGCCGCAGCTCGGAACGGGCTCCGCCTGCGGAGCCGGGGGAGGCTCGCCATGGCTTTCGATCCCTGGGTGACCCGAGAGAACATTCGACGGTTTCGCGATCTCCTGGAGACCACGGCGGATCTCCGCGTCCGCCGCGATCTGCATCGGCTGCTGGACGAGGAGGAGGCGAAGCTGCCGCCGCTCGAGAGCGCCGGCGCCGCCGCTCCGGTGGGGATCGGCCGGCCGCGCCGCCGGCAGGACGAGGATCCCGGCTAGCCGTTACAATTCCGAAACCAGGCCGGGTCTCGCACGACGGTGGCGAAAATGCGCTAGACTGCGCCGGGGGGCGTGAGGGCAACAACGTCGGAGAACGCACATGTCGTTCAGGGATCTGCTGGTTCATCTCGATGCCTCGAAGCACACCGCGGCGCGGGCGGCCCTGGCGGCGCGGCTTGCCAAGCGCTTCAAGGCGCATCTCACCGGGCTCTACGTGACGCCGCAGATCGAGGTGCCGCCCTTTCTCGCCGACCAGTACGCGCCCAAGGATCTCGACGAGATCTTCGCCACCGTCGCCTTCCGGCGCGACCAGACCCAGGAGGGCTTCGCCGCAGCCATCAGGACCGCCGGCTGCGAGGGCGAGTGGCAGGAGCTCATCGGCGATGCGGAGACCCTGCTGATCGGCGAGGCGCGGCTCGCGGATCTGGCGATCCTCGGCCAGGACGACCCCTCGGAGGTGGTTTCCGGCGTCGCCCGCGCGCTTCCCGAGCACGTGGCGCTCGCGATCGGACGGCCGGTGCTGGTGGTGCCTTACGCCGGCACCTTCGACTCGCTGGGCGAGCGGGTACTGGTGGCGTGGAACGGCAGCCCGCCGGCGGCGCGCGCGGTCAACGACGCGCTGCCGCTGCTCAAGGAGGCGAAGGCGGTGGAGGTGCTGGAGATCGACGCGCCCGAGGAGGCCACCGAAGGCGGCCGCACCATCGGCCAGCATCTGAAGCAGCACGGCATCGCGGCGGAGGTCACGCGGCTCGGCACCAGCAGCGACCTCGGCGCCGGCGACCTGCTGCTGTCGCGCGCCGCCGATATCTCCGCCGATCTGATCGTGATGGGTGTCTACGGTCATTCGCGCCGGCGCGAGATCGTCCTCGGCGGCGTCTCCCGCCACATCTTCCGGCACATGACGGTGCCGGTGCTGATGTCCCATTGAGCGCGCGCATGATGCCGGGGCAAGGCCGCGCGCACGCTCTCCGGGCTCTCGGGCTCTGCGCGCTGCTCGCCGTCGCCGGCTGCAGCGGCACGACCGCCGGCACTATCGTGACCAGCGACCCGGCGGTGCCGACGAGCCCGACGGTCGGCGAGGGACCCGGTGCCGCCTACGCCGTGCTGTCCTGCAGCGAGATCGGCCAGGAGGAGCGCGCGCTGGCCGCGTTGACACATCCCGGCAACGACGTCACGCAACTCGCGGAGAACCGCGCCGCGCTCGCAGGTCTGGCGAAGACCAAAGGCTGCGTCAGCCTCACCGGCCAGCTCGCCGATCCCGCTCCGGCGCCGCCGCGCTGAGGCGGCCGAAGACGCAGGCGCGGCCGATGCCTCAGCTCTGGAGCGCGTAGATCCAGAGCATCAGATTGAAGAAGGCGCATCCGGCGAGCGCGGTCCAGGCGGCGAGCGACAGCAGCATCGCCGGCGCGATCGCGAGGCGGACGCCGATCAGCGGCCGCCGTCGCCAGCCGCACGTCGCCCGGGCTGCCGCGGCGGCGAGCAGCAGTGCGCTGGCGCCCAGGTAAAGCGTCGCGGCCGCGGATCCGAGGGCGACCTGCAGCGGCGCATGCTCCATCAGCCGCGCCACCGCGTCGATGCCGCTGCGCAGCTCCGCGCGGTGCCAGAAGAGATCGCCGAGCATCACCCAGGGAAGGCTCCAGAGGCCGACCGCCGCGGCAAAGAGGGCGGACGGGCCGAACGGAGCCAGCCGCAGCCGCGGCGACGCCTGCGGGCGGATTTGCCAGATCGCATCGTCGCGCGCCGGCGCCCGGAGAGTGATCGTACCGTCAGGCATGGACCTCAGAGCCTCCGCGACGGGCCGACGCCGAGGCGGTTCCGTCGCCGCGCGGATGCTCCCGCTGCTCCCTTCCGCTGTCGCATGCCCCTGCATCTGGGAAGGCCGCCGAGGGTGTCAACGAGATGAACTCCCGTTGTCACAAGCGCGCCCGTTGGGACGAGGGCGCCTCCAGGGCGCCCAATGAAAAAAGCTTAATTTCGGTGCAAGGCGGCGCCCGCCGGAAGCGCCCATCTGCAGCCGCAAAGGGTCCGTCCGGGCCTTTCGACACCCTTTGCTGCAAGGAGAGTCCGATGATCAGAAAAGCCAACCTCACTGCCATGGTGGCGGCGCTGGCGCTCGCCGGCGCGCCGATCGCCTATGCGGGAAGCGCGCTCGCCGCCTCCGCCCCCACCGTCGACGGGCAGAGCTCCGCCGCCGCCTCGCCGGGCATCGCGAAGAGCGACAGCGCAGCGCCGTCCGCCGCGGCGAAGCCCGCCGCCAGCCCGGCAAAGCCGAAGATCCGCTACATCGGCTTCTCCGACCGGGAGAGCCGGCGCGACATCGACGCCTTCGGCAACAGCAGGATCTCACTCGATCAGGCGATCCGGCACGCCCAGGATCAGCTCCACGGCCAGGCCATCGAGGCGAGCTTCCGCGCCGCCCGGCAGCCGCATTACCTCGTGCGCGTGCTCGACGACGGGCGCGTGACCACCGCCGCGGTCGACGCCGGCAGCGGCAAGGTGACATCGATGGGGCATCCGGTGTCCCTCGACCGGCTCTACCCCCGCGAGCGGGCCGATGCGCTGCGGACGATGAAGGCGCGCACCGATCTGGCGCAGGCGGTGGCCTTCGCCCGGCGGGACAGCGGCGACAAGCCGATCGCCGCGAGCCTCGCCGGCAGTCGCAATACCCGGGGATATGAGATCTTCGTGGTCGACCACCACATGCTGCAGTCGGTCTGGATCTCCCCCGACAACTGGCCGCAGGTGGCAATGAAGTGACATGACGGCCGCGGCGCCGGCGGGCTTCGCCTCCCGGCGCCGTCTATTCCCGGCTAAAGCAGATTTAAGTCGCGGGAAATCGTCGCGTAATGCGATCGACGCCAGATATGGCGGGAACGCGGAAGCCCAGGTCCGGGCACCCGCACGGCATCGAGCCATATCCAGGGAGTCATAATGATGTCAGTCACTGCAGCACCCAGCCGCGCCCGCAGCGTGGCGCATCGTGCGCGAATCGCCGCGCTGGCCGCCGGCACGGCGCTAACCCTCGTTCTGGCGCCGGTGGGCGGCCTGCCGGTCGCCCATGCGCAGACGGCGGGATCGGGCACCAATCTCGCGGCGATGCCGAGCCTGTCGCCGCTGGTGAAGAAGGTCCTGCCGGCGGTGGTCAACATCTCGGTGGTGGAGAAATCCTCCGACCAGGTGGAGTCCGACAATCAGGAACAGGGACCGTTTCCGGATTTTCCGCAGAACTCGCCCTTCGACCAGTTCCTGCGCCGCTTCTTCCAGGACCAGCAGGGCCTCGGTGACAACACGCCGGCGCCGCACACCCAGCAGATGGCGCTGGGCTCCGGCTTCATCATCGATCCCTCGGGCTATGTGGTCACCAACAACCACGTCGTCCAAGGCGCCTCCAAGGTGACCGTGATCTTCCAGGACGGCACCCGTCATCCGGCGAAGATCATCGGCCGCGATCCGAAGACCGATCTCGCGCTGATCAAGATCTCGGTCGACCATCCGCTGCCCTATGTCTCCTGGGGCAACAGCACCAGCGAGCAGGTGGGCGACTGGGTGGTGGCGGTCGGCAATCCCTTCGGTCTCGGCGGCACGGTGAGCGCCGGCATCGTCTCGGCGCGCGGCCGCGACATCCATTCCGGCCCCTATGACGACTTCCTGCAGATCGACGCGCCGATCAACCGCGGCAACTCCGGCGGCCCGACCTTCAATCTCGAAGGCCAGGTGATCGGCATCAACACCGCGATCTACTCGCCCAATGGCGGCAGCGTCGGCATCGGCTTCGCCATCCCCTCGAACCTCGCCAAGCCGGTCATCGACCAGCTGCGCGAGCACGGCAAGGTGAGCCGCGGCTGGCTCGGCG
>DATJOK010000207.1:0-55180 GCA_035507155.1 Allostellaceae bacterium
GTGGCGCTGGCGCGCCGATATCCCGGCGTCGGAATTTTCGGCATCGACGCCTCGGAGGAGATGCTGAAGACCGCGCGCGGCACTATTACCCGCTCTCGCTTTGGCGATCGCATCGCCCTCCGCCGCGGCCTTGCGGAGACGCTGGACCCGGAGAAGAGCTTCGGCCTCGCGCGGAAATTCGACGCAGTGATCTTCTCCTACGCGCTTTCGATGATCCCGCGCTGGGAGCGAGCGATCGACCGGGCAGTAGATGCGCTCCGGCCCGGCGGCACTCTGGCAGTGGTCGATTTCTCCCAGCAGCGCGATCTGCCAGCCTGGTTCCGCGCCGTGTTGCGGCGCTGGCTGGACCTTTTCGACGTGCACCCCAATCCGAAGATCACCGGCTATCTCGCGGCGCTGGCGGAACGCACCGGCGCCGGCTTCCAAGCGCAGCCGCTCTATCGCGACTACGCCTGCCTGGTCAGCTATCGCAAGCCCGAGCAGGCCGCCTTCTCATAAATCGTCCGGCTCGGATGCGCCCCGAGCAGCAGGCGATTGAAGTAGACTTTCCGGCTCTCGCGATTATTCCCCGAAGATTTTGTCCATAAGGCACGAGACATCCCGCGCTGATTGGAAATTCTCGCCACACGAAAAAGTTTTTCCGAAATAAAAAGCGTCAGCGGGCAATCCCCTTATTGAACCGGGACGCGGCTCTGCCCTGATCGGAGCCCGATGAGCGTCAATGTCGCCGGTCGCAACAAGGGGAGAACCACTTTGCAGAATTTGCAGCTCTTCGTCGTAGGAGGCTTGACCGCGACAGTGGCCCTGGCGGTCGGAATGTCGCCGAGCGCAGCCCAGTCGGCGCCCGGCGCCGGCTCCTATCCCGGATCGTTTCTCATTCCAGGCACAAACACCTCCTTCAGCGTCGGCGGCTATGTGAAGCTCGATTACTTCTATGATTTCAGCACGGCCGCGCCGACGGTGGGCGGCGTTCCCGGCGGCATCGGCAGCCCGCTCGACGCAGCATTCGGTCATCCGGCAACCGCGGGCCACGGCGTGCACGGCGTCTCGCAGCTGACGGCATCGGAATCCCGGTTCAACATCCAAACCCGGACACCGACCGCCTACGGCGAAGTGAAGACCTTCGTCGAGGGCGACTTCGAGAATCCGAACGGCCTCAGCAACAGCGCGACGTTCACCACCGAAAGCAACTCGTCGGGCTTCCGGCTGCGCCAGGCCTACGGCACGATCGGCAATTTTCTCGCCGGCCAGACCTTCTCCACCTTCCACGACCTCAATGCCGAACCCGAGACGCTGGATTTCGGCGGCGATAACTTCCCGGGCCCGCTTCGCGTGCCGCAGATCCGCTATACCTACGCTGCCGGCAATGGCCTCACCCTGGTGGGGGCAATCGAGAACGGAACGACAAACTTCGTCGACGCGACGACCGGCACGGCGGCGGGAACCTTCAACGGCAGCATCAACGCCAGCAAGATACCGGACTTCATTCTGACCGGCACCTACACGCAGCCCTGGGGCCACGTCTCGCTCCGCAGCGCGTTCCGGGATCTCTACGATCACCAGTTCGGCAGCACTGGCCTTGGCACCACCGCCGCTGCGCCCAACACGAGCACCTCGGCTTTCGGCTACGGCCTCGCCCTCTCGGGAGCGATCAACACCTGGGGCAAGGACAGCCTCCTCGGCCAGGCGTTCGGCGGCGACGGCGTCGGACGCTACCTGTCGAGCAACTGCTCGCAGAGCGGCTGTCCCGACATCTACGTCAACAACGCCACCAACAGCTCAGAGACCATCTCGGCCTGGGGCGTCATGGGGGGATATCAGCATTTCTGGAGAGACGATCTCCGCTCCAACATCAGCGGCTCCTACATCGAGTTCGAGAACGACAGCGGCTTCGTGAACGCGGTGGCCTTCACCACCCTCAACAAGCACTACATCACCGGTCACGCGAACCTGATCTGGAGCCCGGTTCCCGCCGTCGATACGGGCGTGGAGTTCATCTACACCGAGCGCGAGATCGAGGACGGTCAAACCGGCAACGCCATGCGCTTCCAATATACGGCGAAATGGAAGTTCTGATATCGGGCAGTGTACTCAGCGGATCCCCCCAATAAGAAACGGTCCCCAAAGCCATGACTGCATCCGCCGGTGATGGCGTCGCCGGCGGGTTTCTTCTTCCCGCTCGCCGCGGGCTGCTCTCTGAATGCGGAATAAAGCGAAACTTCGGCAGGTCGGCTGGTTGCGGACCTAACCCGTGCAGAAAGGAACGAGCATCATGAGACGAACCTCGATATTCGGCGCGGCACTATCGACCGTACTCGCGTCGGGCATGCTGATGGCCGGCTCCTCCGTCGCTTTCGCCGACCAGTATCCCCGAAACTGGCAGGTGAAGAGTACGGATCTGCCCGCGCCGCTCTACGACTTCCTGCCGGGCCACAACGGCCGAATGGTCACGGGCCATGCGGTCACGCAGAACCCTGCTCCCGCGGCGGCCGGTCCGGTGAAGTACGACTTCGCGCCCGGCTCCAGCGGGTTCCGTCACGTAAACTGACGAGCCAGGCCGCGCGCTACGGCTCCAGCGCGCGGCTAGCTTGCTTTCGGCCTCTCCTCAGAAGGTCTTGAGGAAAGCGATCAGCGAGAGCTTGTCGCCGTTGCTGAGACCGGGCTCGCCGGGAACCCGGCCGGTGCCGAAATAGTGGCCGCGGTTCACCACGAAGTCCGGGCATTTGCTGAGCGCCATCATCGGACCTACGAGATTCGAGAAGACCGCGCGCGCCTCTTCGTCGGTGGCGTTGGGCGGCAGCTCCTTGAGGTCATGGGTGAGCTTGATCAGCAGATCGACGATGTTCTTCTGATGCTGCAGCCGTGCCGCGGGATCGCTCTCCTCCGGCAGCAGCATCAGGTTGGCGATGAGGTCGACTGGTGTGCCGGCGGGGATCGGGCCGATCTCGACGCCATCCTCGTGGAACACATTGGGCGCGACGCGCGTCAGCTCGCCGAGATGCTCGCGGATGTAATCCGGCAGATATCCCGCGGGAATGCGCAGCCAGCTCCGCGCCGTGGTGCGGTCGATCACGCCCGGGATCTTGTCGCCGAACACCGGATCCTTGTCCCTGCGCTCCGGCCACAGCATCTGCTCGATCGAGGCCTGGAACACCTTCATCCGGCCGGCGACGGAGGGATCGCCGTTGAAGGGGCCGACGCTGTTGTTGAGCAGGAACGGCGCCGTCGACCACAGGCTGATGAGGGACGGCACGCGGGTATAGCCGCGGCCGCCGCCGGGCATGTCATAGGGCTCGGGATCGCCGGTGAAGGGATCGTAGATGGTGATCCGGCCGACCGCCGGCAGGTCCTTGTAGCTCCGCGAGGAGAAATTGTCCCAGATGTTGTCGGCGAGCGCGTTGGTGGCGAGCGGGCTGCAGGCGTTGGTCTGCAGCAGCGTCACCGGAATGCGCATGTCGTTCGACAGGAAGTTGCCGTCGAGGAAGTCCTTGGCGAGGACGATCTTGCGCATTTCCCGCTTGAAGGCCGCCGTCTCGGTCCATGCCCAATAGCGGTTCCAGCAGCCGAGATAATCCTTGCCGTTGCAGGCACCGGGATCGGCGCCGGCGGGCGGCACCGGCGCCTTGCTGGAATGGCACCGCGCGCAGGTGTCGGCGAAGACGATCTTGCCGCGGTGGACGGTACGCGGATCGGCGCCCAGATATTTCCGGCCGCCCGGCGCCTCAGCCAGGTGCTGCGGCGCCGAGGCCTTCACCAGGAAGAGCGCCATGTCCGGCGTCTGCATCTCGGTGGCGCCCCAGTAGGAGGAATTCTTCCGCATGGTGGCGATGGTGATCGGGCTGATCGGCTTGCCGCCCACCAGCGGATTGAAGTGCAGCAGCCACTCCTCGCTGAAGAGCCCGATATTGACGTAGACGCGGTTGAGCGCACCGAGCGCGCCCACGGAATCGGAGCCGTCCTTCAACACATGCGGCGTCCAGACCGTGTCCGGTGCCTGATAGAACTCGGTGAGCGGGCCGCTCTGGACGACATCGTTGAATTGCCTGTTGTCGAGGCCGCCGCCGGCCAGCGTCTCCTTGCCCCAGCGCTTCGCCGCCTCGAGCCGCGGCCAGAGACCATAGACCGCGTTCATGGTGCGGGGATTGTTGATGTTGTCGGTGGAGACCAGCGAGGTGTCGAGGCTGCCCGGCCGCGAGGTATGCACGAGCTGGTAGACGTAGCTGCTCTCGTCGGCCGCCCAGTTGAAGATGCGGTCGATCCAGAAATACTGAGCGCCGACGTTGGAGCTCAGGTTCTCCCACTGCGGATGCTCCGGGTCCTTCGGCGGCTTCAGCGGGTTGGGCCCGACATGGCAGAAACCGCAGGACATGCCGACGCGGTAAGGCCGCACCAGGTTCTTGTCGAGGTAATAGCTGGGATCATTGTAGTAGCGCTCGGGATCCCATTTCCTCGCCGCCTCGGCGTCGAAATTGGGGTTGGGAAAGAGACGCAGGCCCACGATCCCCGTAGGCTCGCCGTAATAGGAGCCGACCGGCACGGTCTTGCCGCGCGCGCCGATGGCGACGCCGGGATAGCGCTGCGGATCGGCGAAGGGGTCGGCCGGGCAATCGGCGCGCCGGACGTCGAGCCAGAGGCCGAAGCGCTGCGGATCGGGGCCCGTCGGCTTGTCGAAGCAGGGCTCGTTCTCCAGGCCGAAATACTTGAAGCGGGTGTCGCGGCTGTATTTGAGGCCGGGCGCGGAGGAGACGATCTTCAGGAGATCGAAATTGCCGAAGGCGGATTTGGTGATGACGTCCCAGAAGCGGTCATTGCCGCCGGTCCAGACGATCCACATGTTGCGACCGCGAACCTCGTCTGGGGTCAGCGCGATGCCACCATCCATGTCGTGGAAATAATCTTCCCCAGCGGCAGGAAAGCTGCTGGCCGGGCGGGACGCCTGGCGCGCCTCGTCCAATACCTCGCCCGACCCCAACGGGCGCAGCGCGCAGCTGCCGGCGGTCATCACCAAGCCGCCGAGGAGCAGCGAGGACAGCAGGATGGCGGACTTGCGGAAGCGAATGGCCCTCATGCGGTCCTCCCCTGACCTGCATCACGGCGGCGCAAGGCGTGGCGCTGCGCCTGAGAAAATGCGCGACTCTCCCCGATACAGTTTAGGGGCGCCTGCCTCGCGGCTCCGTGACCTAGTTCACAGCCTCCAGTCGGTGGAGCGGATTAGATTCTCCCCTGCGTTTCTGATTGTGGCGCCAAGCCCGGCAGGGGACCGGATCGGCCATGGCAGATACCGAATACATCATCATCGGATCCGGTGCCGGCGGCGGGCCGCTGGCGGCGAATCTCGCCAAGGCCGGCTGCAGCGTGCTGCTGATCGAGGCCGGCGCCGATGCGGGCGGGCTCAGCTACGAGGTGCCGGTCTTCCACGCGCATTCGACCGACGATCCGACGATGCAGTGGAACTACTTCGTCCGTCATTACGACCACCCGCCGCGACCCGATCCCAAGGATCGGCCGGAGCTCGGCGGGATTTGGTATCCGCGCGCCGGCACCCTCGGCGGCTGCACCGCGCACAACGCGCTCATCCTCGTCTATCCCGAGGATTCCGACTGGGATGCGATCGCCGCGGCCGTGAGCGATCCCTCCTGGTCCGGGGAGACGATGCGCGGCTACTTCAAGCGATTGGAGCGCTGCACCTATCATCGCGGCCTGCTCGACCGGCTGAACGACGGCTCCGGCCACGGCTATGACGGCTGGCTGCCGACATCGAAGGCCGATCCCCTGCTGGCGCTCAAGGACCCGCAGATCGTGGAGGTGATCTCGGCCGCGGCCAAATCAGCCGATGTGCCCGGACTGGCCCCGGCCGTGCTCGACGACCTGCTGGACCCCAACGACCAGCGGGTCGTCGGCAAGGCGCGCCGAGACGGGCTCTACATCACCCCGATGACGGTGCTCAACGGCAAGCGCCACGCCGTCCGCGATTACATCCGCGAGACCCAGCAGCAGTTTCCCGGGAAGCTGCAGGTGTTGACCGGCGCCCTGGTTACCCGCGTGCTCATCGAGGGCGGTCGCGCGGTCGGCGTCGAGTACCTGCCGGACCCGCATGCCTATCGCGCCGACCCCAACGCGCCGACGGCGGCACCGCCCTGGACGGAGGTGGCGAGCAAGACCGTCTCAGCACGGGCGAGCCGCGAAGTGATCATCTCCGCCGGCGCATTCGGCAGTCCCCAGCTCCTGATGCTGTCGGGCATCGGGCCGGCAGAGGATCTGCAGCGGTTCGGCATCAGCGTCGCGAAAGATCTTCCCGGTGTCGGAAAGAACCTGCAGGACCGATACGAGGTCACCGTCATAAGCCAGTTCGACCAGGAGCTCACGCTGCTGAAAGGCTGCAAGCTGGCGCCGCCGACGCCCGGCGACCCGCCCGATCCAGCCTTTCAGCAATGGCAGAAGGACGCTACCGGCATCTATGCCACGAATGGCGTGCTGATCGGTTTCATCCGCCGCTCCGCGCCGGAGAAACCGGCGCCCGATCTCTTCATCTTCGGCCTGCCCGGTGCCTTCGCCGGCTACTATCCCGGCTATTCCAGCGACATCGTCAAGCGCGATCATTTCGCCTGGGCGATCCTCAAGGGGCATACCAGCAACACGGCCGGCATCGTGACCCTGCGCAGCGCGGATCCTCGCGATACCCCTGACATCAACTTCCACTATTTCGAGGAAGGCAACGACGCCACGGGCGAGGACCTTGCCGCCGTCGTCGCCGGCGTCGAATTCGCCCGCGGCATAAACGCCAAGCTCCTCAAGTCGCCGAAGGAAGTGACGCCGGGCCCGGATGTCGCCACCAAGGAGCAGATCGCCGATTTCATCCGCCAGGTGGCCTGGGGCCATCACGCCTCCTGCAGCAACAAGATGGGCCCGGCCGGCGATCCGATGGCGGTGGTCGACGGCGATTTCCGCGTGCACGGGATCGCGGGGCTTCGGGTGGTCGACGCCTCGATCTTTCCGCGCATCCCCGGACTCTTCATCGTGAGTGCGGTCTACATGATCGCCGAGAAGGCGACGGACGTGATCCTCAAGGATCGGGTCTAGCGATCGCTGTCGCGTCAGGGCCGCGCGACCGCATCCCCCAAGGCCTTTCCCGACCGCTCCTCCAAGCGGGCGCTCCAGGCGCGGCCGATCAGGAGCCCGGCGAAGGTCAGCACGATCATCAGGGTCGCGACCGCCGCGATGGCGGGGTCGATATTCTCGTTGACGCCGTCCCAGATCGCGCGCGACAGCAGGTAGACGTGGCGGCTGGTGATGAACAGCAGCACGACGATCTCGTCCCAGGCCTGCACGAAGGCGAAGACGGCGCCGGAGAGAACGCCGGGCATGATGTTCGGCAGGATCACCATGCGCAGCGTCTGGAAGAGTGAGGCACCGAGACTGCGCGCCGCCTGCTCCAGCCGCACATCGATGCCCGCCAGGGATGCGGACACTGTAATGACCACATAGGGCATGCTGGTGATGATGTGGGCGAGGATGACACCGGGAAAGCTGTCGAGGAGATCGAGGTCGATCCACATGCGGAAGAAGCCGATCGCGTGCACGACCGATGGCACGATCAGCGGCAGCAGCATGAGCGCCCGGACCGCATTGGCCAGCCGCGAGGAGAGGCGCCAGCAGCCATAGGTGGCAAGCGTCCCCAGGGTCACGGCGACGATGGTGGAGATCGTGCAGACGAACAGGCTCTGCACGATGCTGGGAAGCCAGAAGGTTCCAGAGAACACATCCCGGTAGTGCCGCAGCGAGAGCGCGTGCTGCGGCAGCGAGAGATATCGCTCGTCGGTGAAGGAGACGGGCACCACGATCAGCAGCGGCAGCAGGAGATAGCAGAGGACCATCCAGGCCAAGGCGAGGATGATCCCGAAGCGCCAGCCGATCCGCTGCCGCCTCATGTGGCACCGAAGAGCTTGCGGACGTCGACCAGGCGCGACAGCAGCCCCAGCGTCAGGAAGACGGTGATCAGCAGCGTCGAGGCCAGCATGGTGGCGAGGCCCCAGCGCAGGTTGTCGCGGATGTTGGCGCTGATGTATTCGGCGATCATGACCGTCCTGCCGCCGCCGAGGATGGCGGGGGTGATGAAGAAGCCGAGCGAGAAGACGAAGACCAGAACCGAGGCGCTGACGATGCCGGGCATGCTGAGCGGCAGGAAGACGCGGCGATAGGCGGTGAAGGGTCCGGCGCCGAGGCCGCGCGCGGCGGCGACCAGGCGCCGGTCGATCCCCCGCATGTTCGCGAAGAGCGGCAGGATCGCGTAGGAGAGCATGTAGTGCACCATGCCGACGACGACGCCGAACTCGTTGCGCACCAGCTCCAGCGGGCTGTGGATGATCCCGAGATCCAGCAGGGCCGAGTTCAGCACGCCATTCGGCCGCAGCAGCGTCACCCAGGCGAAGGCGCGCACCAGTACCGAGATCCAGAACGGCAGCAGCACGCAGAGCAGCATCCATCGCCGCTGCCGCTCGTTCACATGGACCAGCGCGTAGGCCACCCCATAGCCGCCGATCATGGTGATGACCGTCGTCAGCACACAGATCCGCGCCGTCGTCAGGACGATGTGATGGATGGCGTGGCTGGTGATCAGCAGGCGATAGTTCTGCAGGCCCAGCACCGGATCGTCGACGCTGATCCACAGCACCCGCAGCAGCGGGAAGACGTAGAGACCGAGGATCAACGCCAGCGCCGGCGCGATCAGGAGCCAGTAGACGGTACGCCGCTGCATGCGAGACCCGCCGGCGCCAACGGCCGGAGCCGCGCCAGCCGGTCAACTCCCCACTCAGGATGAAATGAGGTCGAGGAGGTCGTTGTTGAGCTTCTCCCGATGCTCGGCCTGCCATTCGGCGTTGATCGGCAGCTGCACATCGGCATTGGAAGTGGGGTTCCAGCGCTTCTTGTCCTCGGGCACCAGCGGCAGGGTCGCCGGATTCGCCGGGCTGTTGCCGAAGGCCAGGAAGAGCGCGAGCTGCCGCTCGGGGATCTGCGTCGAGGCGATGAACTTCTGGGCGTCCTTGCCGGCGGGATTGCCTTTCGGCACCACCCAGGCGCCGTCGGCGAGAATGCCCTGGTTCCAGGTCCAGCTGATGCGCTCGTTGGTGTCGTGAGCGAGGGCGTTTACCCGCGTGCTCCAGAGCGAGCCGATCGCCGCCTCGCCGTCGCGGATGACCTGCTGGCTCTCGGCGCCGCTCGCCCAGAAGATGGTGTCGTTCTTGATCTCCTTGATCTTCTTGAAGGCGCGGTCGACGTCGATGGGATAGATCTTGTCCATCGGCACGCCGTCCGCCATCAGCGCCGCCTCCATGATGCCCTCGAGGTCCTTGCGCATGGTGCGCTTGCCCGGGAAATCCCTGAGGTTCCAGAAATCGGCCCAGGTCTTCGGCCGCTTGTCGCCGACCTTGGCGGTGTCGTAGGCGATGACGTAGCTGTAGAAATAATTGGCGATGCCCCATTTGTAGGCAAACTGCGGCTTGAGCACCTTGGTCTTGTCGACGATCGAATAGTCGATCTCCTCGAGATAGCCCTGCTTTCCCATGGGAATGCACTGGCTGCCGCCGGAATCGCAGACGTCCCAGGTCACCTTCTTGCTATCCACCATCGCCTTGATCTTGCCGAGCGACGGGCCCGTACCGTCGACGATGACGGGAATGCCGGTGTCCTTGGTGAAGGGCTCGCCCCAGGCGCTGCCGAAATACTTGACCGCATCGCCGCCCCAGTTGACGAGGACGATCTCCTTGGTCTCCGCCAGCGCTGCGCGGCTGCCGAGCGCCGCCGGGGCCAGGCCCAGCGCCGCGAGGCCGGCGAGGAAGGTCCGGCGATCGAGCTGCCCGCGCGCGAGACGCTCGGCGGCGAGCTCCAGACAATCCTTCATGAAAGCATCCATGACCTCGCCTCCCCTTGTTGGCCGGGATCGCCAGAGCAAAAAGCGAGCCAGAGGGGGAGCAGAGGACCGACGGCCGCGCCTTCGAGACGGCCGCTGGCGCGGCCTCCTCAGGATGAGGAAGCTTTTCTCAATGCCATCCTCGATCTACCTCATCCCGAGGAGGCCGCGTAGCGGCCATCTCGAATGACTCAGGGTGGGGCTGCAGCGCGCCTACCAGCCAAAGCCGTAGAGCTTCGCCGCGTTGCCGCTGATGATTTTCCGCTTCTCGGCCTCGGGGATGCCGCGGAAGATCCGCTCGATCACCTCGCGGGAATGCGGGTAGCTGCCCTCGTCATGGGGATAGTCGTTGCCCCACATGAGATAATCGGCGCCGGTGAAGCGGAGATTGTTGAGGGCGACGGGATCGTCGCTGAAGGTGACGTGGCCCTGGCGCTTGAAATACTCGCTCGGCAGCAGCTCGAGCTGCGGACGGATCCACATGTGCTTCTTCGCCACCTGCTGATCGAGGACCGAGAGCAGCCAGGCGAGCCAGCCGCCATCGCATTCGACGATGACGAACTTGAGCCGGGGATGCCGCTCCAGCATCCCGGAGCTGATCAGCAGGGTGAGCGGGTGCATGCCCTCGGCCATGCAGAAGGCCATGAAGGCGAGCGCGCCGCCGGTCCCCTCCTCGGTGCCCCAGTCGATGGGATAGCTGTCCTCGTCATTGGAGAAGGCGTGAAAGGCCAGGATGAGCCCGGTCTCCTCGATCACCGACCAGAGCGGCTCGTAGTCCGGATGGTTGTAGGGCCGCGCCTTCATGCTGATGGGGATCATCAGGGTGCGGTAGCCGAGCCTGGCGACCCGCTCGGTCTCGCGCACGGCGGCCGCGATATCGCCCACGGGCACGATCGCCACCGGCACGAAGCGGTCGGAACGCTCGCCGAAATGCCGGATCGCCCAGTCGTTGTAGGCCTGGGCCACCGCCATCTGGTAGCCGTAATCGGGCGAGCTGAAGAGATTGAGGGCGTTGGGATAGAGCACCTCGGCACCGACGCCATCGCGATCCTGGGCGGCGATCCTAAGCTCGATGTTGCGGCCGCCGTCGGAGCTGTCACGGAACTCGCGGTCGCGATCCTCCTCCGTGACGCGCGAGGCCGCGACGTCGAGGCGCTTCGGCTTGCGCCCGTCCACCAGCAACCACTTTTCCGTGCCGCGCGTCTCGACGCGCGGTGCGCGGGGGCGGAAACGCTCGGGAATGCGGTCGGTGTAGAGATCGGTCGGAAATTCCACATGGGAGTCGGCGGAGATGATCGGCGCACCCGTGCGAGAGCCTCCCGGTGGCACCGCCACCTCAATCGAACGATGAATTCAGCGTAGCAAGCGCTTTCGCCGGGCGTCAAGAAACCCCCGTCAATCGGGCGCTTGTGCCCCCTGCCTCGCCGGGGAGCCGCTGCTCAAATTGTCGGCACCGATCGGCCGACGACCCGGTCGAGCATCCAGTTGGCGATGCCGTGCACCAGAAGCTCGTGATGCGAGAGTCTGCCGGGCCGCGCGAAAGATGAAGCGATGCCCGCCTGCTGCAGCTCCGAGATCGCGTTGTCCTCGGGGAGCGCCTTGTCCCAGCGGCGATAGTATTTCTGCACGCGCTCGTCGAAGTCGGACCGCGCCGCCGTCGCGCGGGGAAAGCTGGAGCCGATCACCACCCTGGTGCGCGTCGCTCCCTGAGGAAACTGCTGCAGCCACCAGCAGCAGTCCTGGGTGAAGGCGAAGAAGGTCATGGGGTAGATGACGATGAAGTAGGTGCCGCGCGCCGCCTTGGCATCGAGACCGGCGATCGGCGGGAAGGCGCTGCCGATGTCCTCGGCGAGGACGGCGATGGTCTTCTCCGATGGCATGAACATGCCGTCCCAGGCGCCGCGGGTGCGCTCGCGCACCGTAACCTGGGCGCCGATCGACAGCTTGTGGACGGTCGGCGTGTGGTATTCCTCCATCGCGTTCTCGAGATAGAGCTTCCAGTTGCAGGCGAGGTCGTAGTCCTTGCGCCGGACGCAGATCATATCGTCGAGGCCATAGCTCTGGAGCCGCTCCGGCAGGTCGCCGAGATAGTCGGCAAGGCTCGGCGCCGCCGGATCGAAGCAGACGAAGACGAAGCCGCCCCAGCTCTCGAGCCGGATCGGAATGAGGCCGTAGCGGCTCTTGTCGAATCCCTCGGTCTGCTCCATCCCGACCGCGGAGAAAAGATCGCCGGACAGCGAATAGGCCCAGTTGTGATAAGGGCAGACGATCGCCGTACAGCGCCCCTGCCCCTGCAGCAGCTTGGTGCCCCGATGGCGGCAGGTGTTGGCGAAAGCCCGCAGCGTTCCCGTGCGGTCGCGGATCACGATGATCGCTTCGCCGAAGAGGTCGAGAGCGTGATAATCGCCGGGCTGCGGCAGCTCGTCGGCGCGGCCGATGAAGTTCCAGCTGCGCCCGAACATGCGCTCGACTTCGCGGCGGTAGAACTCCTCTGATGTATAGCACCAGCTCGGCAGCGTCTCCGCCTGAAGCGGCGGCAGGCGCACCTTGGCGTATTGCGCGGGATCGAACATGTCTGCGGTCATGGCTGAGCCCTCTTGGCCTGCCGCATGGTGTGAGAGGAGCCGCGGCGCGTCAATCCAGGCTCAGAATTTGGTGAGATAGTTGTCGTACTCCCACTGCGAGATCGCGTTATGGAAGCTCCACCACTCGCGCTCCTTGAGGTCGACGAAGGAGCGGTAGAGCGCGTCGCCGAAGACGGCCTTCGGCAGCGGATCGGCGGCAAAGGCCTCCACGGCCTCGAGCAGCGTGCGCGGCAGGCTGCGGACGCCGCGCCGGGCGAGCTCGACCTCGCTGAGCTCGTACATGTTGATGTTGGTGGGATCGCCGGGATCGAGCTCCTGCTCGATGCCCTCGAGCCCGGCCGCCAGCATCATGGCGGCGCCGAGATAGGGATTGAGCGAGGGATCGACGGCGCGGCACTCGAGCCGTGCGCCGGAGAGATAGGTACCCTTGTGTGCGCCGGGCGCGCCCTCGATCTCCGGCCGCACCATCGGCACCCGCATCATGTGCGTGCGATTGTTGCCGCCATAGGAGATGAAGATCGGCGCCCAGGTGAAGCCGGTCATCGATCCCGTCTTGATCAGGCGCTTGTAGGAATTGACGATCGGGCAGGTCACCGCGACGATCGCCGGCGCATGCCGCAGAATGCCGGCGAGAAACTGGTAGGCGAGCTTCGACAGGCCGCAGCCGCGGCGGTCGGCGCGGTCGCCGAACACGTTCCGGCCGGTCTCGAGATCACGCAGCGACATGTTGAAATGGGCGCCGCTGCCGGTGCGGTCGGCATAGGGCTTCGGCATGAAGGTCGCCTCCCAGCCGCGGCGGCGCGAGACCTCCTTCATCATCAGGCGCCACAGGGTGAAGCGGTCAGCCATCGTCATGACGTCGGCATAGGCGAAATCGAACTCGAACTGGCTGTTGGCGTCCTCGTGATCGAAGGAATGCACCTCCCAGCCGAGCCGATCCATGTAGCCGACCACCTCGTCGAGCCAGGGCATGTTCTCCAGGAGACCGACGATGTCATAGGCCGCCTTCGGCAGCACATCGAGCGGGTTGGCCGGCCGGATCGCGTTGCCGTCGCGGCGCACCAGGAAGATCTCGCACTCGACGCCGAGATTGAAGCCCAGCCCGTGCTGCGTCAGGCGGTCGATCTGCCGCTGCAGCACGTTCCGCGAGCACATAGGCCAGGGTTCGCCCTGATAGCGGAGACCGCCCGGCGCCCAGGCCATCTCCGGCCGCCATGGCAGCTGCGTCACCGCGGCGGGATCGGGATGGAGCGCGAGCTCGTCATCGCTCGGCGCCTGACCAAGGCCGTCGAGCGCGGCCCCGGTGAACAGCTCGGAGCCGCGCATCATCCGCGAGAAATGTCCGATCGGAACGCTTTTCGCCTTCGGAATGCCGTGCACATCGACGTAGGCCGCCAGACAATATCTGACGCCCCTGTCGGCGAGGGATTTCTCGAGCGCCGCGATCTCCCGATCGTCCGCGCCGACGGACATTGCGCCGCTTTCGTTCATCGAGCCCCGCCCCTTCCCGTCGCCGGCGCCGCCTCGCGAGCGCGTCACGGCGAGCGATCATGCCGGACGATAATTAATCGGTCAATTGAGACGCCGACCGCAAGCGCGCGGCGCGGCCCGCCGCGGGGCTAGGCCGCGCGCTCGACGGCGCGGCCCACTTGCTGCCAGAAGACCTGGCGCAGCTCGTTCATCGCCGCGGGAATGTTGAAGCTCGGCCGCACCATGGAAGCGACCATGATGCCATCGAGATGCACAGACAGGAAAAGCGCGGTGCGATCGGGATCGACGCTGCGGAAGACGCCCTCGGCGACTCCCTGCCGGATGCCGTTCGAGAGGATGCTCACCTCCTCGCGATAGAAGCGCCGGATCAGCGTCTCGACCGAGGTCATGCGCACGGATCCGTGCGAATAGTCGATCATGATCTTCACCAGCTTGCGCATCAGGATCGCCATCTCGACGTTGTTCTCGAACCAGTCGTTGATCAGATCGGTGGCGTTCGAATGCCGCTCCTTGAGTCGCGCATAGTTCTCGAGCGCCTGCAGGATGGCGTTCTCGATCATCGCGCGGAACAGATCTTCCTTGTTCTTGAAGTAATAATAGATGAGCGCGGAGTTCACGCGGGCGGCGCGCGCGATGTCCTTGATGGTGATCGAGGCGAAGTCGCGCTGGGAGAACAGATCCATGGCGACCGCCATGAGCTTCGCCGCCTGGGAGCCGGCGCGCACGCCCTTGCGAGCGGTCGCCTGACGGACCGTCTTCTTCAGGCGTTTCTTCATCCTAACGACACTCCCCACCCGGGCGCGCCGCTACCCTCGCGCACCCACAATCCGTAAATTATATAGCTCATTCTCCGATTGGGTGTAATCCCATTTCCGCCGAGCCCCCAGGCTCTCAATATTGGAATTTCGGGCTCACCTGGTTCAATAGGGCCTTGCCGCCGATCAGCCGCTCGATATTCCGGCAGACGAGGTCGAGCGTCTTCGGCGTGTAGAGCTCCGTATCGTCGGACGAGCAATGGGGGGTGATGATCAGGTTGGGCAAGGACCAGAGCGGCGAGGAGGACGGCAGCGGCTCCGGGTCGAAGACGTCGAGGACGGCGCTCAGCACCCCCTCCCGGAGCTTCTCGGCAAGCGCATCGTAGTCGACGAGCTGGGCGCGGCTGTAATTGACGAGGCCCGCGCCTCGCTTCATCAGGTCGAGCTCGCGCCGGCCGATGAGATGGCGGGTGTCCGCGGTGTGCGGGGTGGTGATCAGGACGATGTCGGCGCGCGGCAGCAGCGTCGACAGCGCAGCCGGCTTGTGCATCTCGTGCACCTGAGGGTGCGGCCGGCCGGTCCGCCGGATACCGATGACCCGCATGCCCAGCCGCCTCGCCCATTTGGCGGCTCCGCCGCCGACGTGGCCGACGCCCACGATCAGCAGGGTCTTGCCCTGGATCGAGCTGTTGAAGAGCTGCTCCCAGCGCGCCGCGCGCTGATTGCTCGCCATCCGGGGCAGGTTGTTGTTGATCATGAGGATCGCCATCAGCGTGTACTCGTCCGCCCGCGGCCCATGGACGCCGCGGCTGTTGGTCAGCACCGCGCCCGCCGGCAGCCAATCGAGCGGCATCAGGTGACTGACCCCGGCGCCATGGGCGTGCACCCAGCGCAAATGCGGCGCCTTCCGCGCCAAGTCCAAGCGATCGAAATTCCAGCCGAACAGCACCTGGGCGGTTCGCATCGCCTCGGCGTAGATATCGCCGTCGTAGCCGATGGTGACCTTCACCTTGCCCTTGAGCCGGGGATGGCGAGCGAGCGCCGCCTTGACGCGCTCCGGCGTTGCCTCGAACACCGCGCTCATGTCGCGGCTGTTCTCGACGTGGAGATGCACCGGCAGAGGCACTTTCGCGGCTTTGGTGCCGCTGGCGGCACGGCGCGACGGTTTTTTCTTCTTGGCGACGCGACGGGCAGCTTTCATGATCGACCTCCGGATGCCCGATACACTGCCACGCCGATCCGCTCCAGGGCCAGCCACTATGCGGCAATCGGCGCGGCGCTGACGAGAACTCTCGTGAAGCAATCCTTCTTCGCCGATCATTCGCTGCCCTGCATCCTCGAGCCGGAGACGCCGGCTCGAGCCACGCCGGCGGCGCTTGCGGACTGGATCGAGACCGAGCGGATGGAGCTGCGGCGGCGGCTCGACCGGCACGGCGCGGTGCTGTTCCGCGGCTTCGGTCTCAGCGGTCCGGGGGACTTCCTCCACCTCGCGCAGACGATCACCGTCACGCCGCTGATGCCGTACAGCGGCGGCGATGCGCCGCGGGGACGCGTGCATGACCTCATCTACAACTCGACCGATGCGCCGCCCGAGGTGGAGATCCTGGCGCACAACGAGAAGTCCTATTCGGCGGCCTATCCGCGGACGATCATGTTCTACTGCGACCGCGCGCGGATGGCCGGCGGCGCCACGCCGCTGGCGGACGGCCGGCGGATCCTGGCGCGGCTCGCCCCTGCCACCGCCGAGGCCTTCCGGGCGCGCGGCGTCACCTATATTCAGAACCTCCACGGCGGCGAAGGCCCCGGAAAATCCTGGTTCGTAACCTACGAGAGCCAAGATAGGGCCGCGGTTGAGGCGTATCTCCGCAAGATCGGCGCGCGCTTCCACTGGAAGGATGACGGATCGCTGCACGTCGAGGAGACGCTCAAGGCCGTCGTCCATCATCCGGAGACGAAGGACGAGGTGCTCTTCACCCAGGCCTATTACTGGCATCACTCCATGTACGACGCGGAGACGCGGACCGCGATGCTGGCCAACGCCCGGGAGGACGACCTCTATCACCACGCGCGCTTCGGCGACGGCACGGCGATCGGCGACGACATGCTCGCCGAGCTCCGCGCCACCATCCGCGCGGAGACGGTGGAGTTCCCCTGGCAGGTAGGCGATCTCCTGGTCGTCGACAATATCCTGGCGCTCCATGGCCGCGCGCCATACCAAGGCGAGCGCCGCATTCTGGTGGCGATGGGGTGAGATCATTGGGAGAGAGCTCTATGCAATCGATGCGCGACAAGATCTGCGTCGTCACCGGCGCGAGCCGTGGCCTCGGCCGCGCCATCGCGCTCGCCTATGCGCAAGAGGGCGGCGACGTGGTGCTGGCGGCGCGCAGCCGCGGCGAGCTCGATGCGCTCGCGAAGGAGATCGAGGCGAAGGGTCGGCGCGCCCTAGTGCAGCCGACCGATGTCACCGATCCGAAGCAGCTGCAGGCGCTGGCGGCCGCGGCGGTCAAGAAATTCGGCCGCATCGATGTCTGGGTCAACAATGCCGGCGGCTTCAGCAGCGTGCCGGGCGCGATGGCGGAATGGCTCGACGTCAGCGAGGCCGGCTGGAGCGCGATGCTGAGCCTCAACCTCACCGCCCAGGTCTTCGGCGCCCAGGCGGCAGCGCGCGCCATGCGGGAAGGCGGCCGCGGCGGCTCCATCATCTTCCTGAGCTCGATCGACAGCCTCTACGCGGCGCCCGGCGGCGAGGGCATCTACGGCGCCTGCAAGGCGGCGATCAACAACATCACCCAGACCATGGCGATGGAGCTCGGCCAGTATGGCATCCGCGTCAACGCGATCGCGCCGGCGACCGTCGACACGCCGCTCACCGCGCCGTGGCTTGCGACCGAGGCGGATCGCCGCGACCGCGCCGCCTTCTATCCGCTCCGCCGCGTCGGCCAGCCTGAGGACGTCGCCGGCGCCGCCGTCTATTTCGCCTCCGACGCGGCGCAATGGGTCTCGGGCGCCGTGCTGCTGGTCTCCGGCGGCGCCGTCATGACCAGCGACCCCTACCGGTACATGATGAAGGTCAACAGGGGTTGAGAGGCGGGCGACGCTCGCATATCTTCGCCGCTGACCAGTCTTTCTAGAGCTGACTGCCCGTTAGCCTCCGCCGTCCTGCGCGTGAACCCGCAGCTGCGCCGGTTCGAGGGCACCGGCCTCGGCCTGCCGCTCGCCAAGCGTTTCATAGAGAAACAGGGCGGCAGCCTCAGGCTTGCGAGCGATGTGGGCCGCGGCACTATCGCGACGATCTCAATTCCGCTGCAGCAGCAGCGGGCGGACGCGGCGGATTGAACAGCGGCGGCGGCGCCGCCTCGATTACTCAGGGCCGGCGGAGCGTCCGCAGTTTGAAAGCCTGGACCGCACCCGGCTTGCGCAATTCCCTCAACACCAGCTCGGCGCCCTCCGGCGAACTCACCAGATCAGCGGGGGCCAGATGATCGAAGAATCGGTTCGGCGTGTGCATCCACTCCGATGCATCGTCGCCAAGGATGTTTCGCGCCTCGGCGTGGACGTCCGCGGGAGGGTTCGGACGATCTGACATGCACTGCTCTCTATCGTGATAATGTTGCGGTTCCGTGACGGAAGCTAGGCAGGCGCCGGTTCACCCGCAAGCACAGAATGGTCACTTAGACTTGAGGCGAATACCTACCGGCACTTAGCACGCGCGACAAATCAGCGCCCCTATTCAAGCGCCGCCACGAAACAGGAAAACGGCGAGAGAAGTGGTAGCGGGGAGAGGATTTGAACCTCCGGCCTTGGGATTATGATTATCGGTGATTCGCGAGCCTGCAGACGGCGGAAAAGTGCGGCGTCCCCGCGGCATTCGTTCGGGGAATTATGGATGAGATAGCGACCGATGCCGATGGCGCCATCGACGCCGCGCTCAGGGGTCTGCCCGCGGGATTTCCGGCGCCATTGACCGCTTCCATCGTTGCAGGCCTGCGCCGGCGACTACGTCTCTTGGCGCCCGCTACGGAAGCGGCCAATTGAGAGACGAGGCCATTTTCTGCGTTGAGCCTTTGGCGAGACGTTGACCATTCCCCACGCGTGGCAGCCGAAATCCGATGGCGCATCGAAGGACCAGACGCGGCGCAGAGGTGAGCTCTGCGCCGCAATTCATCCACTCGGCGATCCGGGGATTGACCGCCGAAGTCTGCCTTGCTGGCCACGCTCGACGTCGAAGGTGAGCTTTTGGTCCTGCCGAAGCCCGATCAATCCTACCTGCTCCGAAGCTGACATACGGACGGATACGTCCTTGGAGCCGTCGCTCGGCTGGATGAAGCCGTAACCTTTGGCGGGATTTAACCATTTGACCGCACCGCTGGACATCTAGAGCTCCTTTCCGAGCGGGAAAACGCCATGACGCGAGAGCGCCACGGGTCAAACCTTCAGATTGGATTGGACCGGGGCGGAGCATGCGAGAGCGAAGACGAGGCCGACCCCAAGGGAGTTGGCAACCTTACACGTGACGTGCGCAGCGAGCTGTTTAAAGACAAAACGCCACTATATTATTATCTGCTGGGGATTCGGCTCCGTGGAGCCTAAGCTGCAGGATGGATGATGCGGCTCAATCGCTCGCCCGCGCGCTTATCGCCGTACACGGCGCCGGCGCGTTGAAAGCTGCGAAGGAAGCACTCGCGAACGCCCAAGCGCTGAAGCTTCGCGACAGTGTCAGTGATTGGAATCGCGTGATCGCAGCGATCAACGCGATGCGGCAATCTTCGTGATCTCCACCGCACCCTCGAAGAGGCGATTGCCCAAACAGCAGGCTCGCTCCCTGCGTCGTCGCATGTCGGAGATTTTGGAAGCGATCGGGCTGGTGGCCGTTCTATCGATGTTTGCCTGCCTGCCGGTGGACTGCGCCTCTTCGGTTGGCGGACGTATCGGCCGCCTGCTGGGGCCACGCCTCGGCGTATCTCGTCGTGCGCTCAGGAACCTCGAGCGCGCATTTCCAAAGAACGACGGGCCGGAGAACCGGCGGATTCTGCGAGCCATGTGGGACAATCTCGGCCGTGCCTTCGCGGAGTATCCGCATCTCGCCTGGATCTGCGCCGCCGAATCCGGCCGGGTCGAGATCGTCAATGGCCAAGCGGTGACTGAGCTGATGGCCGGCGGCAGACCTGGCATCGTGTTCGGCGGCCACTTCGCCAACTGGGAGGTCGGGCCGTCGATGATCCACCGCCTAATGGGGACGTCGCTGCTTTCAGTCTATCGCGCCGCCAACAATCGATGGACCGAGCGCGTGTTTCGCCATCTGCACGGATCGCGCCGAGCTGTCGCCAAGGGCGCACGGGGCGGGCGCGAGCTGCTCGCGCATCTCGATCGGGGCGGCCACATCGCAATGCTGGTAGACCAGAAGCTCAATGACGGCATCGCCGTGCCTTTTTTCGGCTACGACGCCATGACCGCCCCCGCCGTCGCACGCCTTGGCCTGCGCTACCACTGTCCAATCCTGCCGGTCCGGGTCGAGCGCCTCGAGGGCGCCAGGTTTCGCTTCACCGTTCTGCCGCGGCTCGAACTACGCGATACCGGCGACGCGAAAGCCGACGTGCTGCGCACCATGACCGGCATCAACTCCATAATCGAAGGATGGGTGCGCGCAAAACCAGAACATTGGCTCTGGCTGCACCGGCGCTGGGCTGATTAGGCGCGCTCTGCGCGCTCTCCTAAGGCCACGTCGCCATGGCGACCCCCTGCCAGACCGCCCAGAAGTGACACCCGGCTGCCAGCACGACTTGACCGTGCCAGATTGCTATATGAAATGGCAGCGTCTCCCACAGATGGAACAGGATGCCCGCAGTGTAGAGCACGCCGCCGATGCTCAGTAGGATGACGGTCTCGGAGCTTAGGGATGGGGAGAACAGCGCGAGGGCGAGCAGTCCGGTCCAGCCCAGCAGGATGTAAGCCAAGATCGAGACGCGTTCCAGCCGGCGAGGAAAGGCGATCTTGAACCACATTCCGGTCAGCGCGACGAGCCAGATGAAGCTGAGGCATCCGAGGCTCCAGGGCGATCCGCTCGCGATGAAGGGCGTGCAGGTGCCGGCAATCAGGAGAAAGATAGCAGCGTGGTCCACGCGCCGGAGAAACTCCTTGCGCCTCGGCGTCCGTGCCAGATGGTAGGCCGCCGAGCAGCCGAGCATCGTCAGGAGGCTGGCCGCATAGACGATTCCGGCGCTCAGGCGAATGGGGTCGGCGCGATAGACCAGGACAGCAACGAGCGTATTGGCTCCAACCAGGCCAGCCGAGATACCGATGCAATGGATGAACCGATCTGCTTGCCGTTCGCGCTCGCTCTGGCCGCCGAAGAGCCCCGCGGCAAGGGAAGTCGTTGTCATCGGATGATGGGTCTCGTCCGCCTGAGTGGCTGCCGCGGGTGATCGCCCTCGATCTTAGATTGCACCCTGTGACGGTTTGCGAGCCTGCGCGATCCTGATCGCGCAGGCAGCGAAAGCCGAGCTTCCTCTATACTGAGCATTCAACTCTATGCCGAGCATTCAAGAGATAGGATAATATCTTTCGGATCTTGTTCGGAGTTTTATTTTCCTGTCTCTGTGTTTTTCCAAACAGAATTTATCGATGGAAAGATTATTTTTCGTCCCCATATAGGGAATATTGTCCCGGAGCGAAATCCAGGGGATTGGCATGAACCGGGAACAGTCCGACGCCAATCCTGTCACGCCCGAGGCGTTCGCATCTGCGCTAGGGAAAGATGGGCAATCCAGCAGAAGGCTTGGGTGATGACCAAGGAGGCCTGGATCTCGATGGCACTGTGCTGGACCCTCCGTCGGCATCGCGGCTCATAAGCATATGCTCGTAGCTCCAAGCTCCCTTGCCCGCGCCCTTGTCGCCATCCACGGCGATGTCGGCGCGATTGCCTTGGCGGAGCGATCGGCAGCCGAAGCCCGCCGACTTGGGCTGGCAAAGCGCGCGAAGGAATGGGAAGAGATCATCGAGGCGACCAGGGGTCTAAAGCAGGGACATCCAATCCCGGCGAATGATCGAGAATCCGCCGGTTAGCCGCAGCTTTTGGCGGTAAGTTGCTTTCTCTCAAAAACCTTTTCAGCAACCGCTAGGGGTTTCACTCCGGTTGGCCAGTCGGTCCGCGGGAAATTGCTCGGCCGACAGTTCTGATCCTCCCACCCACGGCGGCGACGGTCTGGAAACCGCGATCGGCATCGATTTCTTGCACGGGCTGCAGCCGGTGGGCGGCACGGCGGGGGAAGGCGTGCGCCGGTCGCAAATACTGGAGCAGGATTATTGACTTTGTTCCGAGTTTTATTTTCGGTCTAAAATATTTCTCTCATCTCTATTTATTCATTGTAAAAATATGTTTCATGACCATATGTGTTTTGCGGTAAATAATTACCGCAGGGTAATAAAGGATATTCGGCATGAACGAGAACAATCCCGCCAGCAAGCCTGCCACTCCCGATCCCAGCAAGATCACGATGCCGCAAGCCGTGCCGCATAAGGTCGAGCCCGTGAAGATGCCGGATACCGCGCAGCCCAAGGTCGCTGTGACCGGGCAGCCCAAGGACGCGCCCAAGATCAACTCCTGACGAGTGGCAGGGGGAAGACGCCCCGTCGGCTCTTCCCCTAGCGCCGCCTCGACGATCCCGGGAGTCCGCTCATGACCCTGCGCACGCGCAGCGACACCGTCACCTTCCACCGACCTTTCGTGCTGACGAGCGTGGACGGAGTGCAGCCGGCGGGAACCTACATCGTGGAGACCGATGAGGAGCTGCTGCCGACGCTGTCGCGCACCGCCTACCGGCGGCTGGCGACCTGGCTTCGGTTGCCCGCGCCCATGCCCAGTGTCCAGTCCGCGCCCGCGCGCACGCAAGTCGTTGCCATTGATCCCACGGAGCTGCAAGCGGCGCTGGCGCGCGATACGACGCTCGGCTGGGGTGTTGCCGTTGCTGGCCGGCTCGAGGATCTCCTCGGCGATATCGTCATGGAGCAGACGCTGCAAAGCGCGGGCCTCACGCCGCTCCAGTTCAAGGGGCAGCTGCGCGCGCTGGTCGAGCGCATCGACCGGAGCGGGCCTTCGCAGCCCGCACTGCAGACCTGTCCCGCGATTTGACGGAGGTGCAGATGTCAATTTCCTATTTCCGCCGTCGGGCCGAGCAATGCTACCGCCACGCGCGGGTATTCAGCGGACCGGAGATCGGCCGCACGATCATCAATCGCCTGGGCGACGAGTTCGTGGCGAAAGCGGATGCAGCCGTTGCGCGGCTTACCCAGATGCGAGACGCCGTGGCGCGAAGACGGGAGATCGAGCGTCAGGCCGAGTACCGGGACCGTCGCGAGTAGGACGCCGCGACGCCAGGACCGAAGGAGCATCGTCACGATGAGTAATGAGGCATTGAAGCCGATGTCCGACGACAAGCGCCGCTGGGGTCTCGCGCAGGGCGCCCGGCTCGTTGATCCCTACAGGAACCCGGGCAAGTTGCGCTCGCCCACCGTCTGCCCCCAATGCGGCGCGATCTATTCCAGCGCCCGCTGGCACTGGGGGCCCCGTCCGGCCAATGCCGGCGAGGTGGTTTGCCAGGCCTGCCATCGCTCCAACGACGGCTTTCCCGCTGGGGTGGTGACGCTCTCCGGCAGCTTCGTGATGCCGAACCGCGTGGCGCTCGTCGCCAATATGCGCCAGCAGGAGCAGAGCGAGCGCCGCGACCGTCCGCCCAACCGCATTATCAACGTGGAGCAGGGCGAGGATCGGATCGTCGTCAACACGACGGATATCCAACTGCCGGTTCGCATTGGCGAGGCGATCCGGCGCACGTTCCAGGGCGCCCTGGAGCGGCGCTTCGACGAGAACAGCTTCCTCATCCGTGTCGATTGGCATCGCGACGTCTGAGCGCGTTCATTCCTCGGGCATCAACGAGCAAGGAGGGCAATATGGCACTACAGGGCATGACCCCGATGCAGAGCGCCGCAGCAAGGTGGGAGACCGCGAAGCCAATGGTCATCGCGCTGGCGATCGGCCTGGTTGCCGGGCCGGTAATCTCCAACTACATGGGCTGGCAGGTCACCAGCGGCGCAGCGCGGGCCGAAACACGTGACGGCATTATCGAGCAGCTGGCGCAGATCTGCGATCAGCGCGCGCGGACTGAGGTCGCGGACCCGAGCAAGCTCGATTGGGACGCCAGAAGCGCGCTCGCGAAGAAATGGGCCATAGCACCGGGGACCCCCTTCGGGGATCTCGATGTCAGCGGTGCCTACGCGCAGAAGCTCGCGGGCTGAGACACGCCGACATGGCGCTTCCGCGGGCCTTCGCTCTCCTGGATTCCGAATTCGGGGCATTTCTCTACGCGTCGATCGGTGAAGATCGGAATGGTGCGCCGCTCAGCGTCATCTCGGCGCTGACAAGGCTCGACATCGATCCCTGGCAAGAAGCGGTTCGACTCGCGGGCCTGCGCGTGGAGGAGGCAGTAAGCGCGCTGGCGCAGATCATTGATGGCCTGCCGGAGGTCCGCCGCGAGTTCTGGGATTCACGGCGGATCGCGGCGAGTCTCGTCGCCCTCTTGCCGCGCGGCGGCTCCCTCGGGCCGAAGGCCGAGGCAAACCCGCTGCGCAACCGGGAAGACCACTTCATCCTCGGGATGCGGAGCAGGCTCGCTCTGCTGGTAGGGTCCGCGATCCTGATGGGTGCGATCGCGCACATGATAGTGCGGCTGTGCGCCTGACGGCAGCCGACGTTCGATGCGGCGCGCAATGTCTTCTCGGTGAGCAGGAGCAAGCCTCAGAGGCCGCCCAAAGCATCATCAGAGCTCGTCACCGCGATCATGCCGTTGATTTCCGGGCCCTCGATCGCCTGCGGTGTTGGCCAAAGCGCTACGCTTTCTCGGGATGGAAGCTGCTCGAGCTTATGCTGCCTTCCCCAGCACTGCCAACCGGGGGGATCACAGCGCAGGGAGCCGATGAGCGGAATAGCTCACTTCTTTCTGATCTTGCCGAGCATGGCTTCGCGTGCTTGCCGCGCCACTTCCTTGTCGGCCGCTTCCTTGGCGAGCCGCAGCTCGCGCAGCCTGTCCACCTTTGAGGCTTCTGCGCGCCGCTGCTCCTGACGCCTGTCGAGTACTTCCGCCAGCTGCTTCTTGCTGTTTTCCCACAATTTCTGGGCCGCGCGTCGGGCCTCAAGATTTCGCTCGTCATTCCTCATGATCGGCTCCTTGCCGCTTGATGTCTTTTGCCGGGCAGCGGCATCATAGCGCGCCGAGCGCTAATATCCTTCGCGTTCCATTCGCTTGCGCAGGGCTTTGCGGTGACGTCGTACCGCCTCGGCCTTCTCCCGGACCCGTCGCTCCGACGGCTTCTCGTAGGAGCGTCGGCGCTTCATTTCCCGGAACGTACCCTCGCGCTGCATCTTCTTTTTCAAGACCCGCAGCGCGCTATTGACGTCATTGTCGCGAACAAAAACCTGCATCGATTATATTTTCCTTGCCGAGACGCGAGGCCGACTTTCACGGACTCGCCTCCAAACTCGCTGATATACGAGGCCGCCAGGAAGACGCCGATTACGAAGCTCGCACCGTCGCCAGGAGCGGGGTCAGACGTGCTCCTCCGCGCAATTCATCGAGGGCGGGAAGACCGCCGCGAGCGCGTGACGGGCGTCGCCGCCTTCGCGTCCTTCTCGCGAAAGCTGATCCGGCCTTTGCTGAGGTCGTAAGGCGTCATTTCTATCGTGACGCGGTCACCCGCGAGAACGCGGATCCGGTGCTTTTTCATCTTGCCGGAACTGTAGGCGAGAGCCTCGTGCCCATTGTCGAGCCGAACTCGAAAGCGCGCGTCGGGGAGGCGCTCCAGAACCGTTCCGCTGAATTCGAGCAGATCCTCTTTGGTCATCGAGGTCCCTCCCGAAGAAGAAACGGGGCGGCCGAAGCCGCCCCATAGAAGTCAGGTATTCCTGAGATTGACCGCCGAGGTCTTGCCTTGCTGGCCTCGCTCGACGTCAAAGTCGATTTTCTGACCTTCCTGAATACGCCCGAGCCCTGACTGCTCGACGGCCGACACGTGGACGAAGACGTCCTTCGAACCGTCGTCCGGCTGAATGAAGCCGTAGCCTTTGACGGGGTTGAACCATTTGACTGTACCGGTGGACATTGAAGTCCCCTCCATGTGAGAAAACACCGCGTCGCGATGGCGTCGCGGGCCAAGACTTCAGGTTGGATGGGACCGGGTCGGGGGCGCGAGAGCGCAAGGACGAGGCCGACCCAAAGAGAGCTGACGAGTCAACATATGGTGTCGCACGGGGCTGTTTCAAGGGTACCCGTTCGAGCGCCTGTTCTGGACCGAACGGCCGAGACACTTGTTGAAGCTCGGTGCTCACCAAAGAGCCGCGAGCCCGATCAACAGCAGCCACGGCACAAGGCCGCAGCGCAACGCCACGAGAAATACGATGGAGGGATCGAGATCGCTCGCATGTCCCCGAATCATTCCAGGGCCCGCGTCGAGTTTTCCGAATGCGGCGCCGAAATGTGTTCGGCAAGATCCCTATAGGCCCGCGCGGCCGCAGCGCCTTCCTTGTGACGCGCCAGTTCGAGCATGCTGCCGTCCGCCTGACGGCAAAAAACGACAAAGCCCGAATTCGGGCGCCAGCGGATAGCGATGCCGCTGAGCAGGCGGCGCTGAAGCAGACCGTTTGTCGACGAGTGACGATCGAGAGACATTCGCGACCCGGTCCGGTTAGGCGGGAGCGCTGAAGGGTCTCTCAGCCGGCCATGCCCGAATTCGCTATGGCCGATCACGCGACAATGGCAGGAAACGACTAAAGGTCAAGGCGCAATTCTGCCACGACGGTCGCGACTGGATGATGTCGTCGCCAGCCGCGGGGGCAGAGGGCACCGGTTTGGAAGCCTGAGATGGTCTCCAAGCCGGTGCTGCGCTCAGGACGGCTGGTGATCGGCGAGGAAGACCTCAGCGTGGCAGCGAGACTGCGGGGAATCGGGTGTGGCGGCCGTGGATTGCTGGGGGACTGTGAGTCGAACCGAGGCTCGCGGAGTCAGAGTGTCAGCGACGGACTTTCCGGTCGGGGAGCTGGGAGCCGCGTGTTGCTTTCGTGCTGCGTCCCCTAACGCGCTTTATTTGAGAAGAGCGTCAGCACGTCTCCTCAAGCCTTCAGCGCTTCCATCAGGAAGTCGCGCAGAAGCCCGTCGAGCACCTGCGGCGTGACCTCGGCTAGGGGGATCGATGGTCGCTGCCCGCTAAGGAGATCGCAGGTGACGATGACGTTGCCGTCTTCGTCGGGTGACAGCCGTAGGGCCACGCCTTTCGCGCCACCTCCTCCAGTCATCTTGCTATATGTGATGGTGCACCCCCCGCCATCGCCTGATTGTCGGAATAGCTCGCCGACGCCGCGAAGACGCAGATTTCGAGCCGCGATGACGCTACCGATAATACTGCCGATCTGCCGGTTGAAATTCTGGACGTAGCCGAGGTGACGGAGCTCGCGCTCCTTCGCCTTCTCCCGTCGCCGGCTCTCGTCCTCTCGCTCGGCTTGACCTTCCGCGCGCCGCTGGGCGATCAGCCGTTCGAGTTCGTCTTCGGTGGCCATGGGCGATACCGATAGTTGCGGGATGGAGCAGTTTGGAATGGCACATAGTAGAAGGTGCAAGGGGTTTCCGCCATGGCCTCCGGAAAATATCGATGAGTGTCTCTGAGAAGCCGCCGCGTCGAATTTCCCGAAAAACCTGTGTCAGGTCCTGGGCGATGCCCGAGGTATTTCACGGGCGCGCCATAGATGATCCAGGAATTGCCGCCAACCAACGCCCCCTCTAGGTGCGTAGTCCCGGCCTCTGATGGCGCATCATTCCTGCGTCGGCAGGAGGAGGATGCACTTTGGCAGGAGTTCTTCATGGCAGCGCCCGAACGACGCCGCGTGTTCGGCCGAGCTCCAAGCGTCGCAAGCAAGCACGCGGGCTCTTGCCGAGCAGTACGGGCTGAACCCGAAGACCGTCGCCAAGTGGCGCCGGCGCATCACGACGACGGATGCGCGGATGGGACCGACGGATCCGCACAGCACGGTCCTGACGCCGATCGAGGAAGCCATGATCGTCGAGTTCCGGCGGCGCACCCTGTTGCCGCTCGACGACGTGCCGGGCTTGCGCGACACAATCCCGAACCTCAGCCGCAGCGCGTTACATCGATGCCTGCAGCGCCATGGCATATCCCGCCTGCCGCCAGGGGAGCAGGTCGAGAAGCGGGCCGGTTCGCCCCAACCACCATCGGTTATGTCCATATCGACAGCTGCGAGCTGCGTCATGCGGATGGCAAGCTGCACATGTTCCTCGCCATCGACCGGGTGTTCGAGTTCACCTACGTCGAGTTCCATGACCGCCTCGGCAGCCAGATCGGCGCCGCCTTCTTGCGAGCGGTCATCGAGATCTTTCCCCCTCCCAGCCCCGCGATAGCCGCGGAAGGTTCACCTCCGGCGCCGCAGCCGACGACGCTGCGCAGCGTCTTGATCGCGCGGCCGAAACTGGTCTGCAAGATGCCGCGCCCGGTGTGCGTGTCGCAAGTCGGGTGTCGGCGCGCGAATTGGCTCACCTCGCGATCTCGCACTTGATGGACCGTGCGGGGCAGCGCGCGGACTGCTATCGTCTCGACCAAGAAAAGCGGCCCCATCGAAGCGCGGCACGCTGCCGTGACCCCAATTGTGACCCCAAAACGAAAATCGGACCGCGACGTGCGATCCGATTTTTCATCTAAGTCTTTGATTTTGAACTGGTAGCGGGGAGAGGATTTGAACCTCCGACCTTGGGATTATGATTCCCCTGCTCTAACCAACTGAGCTACCCCGCCACCGGGAGGGGATGGCATATAGGAGATCGGGCCCGGGCCGTCAAGCCGGCCCCCTCAGGCGGGAACCGCAGCCCCTGCCTGCTCGCCCACCGCCGTCTTCTCGCCCCGCCGGATCCAGCCGCCGCCCAGCACGCGGCTGCCGCCGTAGAAGACGCAGGCCTGGCCGGGCGCCACGCCAAGGACCGGGACGTCCAGCAGGACCTCGCCCGTTCCCGTCCCATCGAGAAACAAGGCCGCCGGAACCGGCGGCTGGGCGGAGCGGAGCTTCACCGCCACCCGAATTTCCGAGGCAGCGGTAGGCTCATCCCCCAGCCAGTTGACCTCGCTGAGCTTGACCCGGGTCTCGCCGAGCGCCGCGCGCGGTCCCACCACCACGCGCCGCGTCGTCGGCTCCAGGCGCAGCACGTAGAGCGGCTCCTCGCCGGCGATGCCGAGGCCCTTGCGCTGGCCCACCGTGTAGTGGATGACGCCGCGGTGACGGCCCAGCACATTGCCGACGCGATCGACGATCTCGCCGGGCTCGCCGGCACCGGGGCGCAGCTTCTCCAGGAGAGCGGCGTAGTCGCCATCGGGCACGAAGCAGATGTCCTGGCTGTCGGGCTTCGCCGCCACCGGCAGATCGAAGCGCGCCGCCAACGCCCGCGTCGCGCGCTTGTCGAGATCGCCCAGCGGAAAGCGGAGAAAGTCGAGCTGCGCCCGCGTGGTGGAAAAAAGGAAATAGCTCTGGTCGCGCGCGGCGTCGACGGCGCAATGGAGTTCCGGCCCCGCCGCTCCCTCGATGCGCCGAGCATAGTGTCCGGTCGCCAGCGCCTCGGCGCCGAGATCGCGCGCGACCGCGAGCAGGTCGGCGAACTTGACGCGCTCGTTGCAGCGGATGCAAGGCACCGGAGTCTCGCCGCGCGCGTAGCTCTGGGCGAAATCCTCGATGACGGCCGCGCGGAAGCGGCTCTCGTAGTCGAGCACGTAATGCGGGATGCCGAGCCGCTCGGCGACGCGGGCGGCGTCGTGGATGTCCTGGCCAGCGCAGCAGGCGCCCTTCCGGCCGATGGCCGCGCCGTGGTCGTAGAGCTGCAACGTGATGCCGACGACGTCGTAGCCCGCTTCCGCGAGAAGCGCCGCCGTCACCGAGCTGTCGACGCCACCCGACATCGCGACGACGATGCGGCCCGTCATCGTGCGAGTTCCCGCGGGCGGCAGCGCGCGGGATCACCCCCCACCCCAACCCTTCCCCTCAAGGGGGGAGGGGGAATGCGCGCGGCAGGCTCGACAGTCCCTCCCCCCTTGAGGGGGAGGGTTGGGAGAGGGGTCGGGACGGAGCTCATCGCACGCCGCCCTACCCCGCCATCATGTTGCGCGAGCCCGCCGGCAGAGAGACGGTTAGACCGTCGAGCTCCTCGGTGATGATGATCTGGCAGCCGAGCCGCGAGGTGCGCGTGAGCCCGAAGGCGAGATCGAGCATGTCCTCCTCGTCCTCGGTCGGATCCTTCAGGAGATCGTACCACTCGGCATCGACGACGACATGACAGGTCGAGCAGGCGAGCGAGCCCTCGCAGGCGCCTTCGAGATCGATGTTGTTGCGGTGGGCGATCTCCAGCACCGAGAGCCCGACAGGCGCATCAACCTCGCGACGGGTACCATCGCGCTCGATAAAAACCATCCTCGGCATCGTCCCTGCCCGCCCCTCTTCTTCGTCCCTGATTGATACTACGGCCGCGGCGCCAGCGTCGCGGCCGCGTCCTCCGCCGCGATGGCGGCGCCGAGCACCGGCGCCTCCTCGGGCGCAGCGTCCTTGGCGAGCGCCGCTGCCGCGGCGCGCTCGACAAGGCGCAGTACGGTGATGCCGGCCGCCGCCGCCGCATCCTCGATGCCGGCACGCTCGCCGAGATCGATCGCGATCACCGCATGGGTCACCGGCCGCGCCAGCTGCTTCTCCGCGCGGCTGCGCAGCCCGAGGAGCAGCTCCTGCTTCACCGCCGCGGAAAGACTGCGCGCGCCGTCGCCGTCGGGCAGGATCTCGGCGTTGCCGCCGAGCGCCACGGCGACGCGGCCGGTGCCGCCGGTGACATCGATGCCGACCGCCGCGCCCGGGCCGTCAGCGGCCTCGAGCGGCGAGCCATCCGGCTCCTCGATCTGGAACAGCTTCATCAGAGCGCCGGCCGCGCGAGACGCGCGGCCTCAGACGTGGAAGGATTCACCGCAGCCGCAGCGACCCTTCTCGTTCGGATTGCGGAAGGTGAAGCCGGACTGCAGCTTGTCCTCGACGTAGTCCATCTCGGTGCCGATGATGAACATGCTGGCCTTGGGATCGATCAGGACGGTGACGCCCTTGTCCTCGACCACCTCGTCGAGCTTTCCCTTCTCGTCGGCATATTCGAGCGTGTAGGTGAGGCCGGAGCAGCCGCGCGACCGCACGCCCACCCGGATGCCGACAGCCGGTCGGCCGCGCTTCGCCAGCAGCGCCCGGATGCGGTCCGCCGCGGCGTCGGTGAGCGACATTGCCTGCCTCAAAGCCATGGTCTCTAGCTCCTGAATTCGAACCCTTGATACATGCCGTTGGGGGTCACCCGCAACCCCCGGGACCTTCTAGTATATGGCGCCTCAGGCCCCGGTTTTCACCGGGGCGGCGGCCAGCCGCCGGGCCGCGTCGGAGAGCGCAATCACAGCAAAATCAACCTCTTGCTCGGTGCTGAAGCGGCCAAGGCCGATGCGGAGACTGCCGGCCGCGAGCGCCTCGGGAACCCCCATGGCGCGCAGCACATAGGAGGGCTCCACCTCGGCCGCCGTGCAGGCGGAGCCGGTGGAGAGGGCAAGGCCCGGGCAGGCGTTCATGAGATCGAGCGAGCCCAGGCCGGGAAAGCCGAGGTTGAGATTGCCGGGAAGCCGCCGCTCCGCATCGCCGTTGAGGACGAGGTCCGGCAGCTCGGCGCGGAGCCCGCCGAGAAAGCGGTCGCGGAGCGCCCTGAGGCGCCGCCCCTCCTCCGCCATCTCCCGGCGCGCGATCGCCGCGGCGGCGCCGAGCCCGACCACCAGCGGCGTCGGCAAGGTGCCGGAGCGCAGCCCCCGCTCCTGCCCGCCGCCATCGAAGAGCGGCTCGAGCCGCGCCCGCGGCCGCCGGCGCACATAGAGCGCGCCGATGCCCTTCGGCCCGTAGATCTTGTGGCCGGAGATCGAGAGCAGATCGATGCTCATGGCGTCGACGTCGAGCGGGATCTTGCCGACCGCCTGCGCGGCGTCGGTGTGAAAAAGAATGCCGCGGGCGCGGCAGAGCGCGCCGATCTCCGCGATCGGCTGCAGCACGCCGGTCTCGTTGTGAGCGGCCATCACCGAGACGATCGCGGTCCGATCGGTGAGCGCCGCCTCGAGCGTCGCCAGATCGACGAGGCCGCTCGCCTCCACCGGCAGCATGGTGACGCGGAAGCCCTCGCGCTCCAGCGCCTTGGCGCTCTCCAGTACGCATTTGTGCTCGGTCGCGAGCGTCACCACGTGATCGCGGCTCTCGCGGTGGAAGCGCGCGGCACCCTTGATGGCGAGGTTGTTCGATTCCGTGGCCCCGGAGGTCAGCACGATCTCGCGCGGATCGGCGGCGATGATCTCTGCGATCTCCCGCCGCGCCGCTTCCACCGCCGCTTCGGCCTCGCGGCCATAGGCGTGCGTGATCGAGCCTGGATTGCCGAACTTCTCGGTGAACCACGGCAGCATCGCGTCGAGCACGCGGGGATCGACCGGCGTCGTCGCCTGATAGTCGAGATAGACCGGCGCCGCATTGGGCCGCTCGAGAGCGGCGGGCTTGGGCATCACGCTCATGCCGCCCGCTCCCGGGTCCGCCGATAGAGCGCGCCCCAGGCATCGACCAGGCGATCGATCTCGTAGCGCGCGGTGCTCCAGCCCAGGCTGATGCGGATCGCGCTCCCCGCTTCCTCCGGCGTCGCGCCCATCGCCGCCAGCACGCGGCTTGGCCGCACCTTGCCGGAGGAGCACGCGGCGCCCGCGCTCACCATCACCCCGGCGAGGTCGAGCGCCATCACCTGAGTCGAGGCGGCAACAGCCGGCATCGTGATGCAGAGCGTATTGGGAAGCCGCGGCGCCGTGGCGCCGAACACGCGCGCTTCCGGCGCGATGGCGAGAAGCCGCGCCTCGGCCTCGTCGCGCAGCGCAACGATCTCCGACGCGACGGAGACGTCTCGGGCCACCGCTGCCGCCGCGCCGAAGCCGACGAGGCCCGGCACATTCTCGGTGCCGGCGCGTCGACCGCGCTCCTGGCCGCCGCCCCGCTGCAGCGCCTTGAGCGCGACGTGATCCGCGACGAAGAGCGCGCCGGCACCCTGCGGACCGCCGAGCTTGTGGGCGGAAAGGCTGAGGAGATCGACGCCCAGCTCGCCGACGTCGACGGCGAGCTTGCCGGCAACCTGGATCGCATCCGAATGAAGGAGCGCGCCGTGGCGATGGGCGATTGACGCGGCCTCGCGCACCGGCTGGATGACGCCCGTCTCGTTGTTGGCGAGCATCAGCGACACGAGCGCCGGACGCGTCCCGGCCGCGAGTATCGCATCGAGCGCCGCCAGATCGACGACGCCCGCCGTCGTCACCGGAACGATCTCCGCCTCGGGCACCACCTCGCCGATGGAATCATGCTCGATGGCGGAGACGACGATGCGCCGCCCCGCGACACCGCCGAGCGCCAGGTGATTGGCCTCGGTGCCGCCGCTGGTGAAGACGATCTCGGCGGGCTTCGCATTGACGAGCGCCGCCACCTCGCCGCGCGCCTGCTCCAGCCGCTGGCGGGCGGCGCGGCCGGCGCGATGGACCGAGGAGGGATTGCCGCCGAGCGCCAGCATCTCGGCCATCGCCGCCGCGGCCTCGGGCCGCACCGGCGCGGTCGCATTCCAATCGAGATAGGCAGCCGCCGCCATCGGGGAAATTCGGGGGCGGCTACTGTGCCGCAACGACTGAAGGAGCTGGCTCGGCGCGATCAGGTTCCGACGGCATCAGTCGACTGGCGCCGAGCACGCGGCGCTGCACTACGTCGGCGAGGGTCACGGAGCTCAGGAACAGATTGATCTGGTTGCCGAGCTCCTCCCAGAGGTCATGGGTGAGACAGCGCGATTGGTTGCCGCGGCAGCCGATGGGCGCGCCCGGCGAGCAGCGGGTGGCACGAATCGGCTCGTCGACGGCGAGGATGATGTCGGAGATCCGCGTCTCGTCGGCGCCGTGCGCCAGCAGATAGCCGCCACCGGGACCGCGTACGCTCTTGACCAGCCCGCCGAGACGCAGCTTGGCGAAGAGCTGTTCGAGATAGGAGAGCGATATCTCCTGGCGCTCGGCGATCTCCGCCAAGGAGATCGGCGTGCCGGTGCTGTGCTTGGCGAGGTCCACCATCGCCATCACGGCGTAGCGACCCTTGGTGCTGAGCCTCATGGAAGATTCTCCTCTAGCGTCAGGCCTGGCTCGCGGTGCGGCGGGGTGGCTCCTCTTCCGCCACCGGGACCAGCTTCGGGCGGGAGCCGTCGAGCTGGCCTTCCAGCTCGCGGAGGCGGGCGCGAAGCGCCGCCACCTCGTCGCTGACGCCGGCGAGCGCCCGCGCCACCGGATCCGGAATGTCGTCGCAAGGCGTGCCGTAGGGCAGGAATTCGCCCGGCGGCCGCGCGCGCTCCATCGGCTTCGGACCGCCGACGGGCTTCGCCGGGATGCCGACCACGGTGGCCCCCGGCGGCACCTCCTGCAGCACCACCGCATTGGCGCCGACGCGGGCGCCGCGGCCAACGGTGAAGCCACCGAGGACCTGGGCCCCCGACCCGACGATCACGCCATCCTCAAGGGTGGGATGGCGTTTCGCATGGTGGAGGGAGGTGCCACCCAAGGTCACCCCCTGGTAGAGCGTGACGTCGTCGCCGATCTCGGCCGTCTCGCCGATCACCACCCCCATGCCGTGGTCGATGAAGAGCCGCCGGCCGATCCGGGCGCCCGGGTGGATCTCGATCCCGGTCGCCATCCTCCCCAAATGAGAGACGAACCGCCCGAGCAGCAGGAACTTCTGCTCCCAAAGCCAGTGGGCCAGGCGGTAGAACAACAGGGCGTGGAAGCCCGGATAGCAAAGGACTACTTCCAGTCGAGATCGGGCCGCCGGGTCATGCGCCAGGACGGTGTCGACTTCATCTCGGAGGTTTTTGAAAAGCATGAAAGACACTCGTGCTATGATGGCGATCACACGAACGGTATCGTGGTGGGCCTTCCCAGAGCGGTCTGTCGCGGAGTCGCTGCGACACGACCCTGGTGTATTTAGAAATTCCGACTTTGGCAGTCAAGTATATCGGACTAACAATGTTTAATAATATGCGCAAAGACCCAGGGGCTGACTGGGGCAGGATGGGATGTCTCCAGGCCGTAGGAGCCGGCGCAATCCATGCCTGAGGTGATCATCAACGGACCAGAGGGCCGCATCGAGGGGCGCTACCACCACTCGAAACAGCCCAATGCCCCGGTGGCGCTGCTGCTGCATCCGCATCCGCAGCACGGCGGCACCATGAACAATAAGGTCGTCTATACCCTCTACCATGCTTTCGTGCGGCAGGGTTTCTCGGCGCTGCGCTTCAACTTCCGCGGCGTCGGCCGCAGCCAGGGCAGCTTCGCCCGCGGCGAGGGCGAGCTCTCCGATGCCGCTTCCGCGCTCGATTGGCTGCAGAGCTACAACCCGAACGCGGCGGCGTGCTGGATCGCGGGATTCTCCTTCGGCGCCTGGATCGGCATGCAGCTGCTGATGCGGCGGCCGGAGATCGACGGCTTCATCTCGGTGGCGCCGCCGGCGAACCTCTACGATTTCGGCTTCCTCGCCCCCTGCCCGTCCTCCGGACTCATCATCCACGGCGACAAGGACCACCTGGTGCCGCTGGAGTCCGTGCAGAAGCTCATCAACAAGCTCATGCACCAGCGCGATATCACCATCGATTTCCGCCTGGTGAAAGGCGCCGACCACTTCTTCCAGAACCGGCTCGAGGAGCTCGACGAGGAAGTCGAGGACTACCTCACCAAGAAGCCGAAGCAGAAGCTGGCCGCCGGCGGACGCTAGCACGCCGGGCCGCATGCGGTACGCCTGGACTTGCACGTGCTGCGACAAGCAGTACGACACGCTCCCGATGCGCTATGACGCCGCGGCGCCTGCCTACTGGGATAATTTGCCGGAAGCGGAGCGATCCGCTCGCGCCAAGCTTCATACCGACTTCTGCACCATCGACGATCAGCACTATTTCGTCCGCGGTTGCCTGGAAATCCCGGTGCTGGGGCAGAAGAAGCCCTTCGTCTGGGGCGTCTGGACCTCGCTATCGCGCGACAATTTCCGCCGTGCCCTCGAGCTCTTCAACCAGGAGCCGCTGGAGCGCGAGCCGGCGCGGTTCGGTTGGCTCGCCACCATCGTTCCGATCTATCAGCCCTCGACCCTGAACCTGCGGACCTACGTGCGCTTCCGCGGCGGCGGCCAGCGCCCGAGCGTCGAGACCGAGCTGACGGAGCATCCCCTGGCGATCGAGCAGCATCATGGCATCACCCTGAAGCGCGTGCAGGAGATCGCAGCGGCGCTCGACCACCGGCCGAGCGACGATCCCGCCGACGAGGCGATGGGCGAGGACGCGAGCCCGTCGGCGGCGCCGGAGCAGGGTGCGGCTTAGTCCGCGAAGGGATCACGCACCAGGATGGTGTCGGCGCGCTCCGGGCTGGTCGAGAGCAGCGCCACCGGCGCTTCGATCAGCTCCTCGACGCGGCGGATGTACTTGATCGCCGTCGCCGGCAGATCGGCCCAGGAGCGCGCGCCGCGGGTCGATTCAGACCAGCCTTCCAGGCTCTCGTAGACCGGCTCGACCTTCGCCTGCCGCGCCATGCTGGCCGGCAGGTAATCGACGAGCTCGGTGCCGATGCGATAGCCGGTGCAGACCTTGATCTCGCTCATGCCGTCGAGCACGTCGAGCTTGGTGAGGGCAATGCCGTTGATGCCGCTCACCTTGATCGCCTGGCGCACCATCACCGCGTCGAACCAGCCGCAGCGCCGCGGCCTTCCGGTGACGGTGCCGAACTCGTTGCCGCGCTTCCCCAGGCCGCGGCCGATCTCGTTGTCCTGCTCGGTCGGAAACGGCCCGAGCCCGACCCGGGTCGTGTAGGCCTTGGTGATGCCGAGCACATATCCCACCGCGCCGAGACCGATGCCGCTGCCGATGCAGGCCTGCGCCGCCATGGTGTTGGACGAGGTGACGAAGGGATAAGTGCCGTGATCGACGTCGAGCATCGCCGCCTGCGCACCCTCGAAGAGGATGCGCTTGCCGGAGCGACGGAGCTCGTCGAGGCGCCGCCAGACCGCCTCCGCGTACGGTAGCACCTTCGGCGCCACTTCCGTGAGCGTGCGGATGAGCTCGTCGCGGTCGACGGGATCGCGCCCCATGCCGGTGCGGAGCGCGTTGTGATGCAGCAGCAGCGTGTCGACCTTGGCCGCGAGCGTCGCGGGATCGGCGAGATCGCAGAGGCGGATCGCTCGCCGCCCCACCTTGTCCTCGTAGGCAGGACCGATGCCGCGCCGGGTGGTGCCGATGCGGATCGCCGTATTGCTGTCCTCGCGCATGCCGTCGAGGTCGCGGTGGAGCGGCAGGATGAGCGTCGCGTTGTCGGCGATCTTGAGCGTCTCCGGCGTTACCGAAACGCCGAGCGCCTTGAGCTTGGCGATCTCCTCGAGGAGCGCCCAGAGATCCACCACCACGCCGTTGCCGATGATGCTGAGCTTGCCGCGCACCACGCCCGAGGGCAGCAGGCTCAGCTTGTAGGTGACGCCGTCGATGACGAGGGTATGGCCGGCGTTATGGCCACCCTGGAAGCGCACCACCACATCGGCGCGCTCGGAGAGCCAGTCGACGATCTTTCCCTTGCCCTCGTCGCCCCACTGGGCGCCGACCACCGCCACATTCGCCATGCTCAGAAACCCTTTGAAGATCCGATCCTAGGCGACCGGATGGATTGTCTCACCGTCGAGGCGGTGGCTGCAATTGAGGCGCTTGGCTTCCGCCGCCGGATCGGCGACCGGCGCGAGGCCGGCGACCGTGACCCAGCCCTCGGCCCGGAGCCGCGCGCCGATCTCGGGATCGGCACCCGACGGCACGAAGAGCCGCCGCGGCGCCGGCTGCGGCGGCAGGCCGCGCAGCACCGTATCGGTATAGAGGGTGACGCCGGTGGCGGGCTCGCCGCCGCCGTTCCCCGTGCGATAGCGGCCACCGCGGCCGAGCTCGCCGCGCACCCCGCGCGCGAAGAACGTGAAGCTGATCCCGGCGTCATACTCGAAGCCGCGGTTTTCCACGGGATCGATGGTGACCGCGACGCCTGGCAACGCGGCCGCCAGCCGGGACGCCACTTCATGGAGCCGTCGCCGCTCCTCGGCAGCGGCGGCCGGCAGCTCCAGCGGCTCGAGTGCCGCCAGCGCCGAGCCGGCGACGCCGGCGCTCGCCAGCAGCCGGCCCAGGATCTCCGCGGCGCGACCGCCCACCGCGGCAACCGCGGCGGCGTCCTTGTGGTCGAGCGCACGACGCAGGCGCTCGCGCACCTCGTCGCCGAGCCCCAGCGCCTGCATCAGCGCCGGCACCAGTGCCGGAACGGTCAGGTCGACCGACAGCGACTCGATGCCGAGCGTGGTGAGCGCCTCGGCGGCAAGCGCGATCACCTCGACATCGGCGGCGACCGAATCGACGCCGATGAGCTCGGCGCCCGCCTGGCCCACCTGGCGCTCGGGCCGGAGCTGGCTGCCCTTCACCCGCAGCACCTGGCCCGCGTAGCAGAGCCGGAGCGGCCGAGGCGACTTCTCGAGCCGGGTGGTGGCGATCCGCGCCACCTGCGTCGTCATGTCGGCCCGGAGCCCGATCATCCGCTGGGAGATCGGATCCATCAGGCGGAAGGTCTCCTTCGCCATGGCGGCGCCGGCGCCGCTCAGGAGGTTCTCCTCGAATTCCATCAGCGGCGGCTTGACCCGCTCGTAGCCGTGCCCCTGCAGCACCGCCATGATGCGCGCGACCACCGACGCCTCGATCGCCGCCTCCGGCGGCAGGAGGTCGACGAGGCCAAGGGGCAGCAGGGCGGGATGCAGACTATCGTTCATGGGCGCGGAGATATCGTGTTTCCCGGGCGCCGGCAAACGGAAAAACCGCCGCCGGCAAGACGGCCAGACGCCCTGAATCGCTTAATCAAACCAACTATTTAGTCAAAGAATAGAGCCCGACGATGAGCTCGGCGACGATCAGCAGCACCACGTACCACTCGACGCGCAGGGCGCTGCGCTGCTGCACGAGGCCGATCAGCGTCTCCGCCGTGCGCGAGATGATGTCGAGCTTGCGGTCGAGGGCGCGGTCCCGATCGCGGAGCTCGTATTCCTCGGCGAGCCGGCCATAGAGGCGCTCGAGCTCCGGGTGGTCCCAGAGCAGCTCCGGCTTCTCGCCGGTCTCGACGCGGCCCACCATCTTCTGCTGCACCAGCAGGACGCTGCCGATCTGCTTCAGCAGCAGCCGTCCCTGGCTCCCCGGACGGCCGCTGCGCTGAAGCATGGCGGCGAGCGGCTCGATGCGATCGAAGGCGACCGCGATCTGCGTCTCGTAGTGGGCGAGGACCAGGCTCTTGGCGAGGATGTCGGCGATGAGCTGCAGGCGCTCGACGTTGAGATCGCGGAGCGTGAGCACGCCGGTGACCTCAAGCTGGTCCTCGGCTTCGGATCTGACCACGATCCGCATCTCGTCGCTCTCACGCGGTTCGAAAGGATCGCTGACGAGCGGCGCTAGCCGCGCGAGCAGCGCGCGCTCCGCTGCCGGTACCACGTTGAAGAGTACCACCACGCCGTAGCGGAAGAGCACGGCGATGCCGCCCTCGTCGACACGCGCGATGAGCGGCGCCAGCCCCAGCGTATCCTGGTGCTCGAGGCCTTTGGTGTCGAGACGCTCGCCCAGCAGCAGGGCGCGTGCGATCAGCTGTGTCTCCAGGCCGAGGGGCGGCCGTGCGCGTGCATCCGTCACTGTCGAAGCCGCCATGACCGCATTCCCGCGACTGGAGCCGCGGGCGAGATTATAGCAGCCGCCTCCGCTAGAAGCGCAGCAGCTTCGCCTGCACCACGTCGGAGAGCGAGCAGATCTGTCCGAGCACCAGCTCGTCCAGCGGTTGATCCACCTGCACCAGGCAGATCGCATCCTCGCCGGGCGCGGTGCGGCCCAGGTGGAATGTCGCGATGTTGATCTTCGCCGTTCCCAGGGCCTGCCCGAGCTTGCCGATGAAGCCCGGCTTGTCCTTGTTGCGGATGAAGAGCGTGTTGGCGCCGAGCTCCGCTTCCATCGGCACCTCCTCCACCATGACGATGCGCGGCCGGTTGCCGCCGAAGAGGGTGCCGGCGACGCTGCGCGTGCGCCGCTCGGTGGTGACGGTCAGGCGGATCAGGGTGTGGAAGTCGCCCTCGGCGCTGGTCCGCGTCTCGCTGACGCGGATATCGCGCTCGCGGCAGATCACGGGGGCATTCACCATGTTGACGGTGGCGAGCTGCGGCGCCAGCAGCGCGGTCAGCACCACCGCGGTGAGCGGCTTCACGTTGAGCTCGGCAACGTGGCCCTCGTACTGGATATCGACCGCCTTGAGCGGCGTCTCGGTGAGCTGGCCGGCGAAGCTGCCCAGCTGCTCGGCGAGCTTCATGTAGGGCTTCAGCCGCGTCGCGTCCTCGGCGGTGAGGGACGGCATGTTGAGCGCGTTCACCACCGCGCCCGAGACCAGGAAGTCCGACATCTGCTCGGCGATCTGCAGCGCCACATTCTCCTGCGCCTCGCTGGTGGCGGCGCCCAGATGCGGCGTCGCCACCACATGCGGATGGCCGAAGAGCGCATTCTCCTTGGCGGGCTCTACCGGGAAGACGTCGATGGCGGCACCGGCGACACGGCCGCTGTCGAGCGCCGCCTTCAGATCCTGCTCGACGACGAGGCCGCCGCGGGCGCAATTGATGATGCGCACGCCCTTCTTCATTTTAGCGATCGCCTTGGCGTCGATCAGATTGCGCGTGGCGTCGGTGAGCGGCGTGTGCAGCGTGATGAAATCGGCGCGCTGGAACAGCTCGTCGAGCTCCACCTTCTCGACGCCGAGGGTCACCGCGCGCTCCGGCGAGAGATAGGGATCGTAGGCGATCACCTTCATCTTGAGGCCCAGGGCACGGTCAGCGACGATCGAGCCGATATTGCCGCAACCGACCACACCCAGCGTCTTGCCGAAGAGCTCGACGCCCATGAAGCGTGATTTCTCCCACTTCCCGGCCTGGGTCGACTGATCGGCGGCAGGGATCTCGCGGGCGAGCGCGAACATGAGGGCGATCGCATGCTCCGCGGTGGTGATGGAATTGCCGAAGGGCGTGTTCATCACCACGATGCCGCGCTGGGTCGCCGCCGGCAGATCGATGTTGTCGACGCCGATGCCGGCGCGCCCCACCACCTTGAGCTTCGCCGCCTGCTCCATCAGCGGCCGCGTCACCTTGGTGGCCGAGCGCACCGCGAGGCCGTCGTAATCGCCGATGATCTTCTTGAGCTCGTCGGGGGAGAGGCCGACCTTCATGTCGACCTCGACGCCGCGCTCCCTGAAGATCTCCACCGCACGCGGACTGAGGGCGTCCGCAATCAGGACTTTTGCCATGACGTTGTCTCTCTGGATCGGAAAAAGGCGCGGCCTCAGGCCGCAGCGGCTTGGCGGATCTCGCCGTAGGCCCAGTCGAGCCACGGCAGCAGCGCCTCGATGTCGCTGCGCTCGACCGTGGAACCGGTCCAGATGCGGAGGCCCGGCGGTGCATCGCGGTGGCCTGCGATGTCGTAGGCCACCCCCTCCGCCTCCAGCAGCGCCTCGAGCCGCTTCACGGCAGCGCGCTGCGCATCGCCGTCGAGCCGCTCGAACCAGGTATCGACGATCTTGAGGCAGACCGAGGTGCAGGACCGCACGCGCGGATCCTCCGCCAGGAAGTCGATCCAGGGCGTCTCCTCGACCCAGGCCGCGATCACCGCGAGATTGGCTTCGGCGCGGGCCATCAGCCCCTTGAGGCCGCCGATCCCCTCCGCCCATCGGAGACCGTCGATCGCGTCCTCGACGCAGAGCATCGAGGGAGTGTTGATGGTCTCGCCGGCGAAGATCGCCTCGTTGAACTTGCCCTTGGACGTGAGGCGGAAGAGCTTGGGCAGCGGCCAGGCCGGCGTGTAGCTCTGGGCGCGCTCCACCGCCCGCGGGCTCAGCACCAGCATGCCATGGGCCGCCTCGCCGCCCAGCACCTTCTGCCAGGAGTAGGTGACGACGTCGAGCCTGTCCCAGGGCAGATCCATCGCGAAAGCGGCCGAGGTGGCGTCCGCGATGGTGAGGCCCTGGCGCTCGCGCTTGATCCAGTCGCCGTTCGGCACGCGCACGCCAGAGGTGGTGCCGTTCCAGGTGAAGACCACGTCGCGGTCGGCGTCGACCTCTGCGAGATCCGGCAGCTTGCCGTAATCGGCGCGGATCGTGCGCACGTCCTTGAGCTTCAGCTGCTTCACGGCGTCGGTGATCCAGCCCTCGCCGAAGCTCTCCCAGCTCAGGAGATCGACGCCGCGCTGGCCGAGGAACGACCAGAGCGCCAGCTCCACCGCGCCGGTATCCGAGCCCGGCACCACGCCGATGCGGAAATCGGCGGGCACGCCCAGGATGGCGCGCGAGCGGTCGATCACTTCCTTGAGCTTGGCCTTGCCGGCCTTCGAGCGGTGCGAGCGGCCAAGGCAGGCATCATCCAGCGCCTCCAGCGACCATCCAGGACGCTTGGCGCAAGGACCAGACGAGAAGCGTGGATTAGCGGGCCGAGCAAGCGGCTTCATGGCTATTCCTTCCAGAATAGATGCGACCCGTTGGGGGGCCGTGTCCCGCCGCGGAAACTAGTGAGACGGACTGAGGCCGTCAAGCCGAGATTGGTAAAGAAAGTGTATTCAGCCGGCGACTTCGTCGCTCACCACCTTGAAGCCGGCGAGCGTCGTCGGCCCGAAGCTGGTGGTGAGCGCCACGTCGGCGGCATCGCGGCCGCGGGCGATCAGGATGCGGCCGATGCGCGGCACGTTGTGACGCGCGTCGAAGGTGTACCAGCGGCCGCCGAGATAGGCCTCGAACCAGGCGCTGAAATCCATCGGCGCCGGATCCGGCGGTACGCCGATGTCGCCGAGATAGCCAGTGCAATAGCGTGCGGGAATGCTCATGCAGCGGCAGAGCGCGACGGCGAGATGCGCAAAGTCGCGGCAGACGCCCTGCCGCTCGCCGAAGACATCCATCGCCGTCTTGGTGGCGCGTGCATGCTGATAGCCGAAGGCGATGTGCTCATGGACGAAATCGCAGATCGCCTGTACCCGCGCCCAGCCCGGCGGCGTCGCGCCGAACATCGACCACGCGGTGTCCGAGAGCCGGTCGGTCTCGCAGTAGCGGCTGCCGAGCAGGAAGACGAGGCTGTCGTCCGGCAGCTCGGCGATCGGCTGCATCGACGCGTCGGGTGCGACATCGTCGGGCGCGCCGCTGTCCCGGACCACCGTCGAGGCGGAGAGCGCGAGCCGGCCCGCCGGCGCCACGATCCGGCCGCAGATATTGCCGAAACTGTCGCGGTAATAGGCGACGGGAATCTCGGGATCGGTGCGGATGGGATCCGGCGCCAGCAGATCGCCAGCGCGGGAGGGATGGATGCTAAGCATCAGCAGCATCGGCGTGGGCTGCGGCGACTCGTAGACGAGCTCGTAGCCCACCCGGATCCGCATCAGCGCATCTTCTGCCGCTGATGCGAGGCGGCGAGCGCATCGGTGACGCTGACCTCGACGGTCATGCCGAGACTGTCGGTGGGGAAACCGATCCAGGTGCCGGAGAGTGGCACCGCCTGCTGCGGATGCCGCGTCACCGCCACGCGGATCAGGTTGCGGTTGCCGACGATGCCGTTGGTGGGATCGAACTCGACCCAGCCGGCGCCGGGCAGATAGACCCGCACCCAGGCATGGGTGGCGCCGCCGCCCACATGCCCCTCGCGGTCGCTGTCGGGCACATAGAGATAGCCGGAGACGAAGCGCGCGGCGAGGCCGAGGCAGCGCACCGCCTCGATCATCAGCACCGCGAAGTCGCGGCAGCTGCCGGTGCCGAGGGCGAGCGTCTGCAGCGGCTCCTGCACGCCCATCCGCTCGCGCCGGATGTAGGCGAACTCGCGCTTGATCGCATGGGTCATCGCCGCCAGCATGTCCACGGTCTCCGCGCCGCCCTCCGCGTCGAGGAAACGCCGGGCCCACCGATTCAGTTGCCCCTCCGGGTCGGAATATTGCCGCTCGATCGACGGCAGCAGGTCCGGGAGCTCGTCCTCCTCGTAGGCGAAGGGATAGCGCCGGGCGCCGTCATCGACGGAGAAGAGCAGTCCGGTGATCGGCAGGTGCTCCAGCGTCAGCATGCTCTCGAAATGGAGCCGCCTGGTGCGGCCGGAGAATTTCGCCAGCGCCACCGAGTTGCCGAAGACGTCGTGCAGCCAGCGCAGCTCGACCGGCTCCGGCGTGATCTCCAGGCTGCTGTTGAGGATGTTGAGATCGTGGCCGTCGCGCGGCCGGAACATCATGCGGTGCTCGCCGAGCGCCACGGGATTGGCATAGGTGTAGGTAGTGGCGTGGCGGATCGAGAGAATGGGCATGGTCGTCGCCTGCGCGGTCATCCCGGAAAAATCTAACAGAGCCGCCCCGCCAAGGACAGCAGGCGCGGCGCCCGCGAACTATGCAGCGGCTGCTGATTTGGCGGGCATCTCGCGTCCATCGACTCGGCGCTGGCGCACCGGCTCAGGATGCGGGGCATCTCTTTTCTCTGTCCTCATCCTGAGCCGACTGCGAACCAGTCGAGTCGAAGGACGCGGGATCGCCCCCTCCTACTCCGCCTTCCGCCGCACCAGCTGCAGGGCGGTGAAGGTGCAGACCTCCTCGCCGGCCTGGTTCCTGATCTGATACTTGACGCGGACGATGCCGCGGTCGGGCTTGGAGGCGGAGGGCTTCTTCTCCACCACCTCGAACTCCGTATGCAGCGTGTCGTTGGGCCGCACCGGGCGCAGCCAGCGCAGCTCGTCGAAGCCCGGCGATCCCATGCCGCAGGCGCGGAACACGCCGGTCTCCAGCACCATGCGGAATCCGAGCGCCATGGTCTGGAAGCCGCTGGCGATCAGGCCGCCGAAGTTGCTGGCCTTCGCCGCCTCGACGTCGATGTGGAAGGGCTGCGGGTCGTAGCGCATGGCGAAGTCGATGATCAGGCTCTCGGTGAGCGTGATGCCCTTCGTCGTGAAGCGCTGCCCGACCGCGAAATCGTCGAAGTAGAGATCGGCCATGTGGGATATCTCTAACCCACCACCGCGGCGATGGCGGCGCCGAGCTCGCCGGTCTTGGCCTTGCCGCCGAGATCCGGCGTCTTCGGCGCCTTGGGATCGGCGAGCACCTCGGCGATCGCGCGCTCGATCGCGGCTGCGGCGGCGGTCTCGCCGAGATGATCCAGCATCATGGCGCCGGACCAGATCTGACCGATGGGGTTGGCGATCGCCTTGCCGTAGATGTCCGGCGCCGAGCCGTGCACCGGCTCGAACATCGAAGGCAGTTCCCGCTCGGGATTGATGTTCGCCGACGGCGCGATGCCGATCGAGCCCACCACCGCCGGCCCCAGATCCGAGAGGATGTCGCCGAACAGGTTGGAGCCGACCACCACGTCGAACCAGTGAGGGTTGCGCACGAAATGCGCGGTCAGGATGTCGATGTGGTACTGGTCGGTCTTGACGCCGGGATATTCCTTGCCGATCGCCGCGAAGCGCTCGTCCCAGTAGGGCATGGTGTGGATGATGCCGTTCGACTTGGTGGCGGAGGTCACGTGCTTCCTCCGCTTCATGGCAAGCTCGAAGGCGAAGCGCATGATGCGGTCGCAGCCGCGCCGGGTGAAGATGGTCTGCTGCATCGCCATCTCCATGTCGGTGCCGGCATAGAGGCGACCGCCGATCTCGGAGTATTCGCCCTCGTTGTTCTCGCGCACGACGTAGAAGTCGATGTCGCCGGGCTTCCGGTCCTTGAGCGGCGAGTCGACACCGGCGAGCAGCCGGATCGGCCGCAGGTTGACGTATTGCTGGAAGCCGCGCCGGATCGGGATCAGCAGTCCCCAGAGCGACACGTGATCGGGAACACCCGGAAACCCCACCGCGCCGAGGAAGATCCCGTCCGTGGAGCGCAGCTGGTCGAGGCCGTCCGCCGGCATCATGCTGCCGGTCTTGGTATAGCGCTCGCAGCTCCAGTCGAACTCCCGCCACTTGAGGCCGAAGCCGAAGCGGCGGCCGGCCGCCTCCAGCACGCGCATTCCTTCCGGCACCACCTCGTGCCCGATGCCATCGCCGGGAATCGCCGCGATCGTGTAGGTCTTGCTCAAGAGGCATCTCCTTCGTTGTCGGCGCGCGAGCGGCGCCACGCCAACCCTGCTCGCGCGCAAGGCAAAGCGCCCCACCTTAGCCAAGGAGCGGCCGCGCGCAAGCGAGGCGAGCGCCGGCCGGCTTGACGGCACGGCGGTGCGGCGGGTTTGATGCCGGCTGCCCAGGGGGATTTGCCGATGAGCTATGTGACGCGCGTTCTGCAGCCCGGTGAGCGGCTGCTCCACGAGAGCAGGCTGCACTGGGCCATCTACCTGCCAGGCTTCTTCTTCATCCTCATCGCGGTGGTGGGTTTCGCGCTGTCGAACAGCCAGCCGCCGCTCGTATGGGAGGGGCTGGTCGCGATCGGCATCCTCTGCGCCCTCCTCGCCTGGCTCAAGGCGTGGCTGCGCCGGATGGGTACCGAGCTCGCGGTCACCGACCGCCGCGTCATCTACAAGCAGGGGCTGATCCGCCGCCACACGGTGGAAATGAACATGGACAAGGTCGAGAGCGTCGATGTCGACCAGTCCATTCTGGGCCGCATCTTCAACTACGGCGACGTCACCATCCGCGGCACCGGGGCGAGCCTCGAGCCGCTGCAGATGATCGAGGACCCCCTCGCCTTCCGCAGCCACGTTACTGCGCGCTGATGCGCGCTAGACAGCGATCTCGCCGGTGATGCAGGTGACGGACTGGCCGCCGACCCAGACCTGCCCGTCGCTGTCCCGCTCGATATGGACGCGTCCCTGGCGGCCGAGCTTGGTACCCTGCGCGGCCAGATAGCGTGCGGGCGCGTGGCCCTTGGCGATGAGCCATTGGCCGAGCGCGGCGTTGAGGCTGCCGGTGACTGGATCTTCCCTGAGCGACCCGTCGGCCGGGAAGAAGGCGCGCACCTCGAAAGCGACCGGCCCCTCCGGATAGGCGCCGACCAGACCGAGATCCATCGCGCCGAGAACGCCGGCATCGGGCGTCACCTCCAGCACCTGCCGCGCGGACCGCAGCAGGACGGCTTGCCAGGGCGGACCATTGTCACACCAGGAGTGATCGAGGATGTCGCCGGGCTGGATGCGGAGCGCGCGGGCAATCCGGTCGAGCGCGTCGGGATCGAGCGGGCCCGTCCGCCGCGGCGGGGGTGCCGCGAAGGCGAGACCATCGCCCTCGCGCCGGATCCTCACCGGACCGACGGCACATTCCTGGACGATGGTGGCGCCCTTGGGCTTGCCCCCGGCGGCCAGCCAGGCGTGGCAGGTACCGAGGGTGGGGTGGCCCGCGAAAGGGAGCTCGCGAGAGGGCGTGAAGATCCTCACGTGATAATCCGCCCGGGCATCCTTCGGCGGCAGGACGAAGGTGGTCTCGGAAAGATTGGTCCAGTTGGCGACGCGCTGCATCTGCTCCGGCGCCAGACCCTCGGCCTCCAGCACGACGGCGACGGGATTGCCGAAATAGGCCTGCTGCGTGAAGACGTCCACCTGCTGAAATCGGCGCTGGGTCATGGGTGCTCGCTCACGTCGGGAACTGAACCGGAAATATCAGGCGCTCAGAGAACGATCGTGCCCTCGAGATAGAGCCTGGCGCGGCCCGAGAGCGTGACGCGATCGCCGCGGAACTCGCAAAGAAGATCGCCTCCGCGCGCCGAGACCTGGCGCGCTTTCAGCTTGGTCTTGCCGAGCCGCTCGGCCCAGAACGGCGTCAGCACGCAATGCGCGCCGCCGGTGACGGGATCCTCGTCGATACCGTGGTTGGGCGCGAAGTAGCGGGAAACGAAATCGATGCCGTCGCCGCCTGGCGCGGTCACCAGCACAGTGAGATCGCACTTCTTGATCGCGATGAGATCGGGCTTGAGCGCCGCCACGTCCTCCGGACGCTCATAGATCGCAAAGACGCGGCCACGGCCGCTGTCATAGGCCTCGCGCGGCGGCTTGCCGAGCGCCTCGACCACGCGGGGCTCCGGCGGCTTGCGCTCCGGTGGGTGCGACGGAAAATCCATGGCGAGCACATCGCCCTCGCGCGCGACGGTGAGCGTGCCGGATTTCACGGTGCGGAACAGCACCGAGCGGCGGCCGGGCTCGAGAATCGTCGTCACCACATGCGCGGAGGCCAGCGTCGCGTGGCCGCAGAGCGGCACTTCCACCGTCGGCGTGAACCAGCGCAGCAGATACCCCTCGCCCTCCGGCACGAAGAAGGCGGTCTCCGCGAGATTGTTCTCAGCCGCGATCGACTGCATGGTGGCCTCGGGGAGCCACTCCCGCAGCGGACAGACCGCGGCGGGATTGCCGGCGAAGAGCCGGTCGGTGAAGGCGTCCACCTGGTAGATCGGAATGTGCATCAGGACCTCTCGAAGTCAGCGCAGCCGCGGGGTGACAAACGCGTTTTCCGCCTTCGCCATGCCGATATGCGGGTAGTAGCCGGTGACGTGCGGCGCCGCGAGCAGCAGCAGCGACGTCTCCGGGCCGGAGCGCAGATGGGCGCGGCGGATCAGCTCGCGGCCGATGCCGCGGCGCTGCCAGTCGCGGTCGACGGCGAGATCGGCCACGTAGCAGCAGAAGGCGAAATCGGTGAGCGCGCGGCAGAGGCCGATGAGCCTGTCCTCCTCGTCCCGCGCGCAGAGGAGGATATCGGCATGAGCGAGCATGCGGCGCAGCCGGTCGGGATCCTGCATCGGCCGCCGCTCCGCGAGCCCCGACCGCTGCAATAGGTCGGCGAATTCCCGCACCGGGAGGTCGGGCTCCTCTTGAAAGATCACGTCCAAGGCCAGACTCGTCATCGCGCGCTCCGCGGATTGTCTCGCTACTTGTCACGCTTGATTGAATACAATCTGTCGTGTAAGCATTTTTCTTGAGGACAAAACGGCGGTCAATTCTGAACTTGTCACCATGACAACTTGGCAACCCGATCTCGGCACCCAGCGCCGGCCGCTCTATCGCGCGATCGCCGACGCCCTGGCTTCCGATATCCGCACCGGCCGCCTGCCGGTGGGGACGCGGCTCCCCACCCACCGCGATCTCGCCTGGGATCTGAAGGTGACCGTCGGCACGGTGACGCGCGCCTATGCGGAGGCCGAGCGGCGCGGCCTCATCTCCGGCGAGGTCGGGCGCGGCACTTTCGTGCGCCCCGCCGGAACCGCCGGCGCCGTCATCCACGCGATCGAGCCGCCGACCGCGGATTTCGTCGATCTCAGCGTCAATCGCCCGCAGACCAGCGGCGAGGCTGCGCTGCTGGCGAAAGGTCTGAGGGAGATCGCGAGCGGCGACAGCCTCGAGACGCTGCTGCAGTATCAGCCGCACGCAGGCCGCCCGGTGGATCGCGAGGCGGGCGCGCGGTGGATCGCGCGCAGCGGCGTCGCCACCGATGCCGAGCACGTGCTGGTGACGCAAAGCGGCCAGAACGCGGTCGCCTCGGTGCTTTCGGCGGTGACGCAGCCCGGCGATACCGTCGCGTGCGAGAGCCTGACCTATCCCGGCGTGCGCTCTGCCGCGAGCCTCCTCAATCTGCGGCTGGCGCCCGTCGCGATGGACGGCGACGGCCTCATCCCGGAGTCCTTCGCCGCGCTCTGCCGCAGTGGCAGCGTCAAGGCGCTCTACACCCTGCCGACACTGCACAACCCCACCGCCACCGTGCTGTCGAGCGAGCGCCGGCAGGCGGTGGTGGCAACCGCGCGCGCCCATGGCGTGGCGCTGATCGAGGACGACGTCTACGGGTTCCTGCTCGAGAAGGCGCCGCCGCCCTTTGCGCGGCTTTCGCCGGAGCTCGGGTTCTACATCACCTCGACGTCGAAGAGCCTGGCGCCCGGCATCCGCATCGGCTACGTCCACGCACCGACCGGCGCCTTGGAGCGCGTCGCGGCGGCGCTTCGCGCCACCGTCTACATGGCGACGCCGCTGATGGCGGCGCTCGCCACGCGCTGCATCGAGGACGGCACCGCGGAGCGGATCGTGGCGGCAAAACGCGACGAGACCGCCGAGCGGCAGAAGGCCGCGCGCGAGATCCTGCAGAATGCGCGCCTCAGCGGCAACCCGGCAGCACCCCACCTGCTGCTCTGGATGCCCGAGGGCTGGCGCGCCGATACGTTCGAGTCCGCGGCGCGACGCCAGGGCGTGGGCGTGACGCCCGCGACCGCCTTCTGGCTCGGCCGCAACGCTCCGCCAAACGCGGTACGGCTCTGCCTCGGAACACCGGCGAAGCGCGCCGATCTCGTGCGCGCGCTGCAGCGGATCGGCGCTCTGCTGGCGCAGGAGTCCCAGTCCTATCTCTCGGTGATCTAGAGTGTGTTCCGATTAGATGAATCGGAGCACGCTCTAGTTTCATTGATTTGGCCGCATTTTCTGCACCGAACCGGTTTCCACTTCGGTGGAAAATACTCTAGTCGGCCCCCCACTCTTCCGCGCGGATGGTGTGCGCGTGGTTGAGGGGGCCGTGCCCCTGCCCCAGCCCCGGCGCATCGGCGATGGCCGCGATCAGGTAGCGCCGCGCCCGCTCGATCGCCGGCCGCATCGCCATGCCCTGGGCGATGCCGGTCGCAATCGCGGAGGCGAGCGTGCAGCCGGTGCCGTGGGTGTGCCGGGTCTCGATCCGGGGGCTCGAGAGCACGTAGGTCTCGTTGCTGTCGGCGACGAAGTCGCTCACCTCGTCGCCCTCGAGATGGCCGCCCTTCAGCACCACGGTCTTCGCCCCGAGGGTGAGCAGCATGTCGGCGGCGTGGCGCATGTCGCCGATATCGCGCACGCGCATGCCGGTAAGCGCCTCGACCTCGGCGAGGTTCGGCGTCACCACCGTGCTGGCCACCAGCAGCAGCCGCTTCAGCGCATCGACGCCGCGCCGGTCGAGCAGCCGCGTCCCGGTGGTGGAGGTCATTACGGGATCGACCACGATCGGAACACTTGGCGCGTGCTGGGCAATCGCCTCCACGACGGTCTCGATCGTCTCGGCGCTGGCGAGCACACCCGTCTTGACGCAGTCGGCCCCGATATCGCCCAGCACCACGTCGACCTGCTGGCGAACGAAGGCGGGCTCTACGGGCATGACGCCGAAGACGCCGAGGGTATTCTGCGCGGTGAGCGCGGTGATCGCGGTCGCCGCATAGCCGCCGAGCGCCGTCACCGTCTTGATATCGGCCTGGATCCCGGCGCCGCCGCCGGAATCCGACGCCGCCACGATGAGGACGCGTCCGTTCATTCCGCCGCTCTCGAACGGGCCCCGCCGGCGGCGCGCACGGCCGCAGCGACTTCTTCCACCACCGCGTCCACCAGCGTCTCGTCTTCGCCCTCGGCCATGATGCGGATCAGCGGCTCGGTGCCGGACTTGCGCACCAGCAGGCGCCCTCCCTCGCCCAGGCGCTGCTCGCCGGCGGCGATCGCCTGCTTCACCGCGCCGTTCTCGAGCGGCGCGCCGCCCTCGATGCGGAGGTTGAGCAGCTTCTGCGGCACCGGCTCGAAGACCCGGCAGACCCGGCTCGCCGGCGCGCCGACGTCGACGATCGCCGCCAGGATCTGCAGCGCCGCGATGAGACCGTCTCCGGTGGTGGAATGGTCGCCTAGGATGATGTGGCCGGACTGCTCGCCGCCGAGATTGCAGCCTCGGCGGCGCATCTCCTCGACCACATAGCGGTCGCCGACCGCGGTGCGCACCAGCTCCATGCCGTGCTTGTTGAGATGGCGATGGAGTCCGAGATTGGACATGACCGTCGCCACCACGGCGCCGCCCTTGAGACGGCCGGCGGTCTGCCAGCGCTCGGCGATGAGGCCGAGGAGCTGGTCGCCATCGAGCATCATGCCGTGCTCGTCGGCGATCAGCAGGCGGTCCGCATCGCCATCGAGCGCGAGACCGAGATCGGCGCCGTGCGCGATCACCGACTGCCGCATCGCCGTCGTCGAGGTGCTGCCGCAGTCGCGATTGATATTGAAGCCGTCGGGCGCGACACCGAGCGGAACGACCTCGGCGCCGAGCTCCCAGAGCACCGTGGGCGCCACCTTGTAGGCGGCGCCATGAGCGCAGTCGACGACGATCTTCAGTCCGTCGAGCCGGAGGCCCTTGGGGAAGCTGTTCTTGACGAACTCGATGTAGCGGCCGCCGGCGTCGTCGAGGCGCTTGGCGCGGCCGAGCTCGGAGGGGCCGACGCGGTGGACGTTGCCCGACGTGAGCAGCGCCTCGATCTCCGCCTCGATCTCGTCCGAGAGCTTGTAGCCGTCGGCGCCAAAGAGCTTGATGCCGTTATCCTCGTAGGGATTGTGCGAGGCCGAGATGACGACGCCGAGATCGGCGCGCAGGCTGCGCGTGAGCATCGCGACCGCGGGTGTCGGCAGCGGCCCCACCAGGACCACATCCATCCCGCAAGCGATGAAGCCCGCCGTCAGCGCGGGCTCCACCATATAGCCTGAGAGCCGCGTGTCCTTGCCGATTACCACGAGGTGGCGATGATCCCCCCGGCGCAGTCGCTGCGCCGCCGCCATGGCGACGCGGAGCGCCGTCTCCGGCGTCATCGGCTCCGCATTCGCCTTGCCGCGAATGCCGTCGGTTCCGAAAAGCTTGCGCGTCATGTCTCGCCTCGCATGCGTCCTCCGCGCCGGCGGTCTTATACCTCAGCCTATGGGAGCTGGCGTCAACAAACCGCTAACCCTCGTGGCCGCGAACCTCCCCTAACGCGCCGAAGCCCCGCCAGAAAGTGCGGGGCTTCGGGAATTCGCACGACCGTGAACGCGGCAGCTCAGCCGCCGGGCTGAGGCTCCGGCTCGAAGCCGCCGGCGGCCTTGCCGGTGGGCGGCACCGAGGAGCGCCGGCCCGGCGTGGTCGGCCGCTGCTCCTCCACCGGACCGCCGGTGTCGCGCACGATCTTCTCGCCGCGGATGATGCGCCGGATCTCGTCGACGCTCAGCGTCTCGAACTCGAGGAGGCCCTTGGCCAGCGCGTGCAGCTCCTCGAGATGCTCGGTGAGGATCTGGCGCGCCTTGCGCTCGCCTTCCTCGACGATACGGCGGATCTCCTCGTCGATCAGCTTCGCCGTGGCGTCGGACATGTTCTTGCGCTGGGTCACCGAGTGGCCGAGGAAGACCTCCTCCTCGTTCTCGCTGTAGCGCAGCGGGCCCAGCTTCTCGGAGAAGCCGAATTCGGTGACCATGCGGCGCGCCAAGCTGGTGGCGCGGCGGATGTCGTCGGAGGCGCCGGTCGTCACCTTCTCGGAGCCGAAGATCATCTCCTCGGCGACGCGGCCGCCGAAGAGGCTCGCCATCATCGCGCCGAGCTCCAGCTTCGACTGGCTGTACTTGTCGCGCTCCGGCAGGAACATGGTGATGCCGAGCGCGCGGCCGCGCGGGATGATCGTCACCTTGTGCAAGGGCTCGTGGCCCTCCGCATAGAGCATGACCAGCGCGTGGCCGCCCTCGTGATAGGCGGTGAGCTTCTTCTCGTCCTCGGTCATCACCATGGAGCGCCGCTCGGCGCCCATCATGACCTTGTCCTTGGCCTGCTCGAACTCGGCCATGGAGACCGAGCGCTTGCCCTTGCGCGCCGCCATCAGCGCCGCCTCGTTGACGAGGTTGGCGAGATCGGCGCCGGAGAAGCCGGGCGTGCCGCGCGCGATGATGCGGGGATCGACGTCGGAGGCGAGCGGCACCTTGCGCATATGGACTTTGAGGATCTTCTCGCGGCCGACCACATCGGGGTTCGGCACCACCACCTGGCGGTCGAAGCGGCCGGGGCGCAGCAGCGCCGGGTCCAGCACGTCGGGTCGGTTGGTAGCGGCGATCAGGATCACGCCCTCGTTGGCCTCGAAGCCGTCCATCTCCACCAGCAGCTGGTTGAGGGTCTGCTCGCGCTCATCGTTGCCGCCGCCGAGGCCGGCGCCGCGATGGCGACCCACCGCGTCGATCTCGTCGATGAAGATGATGCAGGGCGCGTTCTTCTTGCCCTGCTCGAACATGTCGCGCACGCGGCTGGCGCCGACGCCGACGAACATCTCCACGAAGTCGGAGCCGGAAATGGTGAAGAACGGTACGTTCGCCTCGCCGGCGATAGCGCGGGCGAGCAGCGTCTTGCCGGTCCCGGGCGGGCCGACCAGCAGCACGCCCTTGGGGATTTTGCCCCCGAGCCGCTGGAATTTCTGCGGGTCCTTCAGGAATTCGACGATTTCCTGCAGCTCGCTCTTGGCCTCGTCGATGCCGGCGACGTCGTCGAAGGTGACGCGACCCTGCTTTTCCGTAAGCAGCCGGGCGCGCGACTTGCCGAAGCCCATGGCGCGCCCGCCGCCCGATTGCATCTGGCGCATGAAGAACACCCAGACGCCGATCAGGAGCAGCATCGGGAACCAGGACAGCACGTAGTGCAGCAGCGGATTGACGTCGCTTTCCTCGGGCTTGGCGATGACACGCACGCCCTTGTCGGTGAGCCGCTGCACCAGCGTCGGGTCTTCCGGCGTGTAGGTCTGGAAGGTGCGGCCGTCGGTGAGCTGGCCGCTGACCACGCGGCCCTGGATCACCACGTCACGGACCCTGCCGGCGGTGACCTCGGTGATGAAGTCGGAATAGGCCACTTGCGTGGCGGCATTGCGGCTGCCGCCCGGCTGGAACAGATTGAACAGCACCACCAGCAGCAGTGCGATGATGACCCAAAGCGCCAGGTTACGGCCGAAATTGCTCATTTGTGTCCTTGGCCAGTCTTCATTCCATGGCCGGTCTTCGTTGTATCGCCTCGAGCGGCCGCCACATCCTGTCGCGTGCCCCGTTGGTCATTCAGGCCGGCGTCCGCCGGGACGCCACTGCCGGACCAGTTTAACATAGGATGTCCGGGGGTGTTTCGCATCCCCAATCCGCAGTCGCCGCGGCCGGCTCGACCAATTGCTGCACCATTCCTCCCCGGACCGGCTCGAACGGCGCCCCGGCGGTGGGCACCACTGGCTCGAACGCGATCGGGGCCAGGCTAGTTCGTTCAACAACAGAATATCGTAAATGCGGCACGGCGAACAGGTTTCCGTGCACCCTGAGTGCCGGCAGCGTGCGCAGCACCGCGGCAGGGAGGGGCGAGGCCGCGCGCAGCGCGCCGGCGTCGTCGCCGAGGGCGCCGAGAGTTGCGTCGTCGGGCAACGCCGGCCCGGTGCCGAGTCGGAAGCGGCCGTCCCAGAGGACTCCCGGTCGCGCCGGTACCGGCGCCGCCATGGCGGCGGACTCGCGCAGCAGCAGCCAGGCCCCCG
>DATJOK010000208.1:0-28169 GCA_035507155.1 Allostellaceae bacterium
GCTGGCCCGTGTCCCTCGGCTTGTCCCGGGGGTGCGCCGGCCATGACGCGCGGTGAAGTTGGTCAGGCAAGTCCGATGGCGGTGACCAGCATGTCGATCAGCTTGATGCCGACGAACGGTGCGGCAATGCCACCCAGGCCATAGATAAGAAGATTGCGGCGCAGGATCGCGGCGGCGCCGATCGGCTTGTATTTGACGCCCTTCAGCGCCAGCGGGATCAGCACCACGATGATCAGCGCGTTGAAGATGATCGCCGACAGGATGGCGCTCTGCGGATTGCTCAGGCGCATCACGTTCAGCGCGTTGAGCTGCGGATAGAACACCACGAACATCGCTGGGATCATGGCGAAATACTTCGCCACGTCGTTGGCGATGCTGAACGTGGTCAGCGCGCCGCGGGTCATCAGCAACTGCTTGCCGATCTCCACGATCTCGATCAGCTTGGTGGGATCGCTGTCGAGATCCACCATGTTGCCGGCCTCGCGGGCGGCCATGGTGCCGGTGTTCATGGCGACGCCGACATCCGCCTGGGCGAGGGCCGGCGCGTCGTTGGTGCCGTCGCCGCACATGGCGACGAGCTTGCCCTTGGCCTGCTCCTCGCGGATGAGCTTGAGCTTGTCCTCGGGTGTCGCCTGGGCCAGGAAGTCGTCGACGCCGGACTCGGCGGCGATCGCCGCGGCGGTCAAGGGATTGTCGCCGGTGATCATCACCGTGCGGATCCCCATCTGGCGAAGCTCGGCGAAGCGCTCGCGGATGCCGCCCTTGACGATGTCCTTCAAGTGGATGACGCCGAGGATGCGGTCGTTCTTGGCGACCGCCAGCGGCGTGCCGCCGGACTTGGAGATCTTCTCGACGATCGGCTGCAGCTGCGCCGGCGCCGGCATGTTGGCGTTCTTGGTCTGCTGGCGGACGAAGGCAAGGATCGAATCGACGGCGCCCTTGCGGATCATCTGGCCCTCGACGTCGATGCCGCTCATCCGGGTCTGCGCCGAGAAGGGCACGAACTTCGCGTTGAGGCCGGCCATCTCGCGGCCGCGCAGTTTGTACTTTTCCTTGGCGAGCACGACGATCGAGCGGCCCTCCGGCGTCTCGTCGCTGAGGGAGGAGAGCTGCGCCGCATCGGCGAGCTCTGCCTCGGTGACGCCGGGGAGCGGCAGGAACTCGCTGGCGACGCGGTTGCCGAGGGTGATGGTGCCGGTCTTGTCGAGGAGGAGGGTGTCGACGTCGCCTGCCGCCTCGACGGCGCGGCCGGACATGGCGAGCACGTTGAAGCGCACCAGCCGGTCCATGCCGGCGATGCCGATCGCCGACAGAAGCGCGCCGATGGTGGTCGGGATCAGCGTCACGAAGAGCGCGATCAGCACCACGATCGAGACCGCACCGCCGGCATAGGCGGCAAAGCTCGGGATCGTCACGGTGGCGAAGACGAAGATGATCGTCATGCCCGCCAGCAGGATGTTGAGGGCGATCTCGTTCGGGGTCTTCTGGCGCACCGCGCCCTCGACCAGCGCGATCATGCGGTCGAGGAAGGTCGAGCCCTGCGCCGAGGTGATCTTCACCTTGACCCAGTCGGAGATGACGCGGGTGCCGCCGGTGACGGCGGAGCGGTCGCCGCCGCTCTCGCGGATGACGGGCGCCGACTCGCCGGTGATCGCGGACTCGTCGACCGAGGCGATGCCCTCGATGACGTCGCCGTCGCTCGGCACGGTGTCGCCCGCCTCTACCAGCACGACGTCGCCCTGGCGGAGCTTCGCGGCGGCCACCTGCTCGAAGCGCCGGTTGTCGGCGCCGAGGAGCCGCTTCGCCATGGTCTCGGTGCGGGTGCGGCGCAGCGTCTCCGCCTGCGCCTTGCCGCGGCCCTCGGCCACCGCCTCGGCGAGGTTGGCGAACAGCACGGTGAACCAGAGCCAAGCGGCGATCTGGCCGGAGAAGGCCGCGGTCTCGCCGGCGAAGCTGCTGCCGATGAATAAATCGCGCAGGAAGAAGATCGTGGTGAGGACAGAGACGATCTCCACCACGAACATCACGGGGTTCTTCACCAACGTGCGCGGATCGAGCTTGCGGAAGGAAGCCCAGATCGCCGGCACGATCAGCGAGCGGTCGAAGAGCGACAGCGGCTGCACGTGCCGCTTGAAGAGCCCGGTGTGCGGCGAGGAGGGCGCGGGGGAGGCGACGGTCATGGCGAAGCGTCCTTGGAAAGGATCTCGTTGGTTACTGCGCGGCCGCGGCGAAGAGCGTGCCGTGCATCATGGCGATGTGCTCGACGACGGGGCCGAGCGCCAGCGCCGGGAAGTAGGTGAGGCCGCCGACGATCAGGATCACGCCCACCAGCAATCCCACGAAGAGCGGGCTCTGGGTCGGGAAAGTGCCGGCGGAGGGCGCCGCCACTTTCTTTTGGGCGAGCGAGCCCGCCACCGCCAGCAGCGGGATCACGAAAAGGAAGCGGCCCATCAGCATCGCCGTGGCGAGGGTCAGGTTGTAGAACATCGTGTTGGCGCTGATGCCGGCAAACGCGCTGCCGTTGTTCCCCGTCGCCGAAGTGAAGGCGTAGAGGATCTCGCTGAAGCCGTGCGGGCCGGGATTGGCGGGGCCGGCGAGGCCGGCAGGCAGCACCGCAGCGAGCGCCGTCCAGCCGAGGATGGAGAAGGGCAGGAGCAGGATGGCGAGAATGCTCATCTTCACCTCCTTCGCCTCCAGCTTCTTGCCGAGATACTCGGGGGTGCGGCCCACCATCAATCCTGCGACGAACATGGCGACGATGGCGAAGGCGAGCATGCCGTAGAGGCCGGAGCCGACGCCGCCGAAGATGATCTCGCCGAGCTGGATGTTGAGGAGCGGGACGAGGCCGCCGAGCGGCGTCAGGCTGTCATGCATGTTGTTGACGGCGCCGCAGGAGGCGTCGGTGGTGATGGTGGTGAAGAGGGCGGAGTTGGCGATGCCGAAGCGCACCTCCTTGCCCTCCATGTTGCCGCCCGCCTGCAGCGCGCTCGGCGCCTGGTCGACATTGAGCGCGGCGAAGGCGGGATTACCGGCGCCCTCGGCCCAATAGACGGTGGTGACGCCCATCAGGAACAAGACGCCCATGGCGGCGAACAGCGCCCAGCCCTGGCGCTCGTCCTTCACCATCCGGCCCAGCACGTTGGTGAGGCCGGCGCCGATCGAGAAGATCAGCACGATCTGGACGAAGTTGGTGAGCGCGTTCGGGTTCTCGTAGGGGTGCGCGGAGTTGGCGTTGAAGAAGCCGCCGCCGTTGGTGCCGAGCATCTTGATCACCTCCTGGGAGGCGACCGGGCCCTGCGCGATGGTCTGCTTGGCGCCCTCGAGGGTGGTGGCGTCCACATAGGCGCCGAGGTTCTGCGGCATGCCCTGCCAGACGAAGAACAGGCCGACGACGATCGAGACCGGCAGCAGGATGTAGAGGGTGCAGCGGGTGAGATCGACCCAGAAATTACCGATCGTCTTCGCCGAGCGGCGGGCGAAGCCGCGCACCAGCGCGATCGCCAGCGCGATGCCCGTCGCCGCGGACAAGAAATTATGCACCGTGAGCCCCGCCATCTGGACGAGGTAGCTCATGGTGGTTTCGGGCGTGTAGGATTGCCAGTTGGTGTTGGTGACGAAGCTCACCGACGTGTTGAAGGCGAGGCTCTCCTCGACGGCGCTCTGGCCCGCCGGGTTGAACGGCAGCACCGCCTGCAGCCGCTGCAGCGCATAGAGCGTCACGAAGCCGGCGATGCTGAAGAACAGCAGCGCGATCGCATAGACGAGCCAATGCTGCTCCTCGGTCTCGTCGATGCCGCAGACGCGATAGATCGCGCGCTCGATCGGTCCGAGAACCGGGCTCAGAAAAGTCCGCTCGCCCTCGAAGACGCGTGTCATATAGCCGCCGAAGGGCCGCGTGATCGCGACGATGATCGCGCAATAGAGCGCGATCTGCAGCCAGCCGTTTGGAGTCATCAGAGGTCCCCTAAAAGCGCTCTGGCCGCACGAGGGCGTAGACCAGATAGGCGGTGATCAGCAGGCTCACCAGCGAGCCCAGGGCATAGTCGAAGGTCATCGCCGCCTCCTCACATGCCGTCGCAAGCGGCGGCGAAACCCAGCGCCAGGACGAAGAAGCCCAGGCCCAGGACAACCATGATCACATCGAGCATCGGAACTCTCCTTCCGGCCGCCGCGCCGAGGTCGGCTGCGACAGACCGGTGAAGCAGGATGGCCAAATTAGGAATGGAGTGAACTGCACTCGGCCTTGATCTACGTCAGCACCGGGCACAAGAAGCCGCGTGTTGCGGCCTGATGACGGCCGGCGCTGGAACGCTGCAGCGTATATGGCATTGCGGCATAAAGGATCGAGGCGCTTCCGCCGGAAGGCGCATAAAGGCCGCATAAAAAGCGAAGAAACCGCAGTCGAATCAGGTCGCTGCGCGTCGTCCACGACGTTTTTATGACGCCCGCGAGAGACCCGTCTCGAATTTTTATTCGCGGGCGACCTACTGATGGGTCAGCAAATCATCAGTGGGGGCCGAGGAGAAACGCCATGCGCAATTTCCTGCGCGACGTCGGGGGAGCGGGCAGCGGCCGCGCGGCGTTGGAAACGCCCGCGCGCCGCGTGCCGCTCCAGGCACCGGACGACGATCATTCCCAGGCTGCGATGCTGCGCGAGCTCGGCTGGACGCTCGCCGGCTGCACGGCCGTCATCGTCGCGGTCAATGTCGCCGCCGCTCTCCTCGGGCGGCACTGAGCATGGACGCCCGGCCGCTGCGCGCGGAAGCGACCGCGCAGCAGGAGGAAGCGCCGCGCCTCTCCTGGCGCGTCTATGCGACGGCGGGCGTTCTCCTGCTGGGACTCGGCGGCCTGGTGCTGCTCAAGCTCTGGATCCTCGCGCGCATGCTCGCGCCCTACTTCTCCTGACCTTACGCGGCCTTTATGACGCCGCCCGCATTTCCGTCTCGCATTCATAGGGCCTCGTCGCCTTCTCTTCGACAGGTCTCGCCGGCGCCGCCGGCAGCACGCAAAGCAAGAGGCAATGCCATGTCCGCCATCGACTATCTCCATTCGACGCCGGAGGACCGCTACGCCGCCGCTTCGGTCGCCAACGACGTCCCCGCGCCCGAGAGCCGGCTGCGCCGCTACCTGCGCGATACCCCCGCCCTGCTGGCGCTTCTTGCCGCGGCGATCGGCCTGCTCGCGCTCCGCGTCTGGGTCTATCTGCCGGCGAACATCCACCTGCACGGCTGAGCGCGCCCCGCAATAGCAAGGCACAGACCATGACCACGCTCGATCATACCTTGGATGGCGGTCTCCCGTCTGGCGGCGATGCCGCAGCGGAGCCGCTCTGGCGGCGGTTTCTGCAGCGCTTCGCCGGCGCCGTGCGCGCCGGGGGAGAGCCGCCGGAGCCGCTGCCGCCGGTGAGGCGGCCGCCGGTCTACCGCATCAGCCGCGTCTGGGCGAGCCACTGGGTCGTCACGACGCCGGGCAAGACCCTCGGCTACGTCTTCGAGAGCGCCAGGGAAGCGGAAATTTTCGTGCGCCAGAAATGCGAGGGCAAGCCGGCAACCGTCGAGATCGAGATCGGCGACCTCTACGTGGCCGCCCGCCTCGAGCCGAACCGCCCGCTGCTCTTCGGATCCCTCCGCTGAGCCGACGCCGATGATCCGCGCAAGAAACCTGCTGGCGCTGCTGCCGCCCCTGCTGCTGGCGGCGCCGGCGGTCTCCGCCGCGCCGGCCCAATCCTGCTCCGGCGAGCACCACGGCCGCACCGCGCCCTGCCTCTCCGGCATCGCGTCCTGGTACGGCGAGCACTACCGCGGGCGCAAGACGTCCAGCGGCGAGGCCTTCGATCCCGATGCGATGACTGCCGCGCACCCCTCGCTGCCGATGCAGGCGCGGGTCCGCGTGACCGATCTTGCCACCGGCCGCTCGGTGACCGTCCGCATCAACGATCGCGGCCCCGGTTACGGGCGGGTGATCGATCTATCGCGCGCCGCCGCGCGCAGCCTCGGCATCGAGCAGCGGGGCCTCGCCCACGTCCGCGTCGAAGAGCTTGCCGAGAGAGCGGAGTAGGGATGCAGCCGAAGCTCTCGGCGCGCCTCGCGCTCGATCCGCAATCGAGCCACGTGCTGCGCCGCTTCGTCGTCGTCCTCGGCTTCATGGTGCTGTGGGCGGTCGCCATCGAGCCGCAGCAGCCGATCAGGGGGCTGCTGCTGATGAGCGCCGTCGCCGCGGCGATGGACGGGCTGCTCGCCACGCTCCGCCGGGACGCGTTCAACGGCGCCGTCCTCACCTATTGGGACAGCACCTGCGCCTTCTTCGCCATCAACTGCCTGATGCGGTGCATCGCATGAGCACGAGCTGCCTCTTTGCCAGCGACTATGGCGCGACCGATCCCGGCTTCGATCCACTGACGGGCGGCGGCACGCTCATCCGCGGCTTCGAGAGCCATCGGGCGGAGCTTGCCAAGGCGCAGAACCTCGGCCAGCTCGAGGCGATGAAGCGGCAGATCAACCGCGGCGAGGCGGTGGTCTGGTGCGACCAGGGCTACGGCTGGGTCTATGACCGGCACCTCGATTACCTCTTCGAGGTGCTGGCGGTGGGGGTGATCCTTCCCTACTTTGCGATGCGGCTGGTGCAGCGCTTCCGGCCGAAGCCGCGCGCCGAAGCCGCCGAGCCCGTCGAAGGCCCGTCATGATACGACCGCTCCGTCTCGTTCCCGACGACACTTCTATCCGCTTCATGCGCGGCCGCTATGCCGGCCTCATCGTCTCGGCGATCCTCAGCACCCTCTCGATCGTTCTCTTCTTCTGGCCGGGCCTCAACTACAGCATCGACTTCGAGGGCGGCGTGGTGGTCGAATTGCGCCTCGCGCAACCGATGGACACCGGCGCCGTCCGCCAGGCTTTCGACAGCCTGGGGTTCGGCACCGCGCAAGTGCAGGAATTCGGCTCGCCCCGCGACGTGCTGGTGAAGCTCGACCGCCAGGCCGAGGGCGAGGCCGCCGGCAAGGCGATCACCGAGATGGTGGCGACGCGGCTGCCGGGCGGCGAGATCCGCCGGCTCGAGCTGGTGGGCGCGCGGGTCAGCGGCGAGCTCTTCCGCACCGGCCTCCTGGCGGTCGGCCTCTCCTTCGTCGGCGTCCTCGTCTACATCTGGTTCCGCTTCGACTGGCAGTTCGGCGTCGGCGTCGTCGGCACGCTCCTGCTCGACGTCACCAAGACGGTGGGCTTCTTCGCGCTGACGCAGATCCAGTTCGATCTCAACTCGGTGGCGGCGATCATGCTGCTGATCGGCTATTCCGTCACCGACAAGATCGTGGTCTACGACCGCATCCGCGAGAACCTGCGCAAGGACAAGTCGACGCCGCTGCGCGAGCTGATCGACCGCAGCATCAACCAGACCTTGGGGCGCACGGTGGCGACCTCGCTCACCGTGCTGCTCTCGATCGTGCCGCTCGCGGTGATCGGCGGCGAGGCGATCCGCGGCTTCGCCCTCACCATCATTTTCGGCATCGTGGTCGGCACCTCCTCCTCGATCTTCATCGCCTCGCCGATCCTGCTCTTCCTCGGCCAGAGGCGGCTCCGCCCGGCGATCCCGCCCCAGGCCCCGCCGCCTGCCGCCGCCGCGGCTCCCGCCAGACCGTGACCGGCGCCCTCGAGATCACGCTCGTTGCTCTGCTCGGTCTCGGGACCACCTCCTCGGTGATGGCGGGAGCCGCGGTCGGCCTCTATGTGCCGCTCTCCAAGCGCGTGCTCGCCTGCGTCCTGGCCTTCGCCGCCGGCGCCCTCATCAGCGCGCTCGCCATCGAGCTTGCCTATCAGGGCGCCGAGGATCTGCACCGGCGCGGCTTCACCGCCGGACTCGCCTGGGCCTTCATCGGCGGCGGCTTCGCTCTCGGCGCCTGCTTCTACTACGCCGCCTCGCTCTTCCTGGAGCGGAAGGGCGCCGCGGTCCGCTACCAGACCCGCTTCCGCGAATACGCCCAGGAGCGCCGGCGCCAGGATGTAGCAGAGACCATTGCGCTGCTCTCCCGCGGCGATCTGCTGCGTCATCTTCCGCCGGAGGAGATCGAGCAGATTCTGCCTTGCGTCCGCACCCGCCACCTCGCGGCGGGGGAAACCGTCTTCGAGGCGGGCGCTCCCGGCGACGCGCTCTACATCGTGGCGCGCGGCAAGGTCGCGGTGCTGGATGGCGAGAGGGCCGCCGCGCCGTTGGCGGAGCTTGGCGAGGGGCAGGCCTTCGGCGAGATGGCGCTCTTGAGCGGCGGGGCGCGCACCGCCACCGTCCGCGCCATTCCCGACACCGATCTCCTGGAGATCGGCAAGGAGGATTTCGACCGCCTGCTGCAGAGCGATCATCGCCTGGCGGCAGCGGTGGAGCGGCTGAGCCATTCCCGCGCGGTGAGCAATCTCTCCGCCGGGGGCTCCAACCCCACGACCTGGGCCAAGGTGGCAAGCAGCAGTCTCGAGCATGTGAGCCGGCAGGAGGCGAACCGGCTGCTGGCGCAGGTCGGGCACGGTTCCGGCCTCGCCATTGTGCTCGGCAACATTCTCGACACCATCCCGGGCTGCCTCGTCATCGGCTCGAAATTCGCCGGCCTCGGCAGCATGTCGCTGCCGCTGGTGATGGGCATGTTTCTCGGCGGCATTCCGGAGGCCGCGGCGAGCGCCGCGATGCTGCGCAAGGCCGGCTACCGGCCACAGGTAATCTTCGGTCTCTGGTCGACGGTCCTGGTGGCCGGGCTGGTGGCGGCAGCGGCGGGAAAGGCGTTCATCGGCGACTCCGACTCGCTGTTGGCGGTATTCTCCGAGGCGCTCGCCGGCGGCGCGGTGCTGGCGCTCATCGCCCATGCGATGATCCCCGAGGCGATCGACGAGGGCGGCTCCCTGGTGGTGTTGCCGACGGTCGCCGGCTTCCTCTTCGCCTTCTATCTCACCCTGGAGCAGGCCTTCGCCTAGACGGGATCTGCCCGCGAAACGGGCAGTCGCTGTGGCGTCCCTCACTGCGCGTCCATGACAGAACGGCTACACCCGTACTTCCTTATTGAAGCTCTGGGTTGTGGAGGGTATTGCTGACCTGGGGCCTGTGGCGCGTGCCGTCGACGGGAGATGCCGCGCGAGCCGAGACGAGGGGACGGTCAAGGCGGGATGGGGAATCGAGGCGGGGGATCAGGTGAGCGGCGGGCGGACCGCGCGGGGGGCGTGCTGGTCCTCGGCGCCGCCCTCGTCGGTCTGCTGCCCGTGGGCGCGGCGCTGGCGCAGACGGTGCCGCGCAATCTTCCGGGCGCCGTCGAGCCGGGCCGCGATCGTCCGCTGCCGCAGCCGCCGGCGGAGAACAACTTCGACTTCAACATCGAGACGCCGCGGCGCTCGCCGGTGCCCCGCGCGGTGGACGAGCTGCGCTTCCAGCTCAAGGGCATCGACGTCACCGGCGCCACCGTCTTCACGCCCGAGGAGCTGCGCCCGCTCTGGGAGCCCTTGATCGGCAAGGAAGTGAGCCTCGGCGACATCCTCAACATCGCCGACGAGATCGAGGCGAAGTACCGCGCCCGCGGCTACATCATCACCCGCGCCTACGTGCCGCCGCAGCGGGTCGCCAACGGCGTCTTCACCATCAACGTGGTGGAGGGCTATGTGCACGGCGTCGCGGTCGAGGGCGGCGACTCGGGCGTGCGCGACCTCATCACCTCCTACGCGCAGCCGGTGCTCGCCTCGAAGCCGCTTGAGCTGGCGCCGATGGAGCGCGCCCTTCTCCTCAGCAACGATCTCCCCGGCGTCAGCGCCGCCGGCCTGCTGCGGCCCGCGCCCGACCAGCCCGGCGCCTCCGACCTTGCCGTCAACGTCGACGAGCAGCCGATCACCGGCGGCCTCAACGCCGACAACCGCGGCTCCAAGTTCACCGGGCAATGGACGCTCGGCGGCGACGTCGAGTGGAACTCGCCGCTGCATCAGGGCGACCAGCTCGGCCTCAACATCCAGAGCTCGCCGCAGCCGAGCCAGCGCATCCAGGGTGGCGCCCGCTACCAGCACCCGATCGGCACCGACGGCCTCACCGGCAGCTTCTCGTTCCTGACCTCGCGGGGCGCCCCCTCCGGCATTCCCGGCGCCGACCTCACCACCGACAGCACCGCCTATGGGCCAAGGCTCAGCTATCCGGTGATCCGCACCCGCGAGCAGAGCTTCTATCTCGACGGCGGCTTCACGGTGCAGGACGCCACCGTCAATGTGCTGGGCGGCCAGGTGTTCAGCCATGACAAGTGGCGGGTCGCGGATCTCGCGGCGACCTATACCCAGAGCGGCTTCTGGGCGGGCAACTCCTCCGCCACCCTCGACCTGGCGCAGGGCCTCACCATCCTCGGCGCCACCGGCGACGGCGATCCCGAGCTGTCGCGGCCCGGCGCCAAGACCGATTTCACCAAGGTGACCGGCAGCCTGCGGCGCATCCAGGTGCTGACCGGCCCGGTGACGCTGGCGCTCAACGCGCAAGGCCAATACGCCTTCGCGCCGCTGGTGATCGGCGAGCAGATCACCTTCGGCGGCAACCAGATCGGCCGCGGCTACGATCCCAGCGCCTTGAGCGGCGACCATGGCCTCGGCGGCTCGGCGGAGCTGCGCTACGACATGCATTTCGACGAGTACTACGTGCCGACGGCGCAGCCCTATGTCTTCTTCGACACCGCCAAGATCTGGGACCGGGTCGACAACAGCGGCGGCGGCCTCGCCATCGCGTCGACCGGCGGCGGCATCCGGCTGACGCTGCCGCGCAACGTCAGCCTCGGCGTCGAGGGTGCGCGCACCCTCAAGGCGGTCCCTGGCAGCGACAGCGGCCACGAGGCAACCAAGGTCCTCTTCAACGCCGCCGTCCGGTTCTGAGCTGCCGCCCTATCCAGGGCTCGGCTTTGATGCTCTAGTACCCCCTCGAAGGGGATGGATTTGAGGATCGATCTCAGGAAGGCGCTGGTGCCGGTGGCGATCGCGGTGATCTCCGCGCTGCTCGCCACCGCCGCGGTGCGTTACATCTCGTTCCTCGGATACGCCGAGCGCTTCATCCGGGATTTCGAGCTGACGGTGCTGTCGCGGCCGCAGCCGCAGAGCTCGGACATCGTCGTCATCGGCATCACCGAGCAGACCCTGGAGCGCTTCGCCTACCGCTCGCCGATCGACCGCAAGTTCCTCGCCGACCTTCTGCTGGCGCTGCAGGCGAAAGGCGTGCGGGCGATCGGCCTCGACGTGCTGTTCGACCAGCCGACCGAGCCCGCCAAGGACGACGATCTCCGCCAGGTGATCCAGACGCTCAAGACGCCGCTGGTGATCAGCTACGTGGCGCCGGAGGACGCGGTCGACGAGTCCGGCGCCGTCGACAAGGAGCGCCGGGCCTTCCTCGACGGCTTCGTGCCGCCCAGGGATCGCGTCATGGCCGACATCAAGACCGACGCCTTCGACGGCACCGTGCGCTGGATGGTGCCGGGCCGGCAGATGGCGGACGGCACTTACATCCCGGGCTTCGCGCGCGGCCTGTTGGCGAAGCTCGGCATCGCGACGCCGGCGGAGGAGCTGGAGATCGCCTGGCGCGGCCGGCCCGATGCCGAGACCGAGCCCTTCGGCGAGATCCCGGCGCAGAACGTGGCGGTGCTGCCGCCGGTGCTGTTCAAGAACAAGATCGCCCTGATCGGCGCCGAGCTCAGCCTCACCGACCGCCATCGCACGCCCTTCGCCGCGGTCTACGAGGGGAACCGCGGGACGATCCCGGGCGTCGTCATCCACGCCCATTCGATCGACCAGCTCTTGAGCGGCCGCCAGCCGCCGGGGATCGGCGAGGTCGGCGACTTCCTCTGCGCCGTGCTGCTGGCGGCGGTGGGCGCGGCGCTCGGCGCCTCCACCACCATCAGCCTCCATTGGCGCATCCCGCTGGGCGTGCTGGCGGTGCTGCTCTGGTGGGTCGGCGGCGGCGCGCTCTTCCACTACGCCGGCATCATGATCGCCCTGGTGACGCCGAGCTTCGGCTTCGCCGCCGCCATGTGGGGCAGCGAGGCAGTGACCGGCCACGAGGCGCGGCAGCAGAAGGTCTATATCCAGGGCGTCTTCTCCCGCTACGTCTCGCCCAAGGTGGTGCATCAGCTGCTGAGCGATCCGAAGCGGCTGTCGCTCGAGGGCGAGCGACGCGAGATGACCTTTCTCTTCACCGACGTCGCCGGCTTCACCACCCTCTCCGAGGGCGTCGAATCCCATCAGCTGGCGCAGGTGCTCAACGAGTATCTCGACGGCATGTGCCAGGTGATCCTCAAATACGACGGCACCGTCGACAAGTTCATCGGCGACGCCGTCTTCGCCATCTTCAACGCGCCCACCGACCAGTCGGACCACGCCGAGCGCGCGGTGCGCTGCGCCCTCGACATCGATCGCTTCGCCGAGCAGTTCCGCGCCGGGCAGAACGCCGCCGGCGTGCCCTTCGGCGTCACCCGCATCGGCATCCATGGCGGCACCGCCACCGTCGGCAACTTCGGCTCGCACGAGCGGATGGAGTACACGGCGCTCGGCGACGCGGTGAACACCGCCTCGCGGCTCGAGGGGCTCAACAAGTATTTCGGCACCCGCATCTGCGTCAGCGAGGTGACCAGCAGCCGCTGCCGGAACGTGGCTTTCCGCCCGATCGGCCTGGTGGTGGTGAAGGGCAAGACCCAGGCGCTCGGCATCAACGAACCCTTGAGCGAGGAGCGCGCCGCCGCCGACTACATCGCCCGCTATCGCCAGGCCTATCAGCGGCTCGAGGCCGGCGCCGAGGACGCGCTGGCGCTCTTCGAGGCGCTCCACGCCGAGAACCCCTATGACGGTTGCGTCGCCGTCCACCTGGAGCGCCTGCGCGCCGGCACCCGCAGCACCGAGATCGCGATGACGGAGAAGTAGGATCGAGGCTACGGCTTCACGCCGATGCGCCCGCTCTGGTCGACGCGGGTGAGCAGCACCGGCCAGCCGACCGATTCAAGGTATTCGTCGGTCGCCTCCCGGGAGCCGCGCCAGAATCCGTAGTCGTCGATGATCAGCACGCCCCCCGAGGCGAGGCGCGGATAGAGATGCACCAGCTCGTGCCGCGTCGACTCATACCAGTCGGTGTCGAGACGCAGGAGCGCCACCCCGTCCGGCGCCGCCTCCGGCAAGGTGTCCTCCACCTTGCCCTTGTGATAGCGCACCAGCTCGGCCGGATAGCCGGTGCTCGCCATGTTCTGCTGCACCCGCTCCAGCGGCGCCAGCGCCCACATGGTGGCGTCCTCGCTCCGCGCGGTGGTGGCCAGGATGTCGGCCGCCCGCTCGCCGGTCTGGTGGCGGATGTCCCGCTCGCCCGGCTCGGTCATCCCCTCGAAGGTGTCGAAGCAATGGATGCGCCGGCCGGTGTCGCCGAATTTCTGCAGCGCCAGCGCCATCATCATCACCGAGCCGCCGCGCCAGACGCCGCATTCGACCAGATCGCCGGGAATCCGGTTGCGCGCGACGTGCTCCACCGCCTTGTAGAGGGCATAGAGGCGCTCCACCGAGGTCATGGTGGAGTCCCAGCATCGCGCGTAGAGCGGCGCGAAGCCCGGCTCCAGATCGGGATAGTGGCGCGCCAGATCGACCATCTGGTGGCGCCGCTTGCGGCGGCGCTGCCGTCGCGCTTCCGACCAGGGCAAACGCCACCGCCGGCGCTGCGGCAGCAGAGACATGAGACCTCTCCCGGAACATTCCCGATGCGTGCAGGCGCCGTTCTAGCAGATCGGCGCCTGCCTTCGCGAGAGGCCTGCCGTCGCCGCCGCCTCAATCCGCCACGGCGGCCGGCGCCTCCGGCAGATGCGTCAGGTACTCGTAGATCGCGCTCAGCTCCACGTCGTCCATCCGGCCGACCGCCTGCCAGGGCATCGCGGCGCCGATGTGATGGCCGTCGGGTGTCACGCCGGTGCGCATGGCGGCGATGAACTCCTCGCGCTTCCATTCCTTGACGATGTCGAGATCGGGGCCGATCGGCGCCAGCTGTCCTTCGACGCCGCCGGTGAGGCCGGCGCCGTGGCATTCGCGGCAATCCTGATAGGAGAGGATGTAGGCGCCATAGGCGAGGGTGGCGCCCTTCGGCGGCGCGGTGATCACGCCCGCAAAGACCGGCTTTCCCGCCGGCAGCTTTCCGGCTCCCAGCAGGATGAGCCCCGGCAGGCTGAGGCTGTCCGGCGGATCGGGCGTCGGCGTTCCGCCGGCGGGCAGGCTGCGGATATAGGCGATGAGCGCCTTGATGTCGTCATCGCTCAGCTTGCCGGCATTGGTGTAGGACATGATGGTGAGCCAATGCCCTTCCGCGTCGATGCCGTTGCGGATGGCACGGAAGATCTCGCCGTCGGACCAGTGGGCGAGCTCGCCGGCCGGCGTCAGATTGGCGGCGATGAAGGAGCCGATCGGCAAGGCGATCTCCTTGCCGAGATCCGTCCCGCCGGTGAGGATGCCGGTCTTCGAGTGGCAGCCGGCGCAGAAGCTGTCGGCGATCTCCTGGCCGCGGGCGATTTCTCCCGGCGCGGCGGCGATATGGAGATCGGGAACCGGCGCGCGGCGGCTGTGCGCCTTGACGAGGCCGGCGACGGCGAGGCCGCTCGCGAGGACCGCGACAGCGGCCAGCAGCCCGGCGCCGCCCATGCCGCTCCAGCGCAGGATGTCGCTGCCGATGCGCCGGGCGCGAAACCCGATCCAGATCAGCAGCGCCGCGACGGCGATCGCTGCTGCAAGCTCGACAACTCCAGCCATCTCCCCTCCGCTCCGTTTGTCTCGACGGCGCGGAACCTATGCGGGGAGCAAATTGCGCGGCGATTTCGCCGGGACGGCTTCGAGCTACAACCGTAACGCAAGCAGTCGAGCCTCGCGTGCCGCCTCAGCGCCCGCCCGCGCTCACGGAGATCTCGGCCACCGTCCGCGGCAGTTCCCGGAGGTCCGGCAGCACGCGGGTGGCGGCGGCGGGATCGTGGCCGGTGCGGTCGCGATCGACCCAGACCCGCTTGATGCCGAGCTGCCGCGCCGGCGCGATGTCGTGGAACCAGCTGCAGGCGGCATGGATCCAGTTCTCGCGCCGGACGCCGCTCTCCTGCTCGAAGCGGACGAAATGGCCGAGGGTGGGCTTGTAGCTGCCGACCATCTCGGCGGTGACCACGAGATCGGGCGGCAGCGGGAATTTGGCCAGCGTCTGCGCGAAGAGGTCGTTGTCGCAGTTGGTGAGCATGGCGAGCTTCCAGCCGGCCCGGCGCAGCGCCGTCAGCGCCGGCGCCACGTCGTCGAAGAAGGCGAGCTCGCCCCATTGCCGAACCAGCACATCGGCCTGGTCCCTGGGCAGCGCGAGGCCGATCTTCCGCGCGCCCTCGGCGAGAGCGGTGGCGAGCACGTCCTTGTAGAGCCGGTGCGGCCGCTCCGTCTCGATGGCGCGCTCGAATTCATGGTAGGCGCCGATCAGCTCGTCGGTCCGCGCGCCGGCGATCGGCGACAGCAGCCGACGGAAGCCGCCGTGCCAGTCCGCGAGGGTTCCGAAGCAATCGAAGCTGATCCAGCGATCATCGGTCATGTCTGCCGCTCCTCATGTTTTCCGCGCGTTTCGAGCCGCCACACCAACCCTCGAAACGCGCGTAACGCTGTCGTCTGCCGCGCGTTTCGAGCCGCCACACCGGCCCTCGAAACGCGCATATGGGAGGTTAGAGAGGCGTCGCGTGCCCGTCTTGACAGCGCCTCCCCAGCTTTGACCGTTTCTCCGGCCCTTGTAGAGTACGCCCATCCGCTTCCTGCGAGGAGGACGCGATGTCCGTCCAGCCGATGAGCCTGTCGCTGCGGTCCTATGGCACGCGCGAGAGCGCGCACGCCCATGAGTTCCATCAGATCGTCCTGCCGGTGGAGGGCGCGATGGAGATGCGCGTGGGCGACATCGAGGGCGAGATCGCCGCCCATAGCGGCGTCGTCGTGGTCAAGGGAACGCGGCACGCCTTCCGCGCCACCGGCAGGAACTGCTTCGTCGTCTTCGACGTGCCGCCCGCCGCCGATTTTCCGGAGAGCATCGTCGCCCGCGCCGTCCGCGCGCCGTTCTTTGCCATCGACGAGCCGCTCGGGCATCTCGCGCGCTACGTCTTCTCGGCGGGGCCGCTCGGCGAGGCCACGCGGCACGCGGCGGCGCTCCTCGCCAACTCGATCGGCCGACAGCTCGCGCACCGTGGTCGTCGCCCAGCGCCGATCGCGCGGGCGTTGGCGGAGATCGAGACGCGCTATGCCGAGCCGCTCAGGATCGCCGAGCTGGCGCGGCTGGCGGGCATGAGCGTCGGCCGCTTCCACGAGCGCTTCCGGGACGAGACCGGCACCACGCCGGCCGACCGCCTGGCCGCGATCCGCCTCGACCACGCCGCCGAGCTGCTGCGCACCACGCGGATGCCGATCGCCGAGATCGCGCTCGCCGTGGGCTTCTCCGAGCAGAGCGCGCTGACGCGGAGCTTCCGCCGCCGGCGCGGCATCACGCCGGCGGCGCTGCGCCGCGCGGGCGCTGGCTGAGTCAGTTGTCGCCGGGCAGACGGCCGCGGTGACGCCCGGCCTGCAGCTCGGCGGGATCCACCAGGCCGTCGTGATTGGTGTCGAGGCGGGCGAAGCGCCGATGCAGGATCTTGTCCTGCTGCTCCGGTGGCATCGCGGCGAAGCGATCGAGCTGCGCCTTGTTGCGCTGCAGCCGCTGGCGTTGATCGTCGGTGATGCCGGGCGCGTTGAGGCGCGCATCGATCGCGCCGCGCGCCTGGGTCAGGCGCTGCATCTGCCAGGCCTTGAACTGATCATAGTTAAGGGGACCGCTCGGCTGCGCCGCGGCCGGCTGCGACGTTTGCGCCGATGCGGGAAGGACGAGCGCGCCGCCGACCAGGGCGGCGGCGAGACTCATGGTAAACAGGGCGCGCGCGACACGGGGCAAAGGCAAGCTCTCCTGCGTGAGATCCTGCCGGTTATAGGCGCCGGGCTGCCACGGCCTCCCCGACCGGGGCGGTCGAGCGGGCGAGGGCGCGGCGCACCTCCCCCGGGCTCGCGACCGTCGCGCCGGCATTCTCGATCGCCCGCACCGCCGCCTCGACCCAGGCGAGGTTCGGCTTCGCGCTGCCGTGCGGCGCGTCCTCGAGGCCGACCCGCACATGGCCGCCGGCCGCCACGGCGTGCGGAATGAGCGGCAGGATGTCGACGCCGAGACCGCCCACCATCCAGGGCGCGCCTTTCGCCTCCTGCTGCAGCAGGGTCGCGAGCGCGGTCAGCGCATAAGGTTCGGGCGGGAAGCCGAAGGTGAACTGGTCGGAGAACATCAGGCGATAGATCGGCTGCGGTGCCTCGCGGTAGCGCCGATGCATCGCGGCGCCGAGGCGGATGAAGCCGGGCTCATAGCAGGCATAGGCGGGATGGAAGCGATGCCGCGCGGCGAGCGACAGCCCATGCCGCACCTCCGCCTCGGAATTGACGTAGACGAAGCCCTCGCGATCGGCGGCGACGGCGTCGGCGAGGGTCAGGTTGGCGGAGCCGGGATCGACCACCGCCCATTCGATGACGCCGCTGCGCGCCAGCGCCTCCACCGCGGCGAAGCGCTCGCGCGGCGTGCGCGGACGGACGCCGTCGGGGCCGTCGGAGAGCGGAATGGTCGGATAGACGATGGCATCCACCTCCTCGCGGATGCCGCCGATGATCGCCGTATAGAGATCGGGATCGTCCCGCTGCCGGCCGGTGAGCTCGTCATAGGCGTGCACATGGATGATGGCGGCGCCGGCGCGGGCGCAGGCGATGCCGTCGGCGACGATCTCTGCGACGCTGATGGGGATCTTCGGCTGCAAGCGGCGGGACCATGGCCCGTTGAGCGCTGCCTCGAGCCAAATGAGCTTCTCTGCCATGAACCGCCTCTACCGCGCCGCAAGCAAGGCTAGGCCACGCTCTACCGGCTTGTCGAGGCTCATGCCGTGGGAATCCGGCAAGCTTTCATTAATATCCTGCAATCCAAGGCACTTCGGATATTCACGCGGAAGTAAGCTGTCCCCCGCTAGGCTCGATATCCCCGCGGGAAATGCCGGCGAAGCGCAGGCCGCAGGCGCGAATCCGCGGGACCAGGACCGAGCGGGGGCATGCGGCGCATTCTCACCATCGATGGCGGCGGCATCAAAGGCGTGTTCCCCGCCGCCTTCCTGGCGACGCTCGAGCAGGAGCTCGGCGGTCCCGTCGCCGACTATTTCGATCTCATCGCCGGCACCTCCACCGGCGGCATCATCGCCATCGGCCTCGGCCTCGGGTTCAGCGCCCAGCATCTCCTCGATCTCTACAAGGTGAATGGCGCCGAGATCTTTCCGAAGAAGCGTCTCCTCACCTGGAAGCGGCTGGTGCGCGCCAAATACACCTATGCGCCGCTGCGCCGGGCGCTGGTGGCGACCTTCGGCGAGCAGCGCCTCGGCGAGAGCCGCAAGCGCCTGCTGATCCCCTCGCTCAACCTCGCCGCCGAGCGCGTGCACAGCTACAAGACCTCGCATCATCCGAAGCTCGTGCACGACTACAAGCTGCCGGTGGTGGAGGTGGCGCTGGCGACGGTGGCGGCGCCCACCTATTTTCCAATCCATCTTTCGCCGGATGGGCTGCCCTATATCGACGGCAGCCTCTGGGCGCGCAATCCGCTGGCGCTGGCGGTGACCGAGGCGATCGGCGTCCTCGACTGGCCGCGCGACCAGATCTCGGTGCTGAGTCTCGGCTGCACCTCGGAGCATCTCAATGTCTCCTGGCAGAAGCGGATCTCGCTGGGCGCCTCCTATTGGGGCGCCCGGATCGGTGACGTCTTTATGAAGGCGCAGTCCTCCTCGGCGATCGCCACCGCCCATGCGCTGGTGGGCGAGGAGAACGTGGTGCGCATCAGCCCCGATATCGGCGACCGGCATTTCAGCCTCGACGGCGTCGAGAACATGCCGGAGCTGGAGGCGCTCGGCCGATCCGAGGCAGCGACGCATTTCGCCGGCCTGGCGGCGAAATTCTTCGCCGCGCCCGTCGAGCCCTTCCATCCGAGCCACACGCTCGCGGACTGGGACGCGGCGGTCAGCGCCGCGGCGATTCCGCCGATACCCGTGCCGCTCGGCGAGCTGGCGGCGGCGACCTGACCGGCCCCCGGCCGGTGATCCGAAAAAGCGTCCGCGACATGCCCGCCCTCGGCGCCGAGGGCGTCTCGTTCCCTATTGGCTTGACTCCCCGACGATGGCGGAAAACTCTGGGGCGCGTTGCGGCGCCGGGCAGTGCCCGACGTCCGGGGGATCGAAACGGAGGGAGGCCGCCATCCTCGGCGGCGCCTACAGGGAGAACACAGTGATGAAGAGATGGGCGTTTTCAGTGGCCGTCGCGGCGATGGCGGCGGGGCTGGCGGTGCCGGCCTCGGCGGCGGTTTTCAAATGGGCGAACGATGCGGATTCCAACTCGATGGATCCCTACGCCCGGCAGGAGACCTTCCTGCTCTCCTTCGACAGCAACATGTACGAGCCGCTGGTGCGGCGCGACCGGCACCTGAAGCTGGAGCCCGCGCTGGCGGTCTCCTGGTCGCAGCCCAATCCCACCACCTGGCGCTTCAAGCTCCGCCAGGGGGTCAAGTTCCACGACGGCACGCCGTTCAACGCCGATGACGTGGTGTTCTCCTTCGACCGGGTGCGCGACCCCGGCTCCAACATGAAGACGACGGTCGCCACGGTGAAGGAGGTGAAGAAGGTCGACGACTTCACCGTCGACTTCATCACCAACGGGCCGGACCCGATCCTGCCTGACGAGATCACCACCTGGGACATCATGAGCAAGGCCTGGTGCGAGAAGAACAACACCGCGCACCCCGCCGACATCACCAAGAACGAGGAGAGCTTCGCCACCAATCACGAGAACGGCACCGGCCCCTTCATGCTGAAGGACCGCGAGCCCGACGTGAAGACGACACTGGTGCCTTTCCCCGGCTGGTGGGACAAGCCGCAGCACAATCTGACCGAGGTGATCTTCGAGCGCATCGCCAACGCCTCCACCCGGGTCGCGGCGCTGCTCTCCGGCGAGGTGGACATGATCTATTCGGTGCCGCCGCAGGACACCGACCGGATCAAGAACACCAAGGGCTTCAAGATCATCGAGGGGCCGGAGCTGCGCACCATCTTCCTGGGCTTCGACACCTCGCGGCCGGAGCTCCTGGAATCGAACATCAAGGGCAAGAATCCGTTCAAGGACAAGCGCGTCCGCCAGGCGTTCTACCAGGCGATCGACGAGCAGGCGATCAAGACCAAGGTGATGCGCGGCGAGGCGAACGTCACCGCGCTGATGGTGGGGCCGGGCATCAACGGCTTCTCCGAGGATCTCAACAAGCGCTTCCCCTATGACGTCGCCGCCTCGAAGAAGCTGCTCGCCGAGGCCGGCTATCCGAACGGCTTCGAGACCGGCCTCGACTGCCCGAACGACCGCTACGTCAACGACGAGGCGATCTGCCAGGCGGTCACCGCCATGCTGGCGCGCGTCGGCATCACCGTGAAGCCGCTGATCCAGACCCGCGCCAAGTACTTCGCCAAGATCCTGGCGCCCAACTACAACACCAGCTTCTTCCTGCTGGGCTGGACGCCGGCGACCTACGACGCGCACAACATGCTGATCAATCTCGTGCACACCCGCGATCCCAAGACCCATGCGGGCGAGCTCAACAACGGCGGCTACTCGAACCCGGCGATCGACAAGCTGATCGACGAGATCCAGAGCGAGACCGACCAGAAGAAGCGCGCCCAGGAGATGCACGAGGCGCTGAAGATGGTGAAGGACGACTTCGCCTACATCCCGCTGCATCAGCAGGTGATTGTCTGGGCGGCAAAGTCGAACATCGACCTGGTGCAGCCCGCCGACAACTACTTCCCGCTGCGCTTCGTCAACGTGAAGTAGGAAGACGCTTGCGCAAAACCCTCTCCGCCCGCCTGCGGGGGGAGAGGGTGCGAGCGTCAGCGAGCGGGTGAGGTGGGTGTTTCAGCGAGACTGAGGCGATAACACCTCACCCTCCCATTGCTGCGCAATGGGCCCCTCCCTCTCCCCGCTGCGCGCGGAGAGGGGCAGGGAAGTAATCGCATTTACCCGCCCTCGGCGACCACCTGCTCGTAGGCGGGGAGGGTCAGGAACTCGACGAAGCCGGGGCTGTCGATCATGTCGCGGAAGAGTTTTGCCGCCTCGCCGTAGCGGCCCTTGGCGTAGGCGTCCTCGCCTGATGTCGCTTTGAGCTTCTCCAGCTCCTCGTCGACGATCTGGTGGCAGAGCGCCTGGTCCACCGTGCGGCCGTCCTCGAGCCTGGCGCCGTGGCGGATCTGCTGCCAGACCTGGGCCCGGCTGATCTCGGCGGTGGCGGCGTCCTCCATCAGGTTGTAGAGCGGCACGCAGCCGGTGCCGCGCAGCCACGCCTCGATATAGCCGATGCCGACGTTGATGTTCTGCCGCAGCCCCGCCTCGGTGATCGTGCCGGTCGGCACCGTCAGCAGGTCGGCGGCGGTCACATGCACGTCCTGGCGCTGGCGCGCGATCTGGTTCGCCTCCGGCATCTCCTTGTCGAAGATCTCCTTGGCGAGACCGACCAGGCCCGGATGCGCGACCCAGGTGCCGTCATGGCCGTCGGTCGCCTCGCGGAGCTTGTCGGCGCGCACCTTCTCCATCGCCGCGGCGTTGGCGTCGGGATCGTTGCGGATCGGGATCTGCGCTGCCATGCCGCCCATCGCATGGACGTTGCGGCGGTGGCAGGTCTTGATCAGGAGCAGGCTGTAGGAGCGCAGGAAGTGGCTGGTCATGGTGACCTGGCCACGGTCCGGCATCACCGTCTGCGGGTCCTCGGCGAACTTCTTGATGAAGCTGTAGATGTAGTCCCAGCGCCCGCAGTTGAGGCCGGAGGAATGCTCGCGGAGCTCGTGCAGGATCTCGTCCATCTCGAAGGCGGCCATGATGGTCTCGATCAGCACGGTGGCCTTGATCGAGCCCCTGGGCACGCCGAGCTTCGCCTGGGCGTGGAGGAAGACCTCGTTCCAGAGCCGCGCCTCCAGATGGCTCTCCATCTTCGGGAGGTAGAAGTAGGGGCCGCTCCCCTTGGCGAGGAGCGCCTTGGCGTTGTGGAAGAAGTAGAGGCCGAAGTCGAAGAAGGCGCCCGCCATCGGCTCGCCGTCGACCTTCACGTGGAGCTCCGGCAGGTGCCAGCCGCGCGGCCGCACCAGGAGTGTCGCGATCTTGTCGTTGAGCTGGTAGTGCCGGCCGGTGCCGGGATCGTCGAAGCTGATCGACCCCTTGATGGCGTCGCCGAGATTGATCAGCCCCTCGATCAGATTGTCCCAGGTCGGCGTGTTGGCGTCCTCGAAATCCGCCATGAAGACGCTGGCCCCGGAGTTGAGGGCGTTGATCACCATCTTGCGGTCGGTCGGGCCGGTGATCTCGACGCGGCGATCGAGGAGATCGGCGGGCAGCGGCGCCACCGCCCAGTCGGCATCGCGCACGCCCCGGGTCTCCGCCAGGAAGTCCGGCTTCCAGCCCTCGTTCAGCTTCGTCTGGATTTCGGCGCGCCGCGCCAGCAGGCGTTTCCGCTCGGCGCCGAACTTGCGCTCGAGCTCGACGATGAAGGCGACTGCCTCGGGAGTCAGCACCTTCTCGTAGCCCGGCCGCATGCGGCCGGTGATCTCGACGCCGGGAGGGGTGGTACCAATCATGTCATGTCTCTCTGTTCGCTCTGTCTTGAACTATGGGTAAAAGCGTGATCGCTCTCGCTTACTTTTTTGCGTCATTGCCGGGCTTGACCCACGAGTGTCCGGTTCGGGTTTCTTTGTCACGAGACCGCGTCAATGCGGTAGATCTGAACCACCAGAGGTCGTCATGGCCGGATCAAGGCCGGGCATGACGACGCAGAGGGGTACTGGTCTTCCGCTTCCACCCCCGGGGTCAAGCCCGGGGTGACGGCAGAGAATGGGAAGTGTCGTTCCTCTATTTGAACCACTTGTCGGCAATGCGCTGGTAGTCGCCGGTCTTCAGCGCCAGGTGCAGCCACTGGTCGACGAATTCCTTGAACGCAATGTCGCGCTGCAGCCAGTAGCCTTTTTCGGCGTAGTTGAAGGCGTGGTCGGGATGGATCGAGCACAGCTCCTTGTGCAGCTTCGCCTGCAGCATGGTCTCGCTGGCGTCGGTGATCATCACATCCGCCTTGCCGGCGACGATCTGGTCGAAGATGGTGACGTTGTCCTTGTAGATCTCGATCGGCGCCTGCTTGAGGTTCTCCCGCGCGAAGCGTTCGTTGGTGCCGCCGGGGTTCTCGATCACCCGCACGCCGGGCTTGTCGATCTCCGCCAGGGTCTGGAACTTATCCTTGTCGGCGCAGCGCGCTATCGGAGTCTTGCCGTCGACCATGTAGGGAATGCTGAAGAATCCCTTCTTCTGCCGGTCGAGATTGATGGAGACCCCGCCCGCCGCCACGTCGAACTTGTCGGCGGTGAAGTCGGCCATCATCGCGGGCCAGGCGGTCTTCACGAACTCCGCCTTGACGCCGAGCGCCTTGGCGAGGTCCGTCATCATGTCGATGTCGAGCCCCTCGAACTGCTTGGTCTCCGGGTTCTGGTAGCTGAAGGGCTTGTAGTCGCCGGTGGTGCCGATCTTCAGCACGCCGGCGGCGATGATGGCGTCGAGCCGGCTCTCGGCGGCACGCGCGGTGCTCCCGAGCGCGATGAGCGCGACGGCGATGACAGCAAGCAGGCGCAAGCGAAATCCCATGATTTCCCCCTGATGTTGGGCCCGTTGGCCGGAGGCGACGGCCTCCGCCCGGGCTCTAGAATTCCGAATCCTCGATCACCCAGGGCTCGTTCCGGGCGGATCCCAGCCATTCCTGCAGCGCGGGCATGCTCCAGATGGCGTCGCAATAGGCCTGGCGTTCCGCGTCGATCTCGATCTTGTAGGTGCGGAAGCGGCTGACCACCGGCGCGTACATGGCGTCGGCGATGGTGAAGTGGCCGAAGAGGAACGGGCCCTCGGCGCCGAAGCGGGCGCGGCAGTCGTGCCAGATCGAGGTGATGCGATCGATGTCCGGCTGCACCTCCGGCGTGATCGGCCGGTTCGGGAAGCTGGAGCGCATGTTCATCGGAAAGTGGTTGCGGAGCGCCGGGAAGCCGGAATGCATCTCGGCGCTGACCGAGCGGGCGAGCGCGCGGGCCGCGGTATCCTCCGGCCAGAGCTTCGCCTGCGGGAAGTGCTCGGCCAGATACTCGCCGATCGAGAGGGAGTCCCAGACCAGGATCTCGCCGTGCTTCAGCGCCGGCACGCGGCCCGAGGGCGAGCGGCGCAGGACCTCGGTGCGGGTGTTCGGCTCCGAGAGGCGGATCAGCACCTCCTCGAAGGGGACGCCGGTCGCCTTCAGCATCAACCAGCCGCGCAGCGACCAGGACGAGTAGTTCTTATTCCCGATATAGAGTGTGAAATCTGCCATATACCCCCTCGAGCCCTTTTGCGCCCCACTCTGGCGGGAGGCGGTCGGTCTTGCAAGGCGCGCGGAAACCCGCATTCTACGCGCTCCCCTTGCCTCCGGAGGTATGTCGCCGTGCCTTTCGCCCTGGTTCCCGCCGCCGCTGCCGCGGTTCCGATTACGCCGGTCACCGCTGAGACGCTCTCCGACACGCTCGGGCGGCTCGGCGAGGCCGAACGGCAGTGGGTGGGCGCCAGCGGCTTCAAGGCGGAAGCGGGAACCACCGCGCTGCTGCCCACGGCGTCCGGCAAGCTCGGCCGCGTGCTGGTGGGCTGGAACCCCGCGGAGCCGATCTGGGCGCTGGGCGGCTTGCCCGACGCGCTGCCGGAAGGGAGCTACACGCTCGACGCCAAGCCCGGCAGAGACGCCTCGACGCGGCTGGCGCTCGGCTGGGCGCTCGGATCCTATGCCTTCGAGCGCTACAAGCGACGAAGCCGCGCACCCGCCGAGCTGGTCTGGCCTGCCGAGGCCGACCGTGGCGAGGCCGAGCGCCTCGCCCGCGGCATCACGCTCGCCCGCGATCTCATCAACACGCCGGCAGAAGACATGGGGCCGGCGGAGCTGGCGCTCGCCGCAGAGCAGGTGGCGGGCGAGAACGGCGCGCAGGTGGCGGTGATCGCCGGCGACGCGCTCCTCGCCGAGAACTATCCGATGATCCACGCGGTGGGCCGCGGCAGCGCGCGGGCGCCGCGCCTCGTCGACATCCGCTGGGGCGATGCCAAGGCGCCGAAGCTGACTCTGGTGGGGAAGGGCGTCTGCTTCGACAGCGGCGGTCTCGATCTCAAGACCTCTGCCGGCATGCGCATGATGAAGAAGGACATGGGCGGCGCCGCGACGCTGCTCGGCCTCGCGAGCGCGATCATGGATGCGGGGCTGCCGGTACGGCTTCGCGTTCTCATTCCCGCGGTGGAGAATTTCGTCTCCGCCACCTCCTTCCGGCCGATGGACATCATCAACACGCGGAAGGGCCTGACGGTGGAGATCGGCAATACCGATGCCGAAGGGCGCCTCATCCTCTGCGACGCGCTCGCCGAGGCGGACAGCGAGAAGCCGACGATGATCCTCGATGCGGCGACCTTGACCGGCGCCGCCCGCGTGGCGCTGGGGCCGGAGCTGCCGGCGCTCTTCGCCAACGACGACGCGCTCGCCGAGGCGATGCTCGCTGCGGGTCGCGCCGAAGCCGACCCGCTCTGGCGCCTGCCGCTCTGGAAGCCCTATCGCAAGCTCCTCGACAGCAAGCTCGCCGACATCAACAACGCGTCGGAGTCGGGATTCGCCGGCGCCATCACCGCGGCGATCTATCTCTCGGAGTTCGTGGCGCCGACGACACCCTGGGCGCACATCGACACCTACGCCTGGAACGGCAGCACGCGGCCGGGCCGGCCGGAAGGCGGCGAGGCGCTGGCGTTGCGGGCGCTCTACGCGATGGTGCGGAAGAAGTTCGGCGGGTAGGTAGTTCCGAGACTGCGGCTCACCCCCCTCCCTGACCCTCCCCCTCAAGGGGGGAGAGGATATGAGGTGAGGCAGTCGCGAATTCCTCTCCCCCCTGGAGGGGGAGGGTCAGGGCGGGGGGGGTGGGAACAAGCTCGCTTTCGCCTTGGTAAACGCCGCCGTTAACCCTTCATCAACCACATTTTCCGAGGATCGGTACGCAGGCGGAACGATCTTCGGAGGCGGCGATGGCGCTGGCGGTGAAGCCGCAGGAGGCGCTCGATCTCTGGCGGCGGGCATTGGTGACGACGGTGCGCAATGGCGGCGCCGATCTCTCGGCGCGCCAGCTTGCCGTGGTGCTGACCATCTACATGACGCCGCCGCCGCATACGGTGCGCGGCCTCGCGGGCCTGCTCAGGATCTCGAAGCCGGCGGTCACCCGCGCGCTCGATCGCCTGAGCGCGCTCGATTTCGCGCGCCGTCGCCGCGACGAGGAGGACCGGCGCAACGTGCTGGTGCAGCGCACGGTGAAGGGCGCGGTCTTTCTCTCGGATTTCTCCGGCGTGGTCGCCGCCGCCGCGCGCGAAGTCTAGATCAGTAGCGAAGCTCGGGGTCGACCACGTTGAGGAGCGGCCTGCCGTCGGCGAGCCGCTTCAGATTGTCGGCGACGCTGAGCGCCCCCGTCGGCGCGTGGGTCGCCGCCGCCACATGCGGCGTCACGATGATGCGTGGATGCGTCCAGAACGGATGCCGCGCCGGCAACGGCTCCTCGCGGAAGACATCGAGCACCGCGGCGGAGAGCTGGCCGCTTTCGAGGGCGGCGATCAGGTCCTCATCCACCAGATGGGCGCCGCGCGCCGCGTTGATGATGGCGGCGCCTTTCGGCATCTCCGCGAAGAGCCGCGCGTTCAGCACGCCTTCCGTCTCCGGCGTCAGCGGCAGCAGGCAGACCAGGATCTCGCTCTGCCGCGCCAGCGCCATGAGCCCGTCGGGACCATGGAAGCTTTGCATCCCCGGCAGCCGCCGCTCGCGGCGGCTCCAACCCGCCACCTGGAATCCCAGCACCGCGAGCTTGCGCGCGGCGTCGCCGCCGAGCTCGCCGAGGCCGAGGATGCCGATGCGCCGCTCGGCGGCGTTCGGCTGATGGTGCTCGCGCCAAAGCCGCTCGCGCTGCTGCCCCGCATAGGTCAGATCCTGGCGATGGAGCCGCAGCACTTGGGTCAGCACATACTCGCTCATCGCCTCCGACATATAGGGATCGACCAGGCGCACGATCGGCACGTGGCGCGGCAGCGTCGGATCGGCGTAGAGGAAATCGACGCCGGCGCCCAAGGTCGCGATCATGCGAAGGTTGGGCAGCGAGGCGAGCAGGCCGGGCGGCGGCTTCCACACCAGCGCGGCGTCGATATCGCCGGCGTTGCCGATCTCCGGATAGACGCGGACCTCGAGATCGGGAAGATGCTTGTGCAGCTCCACCGTCCAGCGGGCGGCGGAGTTGGTGGACGAGCGGAAGAGCAGGATCATGCGCGGACTCGATGTGAGCGGCGCACTCTAGAGCATGTTCCGGCCGGATTGAATCAGAACACACTCCAGCTTTATCGGTGTTGTCGCCAATCCCGCGCCGATCGGATTCCCGCCGCCGCGGGAGGTGCTGGGGCGGCGGCAGGTGGCGCCGGCCATTGCCGGCAGCAGCATTCCGGCAGCCCTGGCTTCCTCGCTCCGCCGCAGCGCGAGAGATATTGCAAATGCAAATCATTCTTATTATCGTTTGTGCGCTGCCGCCGCCACCGACACCCGGCGGACGGGCGGCGGGCGCTCAAACGGGGGAAAAGCATATGTTCGTTCAAGCATCTGGCATCACGTCCGCAGGCTCCGGCCGGGCCGCGCGACGGGTCTTCGCGGGCGCAGGCTTTCTCGCCTTCTTCGCCGCCTCGCCCGCTTTGGCGCAGACCCAGGGCGCAGCGGCCGATCCGAATTTCCTGACCGGGCTCTTCGCGCCCTCGCGCGCCAATCTGCTCGGCGACATGGGTGGGCTGCGCACGGCGATCGGCCGCTACGGATTCTCGCTCGATATCGTCGAGACCAGCGAGGTGCTCGGCAACGTGAGCGGCGGCATCCACCGCGGCTTCGACTACGACGGCCTCACCACCATGACGCTCGGCCTCGATACCGCGAAGGCCTTCGGCTGGGAGGGCGGCAGCTTCAACGTGAGCGCGCTGCAGATCCACGGTCGCAACCTCAGC
>DATJOK010000209.1:0-3646 GCA_035507155.1 Allostellaceae bacterium
CCGGCCGCGGCCCGAGATAACGGATCGCAGTGCCGGCGAAGCGGGCAGCATCCCAACCTTCCCCGCAGAGCACGAGCGGCAGATCGGACAGCGCGGCGACCATCCGCTGCTTGGCGCGGCAGCGCAGATATATGTCCGCCAGGCGGAAGTAGGAGGACAGCACCTCGATCGGCGGCGCCGTGCCGAGAATGGCAAGAATGTGCTCGTGCAGCGGCCGGACCGGATCGGCGTCATGGGCATCGACGATCGCGTTGAGCTGCGCCTCGACGGCGGGCCCGTGCTGGCGCCAGGCGGCCCGAAAAGCTTCCGCATCGGCGGCGAGAGTCGCGCTGAGAAAGAGCGGGATGTCGCGCGCTTCCCATGGGGCGGGCTCGGCCGGTTCGGTTGCGTGAGGCAGATGCCGGATCGCGATATCGCCGCGCACGTGGTCACGGCAGAAGGCGACGTGATGGGCGGTCGGAAAGCTGACGGCGAGGCGCGGCACCGGCGAGCGGATGGTCGGAAAATGATAAGCGGGATGATCGACGAAATAGATCATCACCGGCGCATCGGTCAGCTCGTAGAAGCCAGCCCCCTGTCCGGCAGCCGGCAATCCGTAGCCGTTGAGACTCAAAAAGGCGCGGACCCGGTTCTGCCGCAATACCGTGAGGATCGAGGCGACGCAGTCTGGCGCGCGGGTGTCGAAGGTGGCCGTCTCGAAACCTTGGCGCCGCAGCGCTTCGGTGAGCTGGTCGACCATCGCGGCGACGCTGCCGTAGAGCGAGTGCCCTTTGAAGAGGACGATGACGCCGTCGCGGTCGACTCCCATGCGCACCCGCCTGACCTGCCTCGCCGCTCCAGGGCTTGAGCGGCCAGCGGGCTATATGCCGGTTTGGTTAGCGGCGGGTTAATTCGAGCGCTTGGCCGCCGTCCGGTCGAGGCTCGCCTCGATGAGACGGGCGGCGACCTCCGGCAGGGCGCCGGCAGGACCACCCTCGCCGAAGAGCTGGCCCGAGACATAGGCGCCCTCGATCAGCAGCAGCAGCCCGTCGCCGAGCGTCGCCGGCGACGGCGCACCCATCGCCGCCGCCATTTCCCGCAGGCGCCGGCGGAGCTCGCGCTTGTTCTCCTCCGCCACCAGGCGGGCGGGATGGCCGGCTTCCGGATACTCGACCGCGGCGTTGGTGAGGCCGCAGCCTCGGTAGTTCGCGACCAGCGCGCGGCTCGCGAGACGCTTCAGGAAGGCGAGCACCTGCGCGCGGGGATCGCCGGGATGTGCTTCCACCGCGGCATCGAAGCGCGCCCAGAATTCCGCGTCGTAGTCCCGGAGATAGGCGGCAGCGAGCTCGTCCTTGGACGAGAAGCTGCGGTAGAGGCTGGGTTTGGTGGCGCCGGCTCGGCTCACGATCTCCTCGACGCCGACGGCGCGGATGCCCTCGCGATAGAAGAGCTCGCGCGCGGTCTGGCGGATCCGGTCGACCGCCCGCGCCGGTCGATCGCCGGTTGCTGCCCCCAGGCGGGGAGGCCTCGGTTTCACATTTGTCTTGTCGGGCATATCAGGTCTTCGGAGATTCGCCCTTGACGCGCGTACCGATCGGTACGTATACAGGCGGTCACCCGAGACGTACCGGTTAGTAACATGAAGATAGCGCGGACCCGGCCGTTTGGCCAGAACTATGCCTTTGTCGTCGTCGGCGTGATCTTCTTGTCGCTGCTGGCGGCGGCGGGACAGCGCGCGGCCCCCTCGGTGCTGATCCAGCCGCTGGAGCAGGCCTTCGGCTGGTCGCGCGACGTGATCTCGATCGCCGCCGCTCTCGGCATCTTCCTCTACGGCCTGATGGGCCCCTTCGCGGCGGCGCTGATGCAGACTTTCGGCCTCAAGCGCACGCTGATCGCGGCGCTGCTGCTGATGTCGGCGGCGACCGCGGCGAGTTCCTTCATGCGCGAGCCCTGGCAGCTCATCCTGAGCTGGGGCGTGTTCTCCGGCCTCGGATCGGGCTGCGTCGCCATGGTCCTGGGCGCCACCGTGGTCAATCGCTGGTTCGCCAGCCATCGCGGCCTGGTGATGGGGGTGCTGACCGCGAGCACGGCGACCGGCACCTTGATCTTCCTGCCGGGTCTCGCAGCGATCGCCGAGGCCGCCGGCTGGCGCGGCGTGGTGCTGACGGTCGCCGCCTGCACCGGCGCGCTGGCACCGATCGTGTTGTGGCTGCTGCCGGAGCGGCCGGCGGATATCGGGGTGAGGCCTTATGGCGCGACCGAGGACGCTCCCGCCGCCGGTCCGCACCGGCACGCCCTCACCGTGGCGTTCAGCGCGCTCGGCCATGCGGTGCAGTTTCGGGATTTCTGGTTCCTGTTCGCGACCTTCTTCATCTGCGGCTTCACCACCAACGGCCTCGTCGGCACGCATCTGATCTCGTTCTGCGGCGACGAGGGCATTCCCGAAGTGCGGGCGGCAAGCCTGCTGGCGCTGATGGGTGTTTTCGATCTCTTCGGCACCACGGCGTCAGGCTGGCTCACCGACCGCTACGATCCGCGCAAGCTGCTGTTCATGTATTACGGGCTGCGCGGACTCTCGCTGGTCGCGCTGCCCTATACCGATTTCTCACTGGGGAGCTTGTCGGTCTTCGCGGTCTTCTACGGCCTCGACTGGATCGCCACCGTGCCGCCGACGGTGAAGTTGACCGCCGACCGTTTCGGCCGCGAGCGCGCCGGCATGGTATTCGGCTGGATTTTCACCGGCCATCAGATCGGCGCCGCGAGCGCGGCGATCGGCGCCGGCATTGTGCGCACCGAGTTCTCCACTTATCTGCCGGCGTTCTTCGTCGCCGGGTTGCTCTGCATCGCCGCGGCTTTCTTAGCGATCTCGGTGCGCAAATCCACGCCGCATTTTGCCGTGGCGGCGCCGGCGCCGGCGGCCGGTTGAGCGGCAGACTACTTCCGCTTCGCCTCGATCTTGTCCCAGATCAGCGCCGCGATATCGGCGCCGCCGAAATTCTTCACCGAACGAATGCCGGTCGGCGAGGTGACGTTGATCTCGGTCAGAAAGCCGCCGATCACGTCGATGCCGACGAAGAGGAGCCCGCGCTGGCGCAACGCCGGGCCAAGCCGTGCGCAGATTTCGCGCTCGCGGGCCGTGAGGTCGGTGGCCTTGGGCACGCCGCCGCGCACCATATTGGAGCGCAGATCGTCCGGCGCCGGGATGCGATTGACCGCGCCGGCGAACTCGCCGTCGACCAGAATGATGCGCTTGTCGCCCTCTTTCACCGCCGGCAGATATTTCTGCACCACCCAGGGCTCGCGGAAGGTCACGGCAAACAGATCGTAGAGCGAGCCGAAATTGAGGTCTTCGCGCGTCAGCCGGAACACCGCTTCGCCGCCTTTGCCGTAAAGCGGCTTCATCACGATATCGCTATGCTCGGCGCGAAACGCCTTGATCGCATCGCGGTCGCGGGTGATCAGCGTCGGCGGCATCAGGTCTGGAAACTCGGTGACGAAAACCTTCTCCGGGGCGTTGCGCACATGCGCCGGGTCGTTGACCACCAGCGTCTTGCGCTGGATGCGCTCGAGCATATGCGTCGAGGTGATGTAAGCGAGGTCGAACGGCGGATCCTGCCGCAACAGCACGACGTCGAAAGCATCGAGCGCGACGGAGTGCGCCTCACCG
>DATJOK010000210.1:0-19444 GCA_035507155.1 Allostellaceae bacterium
GCGGTTTCTTTCGTCGAGCGCCTGACGCGTCAGGAAATCACCAGACGGCGGGTGCCGCGCAGCAGGGCCTTGCGCACCTCCCACTCCAGCGCCGGTTCCAGCGGTTCCAGGAATTGCGCCTCGCCGCCAGAGAGGCAGGCGACCGGTACGCCCTCGCGAAAGAGCACGCGGTTGCCGGCAAGCGCGGCGAGCTTCGATCCCGGCGTCAGGATGCCGACGAGGTTGAGCGGATCGGCGCCGGAAAGCGAGACGGCGGCGCCCTTGTCCTGCTCGCGGCGCTGCTTGCGGAGCGCGCCGACCGCGTCGGTGAGCGCGAACTGCTCGCCGGAGAAGCCGGCGACGAAGCGGCCGCCGCGGATCTCGCCGCGCGCCTCCAGTCGGCGATAGACGCGCAAGAGATCGCGCCACGGCGGCAGCCAGTCGGCCTCGCGACCGAGCATCCGCCAGAACACGACGCCGTAGCGGCGGAGCAGCGCGCGCGCCACATGCTCGACGGCGTCGGTGTTGCCATCGCCGGCGTCCTGCCGCAGCCGGGCGCGCCGGGCCAGCGCCCAGCGCCCGGCATCCTCCATGCCAGCGGCGGCGCGGCCGCGCCGGCCGCTGCGGCGATCCGCGGGCATCAGCAGGATGCGGAGCCCGCTGAAGCTGTCGGAATTGATGTGGCCGAGCGCCACCAGCTCGGCGAGCGCCTCCTCGACCTGCGGACGCAGCAGGCCGGTGCCGTCGACGAGCTCGTCGAAGAAGGAGGCGCCGTGCTCGCGGATGGCGTCGAGCACCGCCTGGGCGCGGCCGCTCGGCTCTGCCGCGTCGAGCGCCGGCGACAGCGAGGCCCAGAGCGCCGCGTGCCGCCGCGGCAGCAGGGTGATCGGCGTCGTCCGCACCGGCGAGACGCCGCGCTCGCCGCCGCCGGGGCGCGTCTCCCGCGGCTTCAGCCGTGCCCAGACAATCCGGCCGGAGAGGCAGAGATCGTCGAGCCAGGCCGGATCGTAGCCCTGGAGCCGCGCCGGCAGGATCTCGCTCTCCCAGGCGGCGGCCGGCGCCTCGAAGCCTTCGAGCTGGCCGATGATCGCCTCCAGCGCATCGGGTCCCGCCATCCGCGTGTCGGCCGAGAGGCGCTGCCAGGCGAAGAGGAAGCGCAGAAAGTCGCGCGCCGCCACCGGCTCGATCTCGGCGCGAAGCCGCTTCACCGTGTAGCGGTGGATGCGCGCCAGCAGCCGGCGGTCGCACCATTCCTCCGTCGCGGCGCCGGGCGTGAAGCGGCCACGCATGGCGAAGCCCTCGGTCTCCAGCACCGCGAGCGCCGCCGCAAAATCGTCGATGCCGAGGCCGAGCGGCGCCGCCAGCGCCGCCTGCGTCACCGGCCCCAATCCTTCGAGCCGGCCGCGCAGCAGCTCGACGAGCGCCTCCTCCGGGGAGACGTCTTTGTCGCGGTTGGCCGGCGCCTTGATCGGCGGATGGCAGCGCGCCTTCGGCCAGAGCGCGGCAAGATGCGGCAGCCGCTCGGCGGCGATCCAGAGCGTGGTGCCAGGCGCCTCGAGGCGCGCGGCGCGCTTCTGGCGGCCGAGCGCCGCGAGCCAGTCGCGCCAGTGCGGCCGCGCCTCCACCTCCGCCGCCGAGAGGAACCCGAGCCACACCAGCGCGTCGTGCAGCTCGTCGGCATTGGCGGGATCGGGCCAGGCCTCCTCGCGCACGCGGGCGATCGCCTCGGCATCAAGGCGGCCGAGATCCGCCGCGGTCTCCGGCGCGAGCCAGCGCCGCGCCATCACGGCTTGCGTTCGCCGCTCCTCCAGCGGCGCATCATCGAGATAGGCATAGGGGCGCGCCGACAGCACTTCGAGGGCGAGCGGCGAGGGCTCGGTCAGGTCGCGCGCCACGATGCGGATGGCGCCGCTCTCGATGCGCCTCAGCAGCGCCTCGAGGCCGGCGATGTCCATTGCGTCCTCGAGGCAGTCGTCGATCGTCTGCCGCACCAGCGGGTGGTCGGGAATTTCCCGCGGTCCCACCAGGTTCTCGCCGCAGGCCACCTGGTCGGGGAAGACCGCCGCCACCAGGTCCTCCGCCTGCATGCGCATGAGCTGCGGCGCCACTTTCCTGCCGCCACGGAAGCGCGGCAGGGCCAGCGCCACGCCGGCAACCCAGCGCCAGCGGGTGGTGAACATCGGCGCGTCGAGCAGCGCCTCGGTCAGGAGATCGCGCACGCTCGCCGAGTGCAGGTAATGGGCGACGCCGGCGAGCTCGAAGCTGTGCGCCGAGGTCAGCGACAGCACGATGTTGTCCTCGGTGGCGGCCGCCTGCAGCTCGAAATTGAACTTGCGGCAGAAGCGCTTGCGGAGCGCCAGGCCCCAGGCGCGGTTGAGCCGGCTGCCGAAGGGCGAATGGAGGACGAGCTGCATGCCGCCGGACTCGTCGAAGAAGCGCTCCAGGACGATGGTATCGTCAGTCGGCAGCGCGCCCAGCGCGGCGCGGCCGCCCGCGAGATACTCGGCGAGCTGCCGCGCCGCCGGCTCGGCAAGGCCACGCTCCTCGGTGAGCCAGTGCGCCGCGCCCGCGCCACTCGGATCCATTTGGAGCTTCGTTTCCACGTCCTTGCGCAGGCGCGACACCGACTGCGAGAGCTCGTCGCTGCGCCCCGGCGCCTCGCCGAGCCAGAACGGGATGGTGGGCGGCTGGCCCGCCGCGTCCTCGACGCGGACGGTGCCGCGCTCGACGCGCTGGATGCGATAGGAGCTGTTGCCGAGCTGGAAGATGTCGCCGGCCATGCTCTCGACGGCGAAATCCTCGTTCACCGTGCCGATGACGTGGTTCTCCGGCTCCAGCAGCACCTGGTAGTCGGCGGTGTCGGGGATGGTGCCGCCGGAGGTGAGCGCGGTGAGCCGCGCGCCGCGCCGGCCGCGCAGCGAGTGGTTGACCGCATCGTGATGGATGAGCGCGCCGCCGCGGCCGCGCCTAGTGCTGAACCCTTCGGCCAGCATGGCGACCAGGGCGTCGAAATCCGCCCGCGGCAGGTCGCGATAGGGCATGGCGCGGCGGAAGAGGGCGAAGAGCGCGTCCTCGTCCCAGTCGCGCGCCGCCGTCTCGGCGACGATCTGCTGCGCGAGGACGTCGAGCGGCCGCTCGGGAATGGTGAGCCGGTCGAGCTCGCCACGACCGACGCTGTCGAGGAGCGCCGCGCATTCCACCAGCTCGTCGCGGGAGAGCGGAAAGAGCCGGCCCTTGGGCGTGCCATCGATCGCGTGGCCGGAGCGGCCGACCCGCTGCAGGAAGCTGGCGATCGAGCGCGGCGATCCCAGCTGGCAGACGAGATCCACCTCGCCGATGTCGATGCCGAGCTCGAGCGAGGCGGTCGCCACCAGCGCCTTGAGGCTGCCGCTCTTCAGGCGCTGCTCGGCCTTGAAGCGCTGCTCCTTGGCGAGGCTGCCGTGGTGCGCGGTGACGAAATCCGCGCCGATGCGGTCGGAGAGCTGGCGGGTGACGCGCTCGGCGAGCCGGCGCGTGTTGACGAAGATGAGGGTGGTGCGGTGCGTCTCGATGAGGCTCGCGAGCCGGTCATAGACCTGCTGCCAGACCTCCATCGACATGACGGATTCGAGCGGCGAGGGCGGCACCTCGATGGCGAGATCGCGGGCGCGGCGATGGCCGGAATCGATGATCCGGCACTCCGGCGCCGGACCGCCCTCGGCGCCGGCGCCGACCAGGAAGCGCGCCACTTCCTCGATCGGCTTCTGGGTCGCCGAGAGGCCGATGCGGAGCAAATGCCGGTCGCAGAGCGCCTGCAGCCGCTCCAGCGACAGCGCCAGATGCACGCCTCGCTTGTTGGGGGCAAGGGCATGGATCTCGTCGACGATGACGCTCCGCGTCGTCGACAGCATCGCCCGCCCCGACTCGGAGCCGAGCAAAATGTAGAGCGATTCCGGCGTGGTGACGAGAATGTGGGGTGGGCGGCGACGCATGCGCTCGCGCTCATGGGCCGGCGTGTCGCCGGTCCGCACCCAGCTGCGGATCTCCAGCTCGGGCAGGCCTGCTTCCTCGAGCGCCTTGCGGATGCCGGCGAGCGGTGCCTCGAGGTTCTTGCGGATATCGTTGGAGAGCGCCTTTAGCGGCGACACATAGACAATCTGCGTCTCGTCCTTGAGCCCGCCGTCGCCGAGGCCCTGACGCACCAGCCCGTCGATGGCGGCAAGGAAGGCGGCGAGCGTCTTGCCAGAGCCGGTCGGCGCCGCAATCAGCACGTGCCGCCCAGCCTTGATCTCGGCCCAGGCTTCCGCCTGCGCCGGCGTGGGCCTGGCGAAGCTGCGGTTGAACCAGGCGGCGACGGCCGGATGAAAGAGGGGGACGAGGTCCATAGGCGAGACGGTACGAGAAAAGCCGGGTCCGGGGTAGCGCCGATGCCCGGCGCCGAGGTCCCGGTGATTTGGCGTCTCCCTGAGGATTCCGCAAGCCGCAACTGCCTATGACGTGACCATCTCGCGGTTCAGGCGAACGGGCTTCGACATTGACCTCCGGCGGCGGTAATCTAGCTCATCGGGCGTGATGGCGCCGTTCCCAGCGATTGCGCGCTTCCGCATCTCGGTCCCTGTGTCCCAGAGAGAAGAGCGCCCGACAGTCACGGGGTCCGTCGTGCGTGAATCGAGAGGGCGTGCGGCAGCCGCGAATGCCGACGAGCCGATTGCTTGAAAGGGTGTCGTGTGAGCGCGCATAAGTCACTCGATTGTCTGAAATGTCCTGCTCTCTGCTGCAGAATGGCAGGCTATGTGGAGGTCAGCGGCTACGACATCCGCCGCCTCGCCCGTCATCTCGGGCTGACGCCCTCGCAGTTCGAGGCAAAGCACATCGTCAAGGTTACGCGGGCCGGCAAGAAGCGCATCAAGGCCGGCGACGAGACCTGCCAGTTCCTGGCCTCCGACCGCACCTGCACGGTCTACGAGGCGCGGCCCACCAACTGCCGCGGCTATGTCTGCTGGGATCAGGACGACACCACCGTCTACGACTTCGCCAAGTTCCTGCAGATGCCGGTCGCCAAGCTCCGCAAGATCGAGCGCGAAGAGGAGGAGAAAGAGAAAGAGAAGGCCTAGAGCGCGGGCCGCCAGGCCGGCGTGTCGCCGGTGCTGCCGGGCGCGGCTTCGAGCTCTTCGAGGCCGCGGCGGCTGGTCTCGATGCCCCAGATCGCCACCACCACGATCTGCGCCAGCAGCAGCCCGATCATCAGGCCGAGCACGCCGCCGACGCCATAGCTCTTGAAGAGGGTCAGGATGATGAAGGGGGTGATGATGGTGGCGCCGCGGCCGAGCATGTTGCAGAACCCGTTGGCGCGCAGCCGCACCTCGGTCGGAAAGAGCTCGGTGGTATAGACGCCGTAGAGCACGGCGGTCAGCACGTAGATGCCGACGATCAGGAAGAAGCCGACGGTCAGCAGCAGCGAGGGCGCGACCATATAGGGATAGAGCGCGCCGAAGAGGATGGTGAAGATCGAGGCGCCGATGATGGTGCGCTTGCGGCCGAAGCGGTCGGCTGCAAAGGCCCCGACGGCGCAGCCCACCAGTGAGCCGCCCGCCAGCACCAGCGTATAGGCGAGCGAGCGGGCGATGCCGATCCCCTGCTGACCGAAGAAGGTGGGCAGCCAGTTGACGAACCCGAAGATCAGCGTGTTGATGGTGACGAGGACGACGCAGCCGACCACCAGCCGCGGCAGCAGTGTCGGGCTGAACAGCGAGGCGAGCGTCCAGGGCGGCACCGGCATCGCCGGGGCGGGTGGCGGCAGCGGCGCGCCCCCGGAGGCCTCGCGCTCGATCGCCTGCATCAGCGTTTCGGCCGCCTCGGTTTTCCCGCGGCTTTCCAGCCAGCGCGGGCTTTCCGGCAGCTGCTTGCGCAGGTACCAGACGATCAGCGCGCCGATGCCGGCGACCACGAACATCGGCCGCCAGCCATAGCTCGGGACGACCAGCGTGCTGAGCAGGGAGGTGGCAGGGAAGCCGGCGACGACGATGAAGGCCATGAAGGCCATCCAGCGTCCGCGCGAGGTCGGCGGCACGAACTCCGTCATGGTCGAATAGCCCACCACGATCTCGGCGCCGAGGCCGAGGCCCATGAAGAAGCGGCAGAGGATCAACCATTCCATGCTGGGCGCCGCCGCGGCGGCAAGGGAGGCGAGACCGAAGATGGCGAGGTTGAACTGATAGGTGAAGCGCCGGCCGAAATGGTCGCCGAGAAAGCCCGCGACCAGCGAGCCGATGGTCATGCCGACGAAGGTCCAGGAGATGAACTGCGGCACCTGGGGAAGCGCGGCGAATTTCGACTGCACTGCCGCGCCCAGCACCGAGGCGCCGACATAGAGGTCGTAGCCGTCGAAGAACATGCCGGCGCCGATCAGCCAGAAGATCCGGTAATGGAAGGAGGAGATCGGCAGCCGGTCGAGCCGCGGGCCGCTGTTCACGCCAGTCGCCATGGGCCGGTTTCCTCCTTATATTCTTGCCGCGCGGATCGCGGTTATCGCTCGCTAAGTTAACATGAGGCCGATGTCATGTCTTCCGGCGGGACCAGGCTCGACGTGGTGCGGAGCGGGGAGGGACGCAACCTCGTCCTGCTGCACTCCCTGCTCTCCGACCGCAGCGCCTTCGACCGCATCGCGCCGCGGCTCGCCGCCGAACGGCGGCTGTGGCTGGTCGATCTGCCGGGCTTCGGCGCCTCCGCGCCTGCCGGACCGGCGCTCGAGGACATCGCCGACCGCATCGCCGCCGAGCTGCCGAAGCTCGGCCTCTCGGGGGAGACCGATCTCCTCGGCAACGGCTTCGGCGGCTTCGTCTCGGTGGCGCTTGCGGTCCGCCATGGCAGGCTCTTCGATCGGCTGGTGCTGGTCGATACCGGCGCCGCCATCCCGCCCGAGGGGAAAGGCGCTTTCGAAGCCATGGCGGCGCGGGTCGAGGCGCAGGGCATGGAGGCGATCCTGGAGACCGCTCTGCAGCGGATGTTTCCCGACGACTTCCTCGCCGTGCATCCGGAAATCGCCGAGGAGCGCAAGGCGAGCCTGCGCGCCGCGCGGCCGGAGCATTTCGCCGCCGCCTGCCGCGCGCTCGCCCGCTTCGACGCCCGGGGCGCCCTCGCCGGCATCCGCAATCCCACTCTCGTGATGGTGGGCCTGCGCGACACCGCGACGCCGCCGGCGTTGTCGCGCGAGCTTGCCGCCGGCATCCCGGGCGCCGCGCTGGTCGAGCTTCCGCATTGCGGGCACTCGCCGCACATTCAGGATCCCGAGGGGTTCTGGCGGACGATCAAGCCTTTCCTGCAGCTGGCCGGTTGAGGAGCTTCCATGGCCGCCGACGATCACCGTCCCGCCGATTGGGCTCCGCGCATCGAGGACGCGCCGCTGCTCCAGGGGCGCGGCCGGTTCATGGACGATCTGCATGCGCCCGGCCAGGCCGCGGCCTGCTTTCTGCGCTCGCCGCACGCCTTCGCGCGCATCGGCGCGATCGACGTCGCCGAGGCGCTGGCGCTGCCCGGCGTGCTGGCGGTGTTGACCGCCGACGACATGAAGGCAGCCGGCACCGGCAGCCTCTCGCATCCGCTGCCGCAGACCGGGCGCGGCGGTGCCCGCCTCATCGTGCCGCACCGTCCGCCGCTCGCCGGCGAGCGCGCGATGCATGTGGGCGAGCCGGTGGCGCTGGTGGTGGCGGAGACCCTCGCCGCCGCGCAGGAGGCGGCGGAGCTGGTCGCCGTCGATTACGAGCCGCTCGCCGCGGTGGTCGACGTCGCCGACGCGGTGAGGCCCGGGGCGCCGCAGCTCTGGCCCGAGGCGCCCGGCAACCTGGCGCTGGACTGGCCGGGGCCGCGCTCCGATCCCGAGGAGAACCGGCGCGAGGTCGATCGCGTCTTTGCCGCCGCGCGGCACGTGGTGAAAGTGCGACTGGCGAACCAGCGGATCGTCGTCGCCGCGATGGAAACCCGCGGCGCCACCGCCAGCTACGATGCCGGCGAGGATCGTTACCTGCTGCGGGTGCCGTCCCAGGGCGTCGGCATGCTGCGCGACCAGCTCGCCGCCAGCATGAGGATCGAGCGCGACCGGCTCCGGGTCGTCACCGACGATGTCGGCGGCGCCTTCGGCGCCAAGACCGCGGCCTACGCCGAGTATGTCGCCCTGCTGGTGGCGGCGAAGCGGCTCGGCCGGCCGGTGCATTGGGTCTCGACCCGCTCCGAGGCCTTCGTCAGCGACAACCAGGCAAGGGATTCGATCACCGAGGCGGAGCTGGCGCTGGACGAGGGCGGCAGGTTCCTCGCTCTGCGCGTCGGCGTGCTCGCGAACATGGGCGCTTTTCTCAGCTCCCACGGCGCCTTCATCGCCTCCAGCAACTTTGCGCGCTGCTTTCCCGGCATGTACGACATCCCGCGCATCGCCGTGGAGGTGCGCTGTGCCTTCACCAACACCGTGCAGATCGGTCCTTATCGCGGCGCCGGCCGGCCGGAGGCGAACTATGCGCTGGAGCGGCTGATCGACGCGGCGGCGCGGCAGACCGGCATCGACCGCGTCGCGCTCCGGCGTCGCAACCTGATCGCGCCGGCATCGATGCCGTACAAGACCGCCGTCGGCACCACCTATGACAGCGGCGAGTTCGCGGCGGTGCTCGAGAAGGCGCTCGAGCTCGCGGATTTCAGCGGCTTCGAGAGCCGCCGCGCGCGCTCGGCGCAAGCCGGCCGGCGGCGCGGCATCGGCGTCTCCTGCTTCCTCGAGCATGCCGGCGGCCAACCCGGCGAGGAGGCCGCGATCGGCTTTCCCGGCGGCGACCGCCTCACCGTGGCGATGGCGGTGCAGGCGACCGGCCAGGGCCACGCCACGCTGTTCCGGCGACTGGCGGCGGCGCGGCTCGGCATTTCCGAGGAGCGCGTGACGGTGCGGCAGGGCGACACCCGCCTCGATCTCGCCGGCACGGCGAGCGTCGCCTCGCGCACCACCAGCGCCGCCGGCAGCGCCATCCTGCGCACGGTCGATCTGATGCTGGAGAAGGGACGCCGCATCGCCTCGCTGCTGCTGGAAGCCGCCGAGGTCGATATCGGCTACGAGGGTGGAGACTTCATCGTCGCCGGCACCGACCGGCGGATCTCGCTGTTCCAGGTCGCCGAGCGCGCTGCGGAGATGCAGCGGCGCGGCGAGATCGCGGAGCCGCTCGACACCAAGGCCCGGACGGAAGTGCCGCAGACCTTCCCGAACGGCTGCCACATCGCCGAAGTGGAGATCGATCCGGAGACCGGGGTCGTGACCCTCGCGCGCTACACGGCGGTGGATGATTGCGGCACGGTGCTGGATCACGTCCTGGTGGAGGCGCAGATCCATGGCGGCGTCGCCCAGGGCGTCGGCCAGGCGCTCTCGGAAGACGCGGTGTTCGACCGCGAGAGCGGGCAGCTCCTCGCCGGCTCTTTCATGGATTATGCGATGCCGCGCGCCGACGGCCTGCCGTTCTTCATCACCGCCGCGCATGCGGTGCCGTGCACCACCAATCCGCTCGGCGTCAAGGGCACCGGCGAGGCCGGCACCACCGGCGCGCTTGCCGCCGTCATGAACGCGGTTGCCGATGCGATTCCAGGCGAGGCGGGCGCCGCCCTCGACATGCCGGCGACCGCCGAGAAGGTCTGGCGCGCCTGCCGCGCTCTGGAGCCGCGGTAGCGGCGGAGGCGGACCGCCGTCACGTCGTCCGGCGGCGGTACGCCGTCCTCGCATCTTCAGGAGATGACGGCGCAGCTTGCCCGGCACCGCCCGCAGATCATCGCCGCGGTTCGCCGGCAGGCCGCCTGAGGGGGCGGATCAGCCCGTCCCATCGGCGGCAGGGCGGTGCGCCATCAGCGCCTCCGTCTCCACCACCTCGGCGACCAGCCCATCCACCGCGTGTGCGGCCATCAGCCGCTCGACTTCCGTTGCCAGCTCCGCGGCGCGGTTGCCAATGCGCGCCGGTGCGGTGCTCGACATCGAGAAGGCGCGCTCCACGAAGGTAGCGACCGGCGTCGCCCGGCGCTCGATCACCCCATACCGCTCAAGCTGCGAGAAAGGCGACGCCAGCAGCACTGCCTCATGCGGCAGCCAGTGCGGCCCGCGATGCGGCAGGCCGGCCTGCTCCTCGGCGGCGTAGCGGCGCAGCAGCTCGCGGTAGGCATCGGACCAGGCATTCTCGGGCAATGCCGGATGCCGGTCGCGGAACAGCACCACGGCGCCCTCGGCTTCGATCAGCCCGTCGAGGCGGGCAAGGGTGCGCGGCCGATCCATCCAGTGGAAGGATCGCCCCATCGTGACCACTCGGAACCGGCCCGGCGCAGACGCGAGATCCTCGGAGCCGCCGGCGACGAGACGGAGGGGGAGATTGAGCCGGGCAGCCTCGGTGGCGGCGGCCTGCAGCATCGCCGGCTCGGGATCCATGGCGACCACCTCGCCGACGAAGGGCGCCAGCGCAACCGCAAGCTGCCCCGGCCCGCAGCCCAGATCCAGCACGCGGTCTCTCCTGCCAAGCGCGCAGAGCGCGACCACTCTCTGGATCAGCAGCGCCGAATAGGGCGGTCGCCCCTGGAGGTAGTGAGGCGCCGCCGATCGGAAGCGCGCGGGGTCGATTGGGATGTGATCGGTCATGATCTCTCGCTGCAAATGCGACGTTCCTTATACCAATGTAGGAATGACGCAGCCGGGACGTGCCTTGCAGGGGATGCGAGGGCCTCCTAGACTTTCTCTGCGGATTACCGGAGGGATCATGGAGCAGACCGAGCCGCAGGCGGTGCTGGTCGTGCCCGCCAACAACACGACGATGGCGCGGGAGATGACCGCGCTTGCACCGGAGCTGGCGCCTTTCGCGGTAGCCCGTGTTCCGGTGCCGTCGGAGGGCGTGACGGTGGAGAACATGCCGCGCTATGCCCGCAGCACGCTCGCGGCGGTCGAGGACTTCCTGCCGTCGCATCCGACCCTGGTGGTGCATGGCTGCACCTCCGCCGGCTTCCTCTCCGGCGCCAAGGGTGTCGCCGAGATCACGGCGGCGCTCCGCCAGCGCAGCGGCGCCACCGTCGTCAGCACCGCGGCGGCGATGGTGGATGTGCTGCGGCACGAAGGCGTGCGCGAGACTGCGGTGGCGACGCCTTATTTGGCGCCCGTGAACGACGGGCTCCGCGCCTATCTCGCCGAGGCCGGCATCGCCGTGGAAGTGCTGGACACGCTGGCCTGCCCGGACGTCGACGCGCTCGGCCGCGTCACCGAGGAAGAGGTGCTGGATCTGGCCCTGCGCACGGTGACCCCGAAGAGCCGGTCGCTTTTCATCGCCTGCTCGCAGCTGCCGACCCTGGGCGTGCTGCCGCGGCTCCGCGAGAAGCTCGGCATTCCCGTCTGGTCCTCGATCAGCGCCACCGCCTGGGCTGCCGCGCGCGACGCCGCGGCGGAGCGAGCCGCGGAGTAGCCCTCGGCCGCTTGGTTCCTGGCGCCCTGCGGTTGAAGACGCGGCCGGTCGCGGATCCCTATCCCGGATCGCCGCTTTCGACCGCGCTGATGCTCTCAGCGCGCGCCGCGGAGCACGGTCGGCTCGCGGCTCAGCAGCCCGTTCAGCAGCGAGGCCAGCTTCTCCAGCCGGTAGGGCTTGGGCAGGCGCACGGTCTGCACGCTCTGGTCGCCGGGCGGCTCGGCATAGCCGGTGGCGAGGACGATCGGCATCTCCGGCTTGAGCTTGCGGATCTGCTCCGCCAGCACCATGCCGGTCATGCCGGGCATCGCGTAGTCGGTGATCACCAGGTCGATCTCCGCCCCGGATTTCACCAGCGCGAGCGCCTCGGCTCCGGAAGCGGCGGTGGTGACGCGATGGCCGAGATACTCCAGCATCTCCACCGTGCCCTCGGTCACCAGCGGGTCGTCGTCCACCAGGAGAATCGAGGCGCAGCGTACAGTCCGCGGCGTCGCGCCGCTCGCCGGCGTGGCGAGCTGCAGGATGTCGGCCTCGGCGACCGGCAGCCAGATCTCCACCGTGGTGCCCTTGCCCCTCTCGCTCATGATGCGCGCCAGGCCGCCCGACTGGGTCGCGAGGCCATAGACCATGGAGAGGCCGAGGCCGGTGCCCTTGCCGATCTCCTTGGTGGTGAAGAACGGTTCCGGCGCCCGCTTCAAGGTCGCCTCGTCCATGCCGGTGCCGCTGTCGGTGACGGCGATGCAGACATAGCCGCCCGCGGCGAGGTTGATGCCGGAGCCGTCGGCGACCTCCTCCTGGCGGGCGGCGATACGCAGATGGCCGCCATCGGGCATCGCGTCGCGGGCGTTCAGCGCGAGGTTCAGGATCGCGAGCTCGAGCTGGCTCGGATCGACCCGGATCGGCGGCAGCGTCTCCTCGAACTCGGCCGCGATCTCGATGGTGGGGCCGATGGAGCGGCGCAGCATCTCCACCATGCCGAAGACGTGGCGCGCCACGTCGACCCGCTCGGGCCTGAGCTCCTGGCGCCGCGCGAAGGCCAGCATGCGTCGGGTGAGCGCGGTGCCGCGCTCGGCGGCGCGGATCGCCCCGTCGAGGAGCCGCTTCACCGTCAGCTCGTCGGTGGCCGAGCGGCGCGACAGCACCTCGAGGTTGCCGAGGATCGCCATCAGCAGGTTGTTGAAGTCGTGCGCGACGCCGCCGGTGAGCTGGCCCAGGCTCTCCAGCTTCTGCATCTCGTGCACCTGCGCCATCGCCACCTCGCGCTCGCGGGTGCGCTCCTCGACCCGCCGCTCCAGCTCGGCATTGGCGCGGGCAAGCTCCGCCGTCCGCTCGTCGACGCGGCGCTCGAGATCGGTGTTGAGGAGCTTGAGCTCCCGCGTCTTGCGATAGAGGTCGGCGAAGATCCGGACCTTGGCGCGCAGCAGCTCCGGCACCACCGGCACCGAGACATAGTCGACGCCGCCATGCTCGTAGCCCTTGAGCAGGTCGACATCCGCCAGCGCGATCGCCGAGACGAAGATGATCGCGGTGGTCTGGAAGCGCGGATGGTCGCGGATCATGCGCGCGAGCTCGAAGCCGTCGAGCTCCGGCATGATGACGTCGACCAGGATGACTGCGATCTCCTGGCGGAGCAGATGACCGAAGGCCTCCTGCGCCGAGTTGGCGGTGATCAGGGTCTCGCCGAGCTCTCCCAATATCGCCTCGTAGGCGAGCAGCTTCTCGCGCTGGTCATCGACCAGGAGGATGTTGATGGGCTCCTTGGCGGCCATGCCCGGTCCCGTCGATCCTAGCGGTGCAGCCACATGCGCAGCGCCGCCAGCAGCTGCTCGGTGTTGACGGGCTTGGCGAGGTAGTCGGAGGCGCCGGCCTCCAGGCACTTCTCGCGGTCGCCCTTCATCGCCTTGGCGGTGAGCGCGATGATCGGCAGCCGCCGGTAGCCCGGGTTGGCGCGGATCACCTGCATGGTCTGATAGCCGTCCATCTCCGGCATCATGATGTCCATCAGCACGATCGCCACTTCCGGCGTGCTGTCGAGGAGCGCGATCGCCTCGCTGCCGGTGGTGGCGGTGAGCACACGCATGCCGCGCCGCTCCAGCGCGCTCGAGAGGGCGAAGATGTTGCGCGCATCGTCGTCCACCAGCAGAACCCGCTTGCCGACCAGATCCTCGTCGGAGCTGTGCAGCCGCTCCAGCATGCGCTGCTTCTCCGCCGGCAGGTCGGAGACCACCCGGTGCAGGAAGAGCGCGGTCTCGTCGAGGAGCCGCTCCGGCGATTCGACCCCCTTCACCACCACGCTTCGCGCCATGGTATGGAGCTCGGCGTCCTCCTCCGCCGAGAGCTCGCGGCCGGTGAAGACCACCACCGGCGGCTCGGAGAGGTCGGAGTTGTCGCGGATCTTCTGCAGCAGATCGAAGCCGGACATGTCCGGGAGGCGCAGATCGAGGACGACGCAGTCGATCTGCTGCTGGCGGAGGATCTCCAGCGCCTCGCCGCCGGTGCCGACCGAGAGAATGTCGATGTCGTCGTGGCCGAGCAGCTCGGCGATGCTGCGCTGCTCGTCGGTATTGTCCTCCACCACGAGGAGGCGCCGGCGCCGCGGCGTCGCGTAGTCGCGGATCTTGGCGAGCGCCTGCTCGAGCCCGTCCTTGGTGGCGGGTTTGGTGATGAAGGAGAAGGCCCCGCGCGCGAGTCCGTGCTGGCGATCCTCGTCCATGGTGACGATCTGCACGGGAATGTGGCGCGTCGCCGGGTGCTGCTTCAGCTGGCTCAGCACGGTCCAGCCGAGCATGTCCGGCAGGAACACGTCGAGCGAGACGGCGGTCGGCTGGTATTCCCGGGCGAGCGCCAGCGCCTCGGCGCCGCGCGAGGCCACCAGGATCTTGAGGCCGGAATCCCGCGCCAGATCCGCCATGATGCGCGCGTAATGCGGATCGTCCTCGACGATCAGCAGCACGGTTTCGCCGGGATTGATGTCGGTGCGGTCGTCGGGGAAAGGCTCGGGCGCGATCTCGCTCGGCCGCGCGACGACGAAGGCGGCAGGCGGGACCTGGCCGCTCGCAGCCGGCCGCTGCACGAGCGGCGCGCCGGAATAGCGCAGCGGCAGATAGAGCGTGAAAGTGCTGCCGAGGCCGGGCGTGCTCTTGAGCTGGATCTCGCCGCCGAGGAGGCGCGCCAGCTCGCGGCTGATGGCAAGGCCGAGGCCGGTGCCGCCGAACTTGCGGCTGGTGCTGGCATCCGCCTGCTGGAAGGCCTCGAAGATGATCCGCTGCTTCTCCGGCGGGATGCCGATGCCGGTGTCCGCCACCTCGAAAGCGACCACGCCCGAGGCGTGCGGCAGCGTCGGATGCTCGGCGCTCCAGCCGCTGGCGGCGGCGGTGATCGACATCCGCACGCCGCCATGCTCGGTGAACTTGAAGGCGTTCGACAGCAGGTTCTTCAGCACCTGCTGCAGGCGCTTCGAATCCGTGATCATGCTGCGATCGAGCTTCGGATCCATCTGCACGTCGAAGGAGAGGCCGCGGCTCTCCGCCACGTGCCGGAACGGCCGCATGACCATGTCGTGGAGGTTGGTGAAGAACACCTCCTCGGCGTCGATAGAGACGGTGCCGGATTCGATCTTCGAGAGGTCGAGAATGTCGCTGATGAGGTTGAGGAGATCGGTGCCGGCGGAATGGATGGTGCGGGCGAATTCCACCTGCTTGCCGCTGAGGTTGCCGTCGGGATTGTCGACCAGCTGCTGGCCCAGGATGAGGATGCTGTTGAGCGGCGTCCTGAGCTCGTGGGACATGTTGGCGAGGAAGTCGGACTTGTACTTCGAGGTCTGCGCCAGCTCGGTCGCCTTCTCCTCCAGCGCGCGCCGCGCCCGCTCGATCTCCTGGTTCTTCGCCTCCACCTCGACGTTGCGCTCGGCGAGCTGCTCGGCCTTCTGCTCGAGCTGCTCGTTGGTCTGCTGCAATTCCCGCTGACGGGTCTGCAGCTCGGTGGCGAGCTGCTGCGACTGCTTCAGCAGGCCCTCGGTCTGCATCGTCGCCTCGATGCTGTTCAGCACGATGCCGATGCCGGCGGTGAGCTGGTCGAGGAAGGAGACCTGCAGATCGGTGAAGGTGCCGACCGATTCCAGCTCGATCACCGCCTTCACCTGACCCTCGAACAGCACCGGCAGCACGATGAGGTTGCGCGGGACGAGCTGGAGGCGGCCCGAGCGGATCGGCACCACGTTCGTCGTCATCTCCGAGATCAGCAGGCGCTTGGCGTCGATCGCGCATTGGCCGATCAGCCCCTCGCCCAGATGCAGCCGCTCGCGATGGCCGCCGTCCTCGTCCTCCGCGGCGGCATAGGCGGAGAGCCGCCTCAGATGCGGCGTGCCCTCGGAGGCCACCAGATAGATGACGCCGTGCTGGGCGTTCACCACCGGCGCCAGCTCGGAGAGCAGCAGCTTGCCGACGGTGGAGAGATCGCGCTGGCCCTGCAGCATGTTGGTGAAGCGGGCGAGGTTGGTCTTCAGCCAGTCCTGCTCGGTGTTGCGGTCCGTCGTCAGACGGAGGTTGCCGATCATCGTGTTGATGTTGTCCTTGAGCTCCGCCACCTCGCCGCGGGCCTCGACCTGGATCGAGCGGGTGAGGTCGCCCTTGGTGACGGCGGTCGCCACCTCGGCAATCGCGCGCACCTGGGTGGTGAGGTTCGCCGCCAGCAGGTTGACGTTGCCGGTCAGGTCTTTCCAGGTGCCGGCGGCGCCCGGCACGTTGGCCTGGCCGCCGAGGCGCCCTTCGACACCCACCTCGCGGGCGACCGTCGTCACCTGATCGGCGAAGGTGGCGAGCGTGTCGGTCATGTTGTTGATGGTCTCGGCGAGCGCCGCCACCTCGCCCTTCGACTTCACGGTGAGGTTCTGCTTGAGGTCGCCGTCGGCGACCGCGGTCACCACCTTGACGATGCCGCGCACCTGCTCGGTGAGGTTCGCCGCCATCACGTTGACGGTGTCGGTCAAGTCCTTCCAGGTGCCGGCGACGCCGGGCACCGCCGCCTGACCGCCAAGCTTGCCTTCGGTGCCGACCTCGCGGGCGACGCGGGTCACCTCGGAGGCGAAGGCATTGAGCTGGTCCACCATGGTGTTGATGGTGTCCTTGAGCTGCAGGATCTCGCCCTTCACGTCGACGGTGATCTTGCGCGAGAGGTCGCCGCGGGCCACCGCGGTCGTCACCTCGGCGATGTTGCGGACCTGGGTCGTCAGGTTCGCCGCCAGCAGGTTGACGTTGTCGGTCAAGTCCTTCCAGGTGCCGCCGACGCCGGGCACCAGGGCCTGGCCGCCGAGCTTGCCCTCGGTGCCGACCTCGCGGGCGACGCGCGTCACCTCGGCGGCAAACGAGCGCAGCTGCTCCACCATCGTGTTGATGGTCTCCTTGAGCTGCAGGATCTCGCCGCGGACGTCGACGGTGATCTTCTTCGAGAGGTCGCCGCTGGCGATGGCGGTCGCCACCTCGGCGATGTTGCGCACCTGGCCGGTGAGGTTGCTGGCCATGAAGTTGACGTTGTCGGTCAAATCCTTCCAGGTGCCGGCGACGCCCGGCACCAGCGCCTGGCCGCCGAGCTTGCCCTCGGTGCCGACCTCGCGGGCGACGCGGGTCACTTCCGAAGCGAAGGCGTTCAGCTGATCGACCATGGTATTGATGGTCTCTTTCAGCTGCAGGATCTCGCCCTTCACGTCGACGGTGATCTTGCGCGAGAGATCGCCGCGCGCCACCGCTGTCGTCACCTCGGCGATGTTGCGCACCTGGGCGGTCAGGTTGCCGGCCATGAAGTTGACGCTGTCGGTGAGGTCCTTCCAGGTGCCGGCGACGCCCGGCACGTTGGCCTGGCCGCCGAGGCGCCCCTCGGTGCCGACCTCGCGGGCGACGCGCGTCACCTCGCCGGCGAAGCGGTTCAGCTGATCGACCATGGTATTGAGGGTCTCTTTCAGCTGCAGGATCTCGCCGCGCACGTCGACGGTGATCTTGCGCGACAAGTCGCCGTTGGCGATGGCGGTCGCCACCTCGGCGATGTTGCGGACCTGGCCGGTCAGATTGCCGGCCATGAAGTTGACGTTGTCGGTCAAATCCTTCCAGGTGCCGGCGACGCCCGGCACGTTGGCCTGGCCGCCGAGCCGCCCTTCGGTGCCGACCTCGCGGGCGACGCGGGTCACCTCGCCCGCAAACGCGTTCAGCTGATCGACCATGGTGTTGATGGTCTCCTTCAGCTGCAGGATCTCGCCGCGGACATCGACGGTGATCTTGCGCGAGAGATCGCCGCGTGCAACGGCGGTCGCCACCTCGGCGATGTTGCGGACCTGGTTGGTGAGGTTGCTGGCCATGGAATTGACGCTGTCGGTCAGGTCCTTCCAGGTGCCGGCGACGCCCTTCACCTGGGCCTGGCCGCCGAGGCGGCCCTCGGTGCCGACCTCGCGGGCGACGCGGGTCACCTCGCCGGCAAAGGCGTTGAGCTGGTCCACCATGGTGTTGATGGTGTCCTTGAGCTGCAGGATCTCGCCGCTCACATTGACGGTGATCTTCTTCGAGAGGTCGCCGCTGGCAATGGCGGTGGAGACCTCGGCGATGTTGCGGACCTGGGCCGTCAGGTTGCCGGCCATGGAGTTCACGGAGTCCGTCAGATCCTTCCAGGTGCCGGCGACGCCGGGCACCTGGGCCTGGCCGCCGAGGCGGCCGTCGGTGCCGACCTCGCGGGCGACGCGTGTCACCTCCGAGGCGAAGGCGTTCAGCTGATCGACCATGGTGTTGATGGTCTCTTTCAGCTGCAGGATCTCGCCGCTCACGGTGACGGTGATCTTCTTCGAGAGGTCGCCGCGGGCGATCGCGGTCGCGACCTCGGCGATGTTGCGCACCTGGCCGGTCAGGTTGCCGGCCATGGAATTCACCGAGTCCGTCAGGTCCTTCCAGGTGCCGGCGACGCCGCCCACCTGGGCCTGGCCGCCGAGGCGGCCGTCGGTGCCGACCTCGCGGGCGACGCGGGTCACCTCCGAGGCGAAGGCGTTCAGCTGATCGACCATGGTGTTGATGGTGTCCTTGAGCTCCAGGATCTCGCCGCGCACATCCACCGTGATCTTGCGCGAGAGGTCGCCGCGGGCCACCGCCGTCGTCACCTGGGCGATGTTGCGGACCTGATCGGTGAGATTGCCGCACATGGCGTTCACCGAATCCGTCAGGTCCTTCCAGGTGCCGGCGACGCCGGGCACCAGGGCCTGGCCGCCGAGCTTGCCCTCGGTGCCGACCTCGCGGGCGACGCGGGTCACTTCCGAGGCGAAGGAGCGCAGCTGATCCACCATCGTGTTGATGGCTTCCTTCAGCAGCAGGATCTCGCCGCGCACGTCGACGGTGATCTTCTTGGAAAGGTCGCCGTTGGCAACGGCGATGGTCACCTCGGCGATGTTGCGCACCTGCGCCGTCAGGTTGCTCGCCATCGAGTTGACGCTCTCGGTCAGGTCCTTCCAGACGCCGGTCACCTCGCGCACCTGCGCCTGGCCGCCGAGCTTGCCGTCGGTGCCGACCTCGCGGGCGACGCGCGTCACCTCCGAGGCGAAGGAGCGCAGCTGGTCGACCATCGTGTTGATGGCCTCCTTCAGCAGCAGGATCTCGCCGCGCACGTCGACGGTGATCTTCTTGGACAGATCGCCGTTCGCCACCGCGATCGTCACGTCGGCGATGTTGCGGACCTGCGCCGTCAGGTTGGACGCCATCGAGTTGACGCTCTCGGTGAGGTCCTTCCACACGCCGGTCACCTCGCGGACCTGCGCCTGGCCGCCCAGCTTGCCGTCGGTCCCGACCTCGCGGGCGACGCGCGTCACTTCCGAGGTGAACACGTTCAACTGCTTGATCATGCGGTTGACGATGGTGGCCGAGCGCAGGAACTCGCCCTTGAGCGGCCGCCCGTCGACCTCGAGCTGCACGGTCTGGAGCAGGTCGCCCTGCGCCACCGCGGTGATCGCGTCGGTTACCGCCGTCGTCGGCCACAGCAGATCGTCGATCAACGTGTTGACCGAAGCC
>DATJOK010000211.1:0-2682 GCA_035507155.1 Allostellaceae bacterium
GGCACAAGGCCGGGCATGACGATGGAAAACGGCACCGGACTCCCCCTTTCACAATCGACCTCGCTCAGCTGGACACTCGCGGGTCAAGCCCGGGCACGACGATGCAGAGGAGCGAGCGCTGACGCTGCTCAAGCCTCCACCTTCTGCAGCCGCTCTATATTCCCGAGCGCGCCGAGACACGCGGCGGCGGCCTCGGCGCCCTTGACCAGGAAATGCTCGCGGAAGAAGCGGCGGTGCTCCCCGTGCTCGTGAAAGCGCTGGGGCGTCAGCACCGCGGAGATGACCGGCACCTCGGCCTCGAGCTGCACCTGCATGAGGCCGGAGATCACCGCCTCGGCCACGAACTCGTGGCGGTAGATGCCGCCGTCGACGACGAAACCCGCGGCGACGATGGCACGGTGACGGCCGCGCTTTGCCAGCAGCTTCGCCAGCAGCGGGATCTCGAAGGCGCCGGGCACTTCGAAGAGATCGATGTCACCTTTTCGCCAGCCCGCCTTCGCCATCCCGTCGAGAAAGGCGTCCCGGCACTGATCGACGATGTCCTTGTGCCAGCAGGATTGCACGAAGGCGATCCGTCCGGCGTTGCTCGCAGCAGTCCTGTTTGGAATGTCGCTCAAGCTCTGATTCATGGCGGCTCCTCGTTGAGACCAGAATCAGGGCGCACGGGCCGACGCGGCCGATTCCCGGCGGAATCGTCCCCGTCGAAATGTCCCGCTCTCTTTCATCCGGACTGTGACCGTCGGCTTCGGAGTTGCACCGAATCTGCTGACCCCGCCGGCGCAAGCCGACGGGCGCTCGCGGGCTCTGGCTTGCGCCATTACCGCCGGTGGGGACTTCCACCCCGCCCTGAGAACGTTCGCCGGCGCCCGATGCGCCGGCTCCGAATCCTATAGAGCCCGGCTCGCACGGCCGCAACAGCGACGGCCGTAACCCTGCTCAGAGCTTTCCGGATCTCCTGAGCTCGGCGACCGCCGCCAGCCAACCCTCGCGCAGGCTCGGACAGGTGGGACGCCAGGGCGCGGCGCCGCGCAGCTTGCGGTTCGAGATGCGCTGCGAGCGGGCCAGCAGCTCGCCGAGCGAGCCGAAGACGGGCGCGAGCCAGCGCGGCGGCAGGCGCGGCGGCCGGGTCCCGAGCGCGGCGGCGAGAGTGTCGACGACCTCGCGGTGACTGAGCGGCTCGTCGTCGACCACGTTGTAGCTGCCGGCCGGAAGACCGAGCGCCACCATCACCGCTGCCGCCGCATCGTCATGGGAGACCGAGGAGAAAAAGCTCTCCGGCGGCCCCGGCAGCGGCGCGAAGCCGCGCCGCACCCAGCGGACGAAATCCTGCACGTGATCGGCGTCGGGGCCATAGAAGGCGCCGAAGCGGAGCACCACACCGGTGCGGCCGCAGTCGGTGAAGAGGCGCGCCGAGCGCTCGGCATCGACCACGGTGCGGTTGTAGCGGACGGGCGCCAGCGGCACTCCCTCGTCGATCCAGTCCTGGCCGCGATCGGGATAGGCCGGCGCGAAGGATTCCTGCACGAAGCGATCGGCACCCTCGGCGAGCGCCGCGCTCGCCAAAATTTCGGAAGCGACGCGCCGCAGGCGGTCGTTCTGTCGCCACGCACCCGGCAGGAACGCGCGCATTCCCGGCGGAATATGCGTCGCGAGATTCACCACGGCATCGTGTCGGGCGACCGCGCGGCGCACCGCCTCGCGGGAGAAGAGATCGAGCTCCACCGGCATGGCCCCCTGCCGATCGAGCGCCGCGCGCTTGGCGGCGTTGCGGCCGACGGCGGAGACCCGGTGCCCGGATGCCACCAGCAGCGGGACCGCGCGGCGGCCGATGACTCCGGTGGCGCCAGTGACGAAGACGCGCATCGCCCACGCCGCTCAGGCCGCAGTCGCGACCGTCGGCCGCGCGCTCGTGCCGAGATGGGTTCTGCCTCGCATCGGACCCTCCCCTCGGCAGTCTGGCGCGAAACCGCGGCGAGGCAAGCCTTACGCAAAATTAAGCATGGGCGGGCTCTACTGCCCGCTTTCCATCAGAGGCAAGATTCCGCCGGTGACCCTCCTCGCTTCTCCTGCGCCGAGCCAAGGGCTGATCGAGCGATTCGCCGCCGGCGGCTGGGTGACGCCCGGCCGCATGCGCGTCTGGTCCCTGGGGCTGATCGCATTCTATCTGGCGACGCTGACGACGTGGATCCTTGGCGGCAGCTGGTTCCTCGATGCCACCGGCGCGCTGATCCCGACGGATTTCGTCTCCTTCTGGTCGGCCGGACACCTGGCGCTCGCGGGCAAGGCGGCGGCGGCCTATGACCTGCCGACGCTCCAGGCGGAGCATGCGCTGGCGCTCGGGCATCCGAGCGTCCAGCACTACTACTGGTTCTATCCGCCGATCTTCCTGCTGCTGGTGACGCCCTTCGCGCTGCTGCCCTATGTGCCGGCGGTCATCGTCTGGGTGGCCGCCACACTGGCACTCTATCTCGCCGCGCTGCGCCGGATCTTTCCGCATCCGCTCACCGCGCTGGCGGCGCTGGCGGCGCCCACCGCCTGCGCCGGCATCATCACCGCCCAGAACGGCTTCCTCACCGCGGCGCTCCTCGGTAGCGGGCTCGTCTTCCTGGAGGGCCAGCCCGTGTTCAGCGGCGTCCTGCTCGGCATGCTGGCGATCAAGCCGCAGCTCGCGCTCCTCATTCC
>DATJOK010000212.1:0-30026 GCA_035507155.1 Allostellaceae bacterium
CGACCCCGGCCGCGAGGCGCAGCAGATCGCGCGGCTGCGCAAGCTCGCCGAGAGCGCCAAGCTCGATCCCGAATTCGCCGAGAAGTTCCTCGCCTTCATCGTCAAGGAAGTGATCCGCCATCACGAGGCGATCGCCCGGCCCTAACCTGCAGAAGGATCGTGCGTCCTTCGAGACGTGCGCACCCCTGGAGCGCCCGCGACCAGGTGGCGGCTACGCGTTCCTGGCCCGCATGATGCGGCCCTTGGCGCGTTGCCAGTCGCGCTCCTTCTCCGCCGCGCGCTTGTCGGCCTTGCGCTTGCCCTTGGCGAGGCCGAGCTCGACCTTGGCGCGGCCACGCTCGTTGAAATAGAGCCCGAGCGGCACCAGGGTCATGCCTTCGCGGGTGACGGCGCCCGCGAGCTTGTTGAGCTCGCGCCGGCGCACCAGCAGCTTGCGCGCGCGGCGCGGCTCGTGGTTGACGCGCGCCGGCGGATAGATCGGGATGTTGGCGTTCATCAGGAAAAGCTCGCCATCCCGCTCCGCCGCGTAGGATTCATTGATGCTGACGCCGCCCTTGCGCAGCACCTTCACCTCGGTCCCGGTGAGCACCAGACCGGCCTCGATCGTCTCCTGGATCAGGTAGTCGTGTCGGGCGCGGCGGTTCTGCGCGATGTAGCGGTCGGTGGGGCGCGTCATCCGCTCAATTCAGGACGCCCGCATGCCGCATCGCCTGCCGGACCTTCTCCTGGGTCTCCGGCATCGGCTCGACCAGCGGCAGACGAATCTCGGCGCTCGCCTTCCCCAGGAGCGAGACCGCGAACTTGACCGGACCGGGGCTCGTCTCGGCGAAGAGCGCGTCGTTGAGCGGCAGCAGCCGCTGATTGATCTGCATCGCCCGCTGCACCTCGCCCTTCTCCCAGCTGCCATGCATGTCGGCGCAGGCGCGCGGCGCCACGTTGGCGGTGACGGAGATGCAGCCGTGCCCGCCCTGGACGCGGAAGGCGAGCGCGGTGTGATCCTCGCCCGAGAGCATGCAGAACTTGGCGCCGATCGCCTCGCGGGTGCGGAGCGGCCGGGCCAGGTCGTTGGTGGCGTCCTTGACGCCGACCACGTTGGGAAGCTGCGCCAATCGCGCCATGGTGGCGACGCTCATGTCGACCGCGGTGCGGCCGGGGATGTTGTAGATCACGATCGGGAGATCGACCGCGTCGTGGATCGCCTTGAAGTGCTGATAGAGCCCTTCCTGGGTCGGCTTGTTGTAATAGGGGCTGACGATGAGGGCGGCGTCGGCGCCCGCCTTCTTGGCATGGCGGGTGAAATCGATCGCCTCCGCGGTCGAGTTGGAGCCGGTACCGGCGATGACGGGAATGCGCCCCTTCGCCGCCTCGATGCAAAGCTCGACCACCCGCTTGTGCTCGTCGTGGCTCAAGGTCGGCGATTCACCGGTGGTGCCGCAGGGCACGAGGCCGTTCGTCCCCTCCGAGATCTGCCACTCGACGAAATCCTGGAAGCCCCGCGCGTCCACGGCGCCCTGCCGGAACGGGGTGATGAGGGCGACGATCGAGCCCTTGAACATGGGGATCCTCCCTGGGGTCGGGTCCGGTTCGAACCGGTGGGTGACCATATCCCCGCGGACCCGCCCTCGGCAACCGCCGCACCCGATTTTTACCAGTCCTTCACCGTCTTCCGGCATGAATGGGCACGCTGTCGGCGCGGCGCCGGAGCGAGCGGCGGCGGCTGCGCTGTTTCATTTCCCGCCGGGCCGCAGCTAGAATGCGGCGCGGACCCAGGGTTCCATCCGCCGCGGGCAGCCGGAGAGGCATGGTGGTGAGACCGCTTTATCGCGCGATCCTGTTGATCGCGCTCTGCGTTGTGCCGGCGGTCGGAGCCGGCGCCAGCGTGCTCAGCGAGCCGGACCGGCAGGCCTACCGCGCCGCCTTCCAGGCGATCCGCAACAACGACTGGTCGGCCGCCCAGAAGCGGGCCAGCCAGGCCAAGGATCCGATCCTCGCCAAGACCGTCCGCTTCTTCGACCTGTTGCGGCCGAATTCCGGCAATCGCTTCGCCGACATCACCGCCTTCATCACCGAGAACCCGAACTGGCCGAGCCAGGCGCTGCTGCGCCAGCGCGCCGAGGAATCGATCGCCACCGTCGGCGACGAGGAGCTCGCCCTCTGGTTCGAGCACAGCCCCCCGATCACCCCCTTCGCGCGGCTCCGCGAAGCCGACATCCGGCTCGCCCATGGCGACACCGCGCGCGCCGTCGACGAGATCCGCCAGGTCTGGATCGGCGCCGAGTTCGGTCCCTTCGACGAGAGGACGGTGCTGCAGAAATACGGCAAGTACATCCGCCGCGAGGACGAGGTGAAGCGGCTCGACCGGCTGTTGTGGGAGGGGCATTTCGAAGCCGCCCGGCGCATGCTGACGCGGGTCGATGCCGGCCATCGCACCGTCGCCGAGGCGCGGATGGCGCTCGCCGACATGTCGGGCAGCGCCGAGCGGCTGCTGCGGCGGGTGCCGCGCGAGCTGCAGAGCGATCCCGGCCTGCTCTTCGAGCGCATGCGCTGGCGGCGCCGCAAGGATATGTACGACGGCGCCATCGACATCCTCGACCACGCGCCGAAAGACCTGGTGCGGCCGCAGGCCTGGTGGGGCGAGCGCGAGCTCCTGGTGCGCCACGCGCTGCAGAACGGCGACATCTCGCTCGCCTACCGGCTTGCCGCCCGCCACGACCTCACCACCGGCGTGGGCTTCGCCGAGGGCGAGTTCCTCGCCGGCTGGGTGGCGCTCCGCTTTTTGCGGGATTACCAGACCGGCTACAACCATTTCGTCCGCCTCTATAACGAGGTGACGCGGCCGGTGAGCCTGGCGCGCGGCGCCTATTGGGCGGGCCGCGCCGCCGAGATCCAGGGCTACAAGGATCTCGCCACCACCTGGTACCAGACCGCCGCCAAGCATCTCGCCACCTATTACGGCCAGCTCGCCGCCGCCAAGATCGGCAGCGACGGCAAGTCGGCGGTGCTCGAGGATCCGCAGCCGACGGCGCAGGAGATCGCCGCCTTCGACAAGCAGGAGCTGGTGCGCGTCGCCCGCGCGCTTGCCGAGGCGGAGGCCGCCGATTTTGCCAAGCCTTTCATCCTGAAGCTGAGCGAGCTCGCCAAGACGCCGGACGACCACGCGCTGGTGGCGACGCTTGCCGACCAGATCGACCGGCCGGATCTCGCCGTCGCCGCCGCCAAACGCGCAAGCTACCAGGGCGTGGTCCTGCTGGCGCAGGGCTATCCCATCAACGACGTGCCGAACGGTGGCGGTGTCGAGCGGCCGCTAGTGCTGGCGATGACGCGGCAGGAGAGCGGCTTCGACCAGGCCGCGGTGAGTCCGGCGGGCGCGCTGGGCATGATGCAGCTGATGCCGGCGACCGCGAAGACGGTGGCAAAGTCGCTGGAGATGCCATTCTCGCAGCAGCGCCTCCTCAACGACCGGCGCTACAACCTCACCCTCGGCCGCGCCTACCTCCAGAGCCTGATCGACCGCTACGGCGGCTCCTATGTGCTGGCGGTCGCCGCCTACAACGCCGGCCCCGCCCGGGTCAGCCAGTGGGTGCATGACCTCGGCGATCCCCGCTCCAAGGAGATCGACGTCATCGACTGGGTGGAATCGATCCCCTTCGGCGAGACCCGCACCTACATCCAGCGCGTGCTGGAGAATCTGCAGGTCTACCGCCTCCGCCTCGGCGACCGCGCCCTCGCCTTCTCGCTGCCGACCGACCTGAAGCGGTAAGCTCGCCGAACGGCGGCGGCGGGCTCGGAGGCGCGAGGGGGTCATGCGAGGATTGAACGACCGCAGGTTCCTGAACCTGTTCCAGATCGTGCATCGCGCGAGCTTTCCCGACCCCACGCGCACGCACCGGAGCATCGGCGATGTCGAGTGGCGCAAGGACCGCCACACCTTTGCCGGCGCCGGCTATTCCTTCTCGACCGACATCCATCAGCTTCGACATGCCGGCAAGAACCGAGCGGGCTGGGAGCTGATGGTGGTCACCGAGCATTGGTGGGATGCGCGCCACGAGCCGCTGCGATCCGCCACCTGGGTGAAGGCGCTGCAGGGGAGCGCGCCTGCCATTGCCGCCTGGTTCCGCGATCAGGAGCAGGGCCGGACGCCTTGAGCCGATCGTCGCGACAGGAGCAGGGCACGGCACAGCGCGTTTGATGCAATGAGTCCTTGCGTCCGGCGCGTCTGGCGGACGCAACCGGGGCTGATTAGCTTGATCGGCACGCCAACCGCTCGAAGGGCATGCCGCCGATGTCTCTCCCCGCCTCCCGTCAATCGCCCCCCACCATCCTCATCATCGGCGCCTCGCGCGGCCTCGGCCATGCCATGGCCGCGGAGTTCCTGAAGAAGGGGTGGAACGTCATCGGCACTGTCAGGGCCGGAGCCCGGACCAAGCTGCATGAACTGGCGGCGGACCACGATGGTCGGGTGGAGATCGAGATCCTCGACATCAACGAGCAGAACCAGATCGCCGCCTTGCGCAACCGCCTGTCTGGCCGGGTACTCGACATGCTGTTCGTGAACGCTGGGACTGCCACGCGTGACCAGCACGTGCATATCGGGGACGTGAGCACGGAAGAGTTCATGCGCGTGATGGTGACGAATTCGCTGAGCCCGCTGCGCGCCATCGAAGCGCTGCAGGATCTCGTCCCTGCGGAGGGCCTGATCGGCGCGATGTCGTCCGGGCAGGGCAGCATCGCCAACAATGTGACGGGCCTGCGGGAGGTCTATCGCGGCAGCAAGGCGGCGCTCAACATGTTCATGCGAAGCTTCGCGGCCCGGCAGATGGGGACGCCGCGTGCGATGGTGCTGATGGCGCCGGGCTGGGTTCGGACCGATCTCGGAGGTCCGGACGGGCGTCTCAGCATCGAGGAGAGCGTGCCGAACCTGGTGAACGTGTTGCTCTCGACGCTCGGAACGCCAGGCCTGCAGTATCTCGATTACCTCGGCCGGACTGTTCCCTGGTGAATCGCAAGCACGTTCTCGCGCCCCGGCCCGTCAGCCCACCGGCGGCCCCACGTAGCGCGAGGCGGGGCGGAACATGCGGCCGGTCTGCTGCTGCTCCAGCGCATGGGCGATCCAGCTCGGAGCGCGGGCGATCGCGAAGACCGCGGTGAAGGCGTCGCGCGGGACGCCGACGGCGTCCAGCAGCAGCGCCGCTGAAATCTCGACATTGGCCGGCAGGCGCCGGCCGGGCTTCACCCGATCGACCACCACGGCCACCCTCTCCTCGACTTTCCTGGCAAAGGCGAGCTTGTCCGCCGCGGGCCCCATGCGATCCAGCACGCCGCGCATCGCCGCAACGCGCGGGTCGTTGCCGCGAAAGACACGATGGCCGAAGCCCATCAGCCGCTCGCCGGCGCGCAGCTTGCGCTCGATCGCCGCGTCGAGATCCCCGGCGGCAGCGAGCTCGTCGAGCAGGTCGAGCGTCGGCCCGGGCGCGCCGCCATGCAGCGGCCCGGTGAACGCGCACCAGGCGCCGAGCACCGCCGAACCGAGGCTGGCGCGGGTCGAGGCGATGACGCGGGCGGCGAAGGCGGAGGGACCCAGTCCGCTGTCGATCATCGCGGTGAAATAAGTATCGAGCGCCTGCGCGCGCAGCGGATCCGGGCTCTCGTCATGCAGCATCCGCAGGACGTCGACGGCGGTGGCGAGGGCGGGATCCGGTGGAACGGGTGACCGGCCCGCGAGGACGCGCACCAGGCTCGGCACGCCGACCGCAAGAGCGCCGACAATATCGGCCGGTGAGCTCTTTTGCGGCAGCGCGGCGAGATAGGAGCGGACCGCCGTCTGCAGATCTTGCGGTCGCGCTCCGGCGCGCCACGAGCTGATCCGCGCATAGGCTGCCTGTCTCGCCTGGCCGAGCTGCGCCTCCACGGTGGCGCGCGTCGATCCCGTCCCGGCGAACCCGTCCCAGAGCAGCGCGATGGCGCCTTCGTAGCCATGGCGCTCGACGAGCTCGGGGAGCAGCACGCCACGGACCCAGAGCTTTCCCGCCGTCGGGTCCAGGCGGCTCAGCACGGTGTCGGCGACAACCACGTTCTCGAGGCCGCTCGTCGTGCCCGGGTCTCCCACCGTGACTGCCCTCCACCGCTTGCGCGATCGCCCGTCGCGCCGAGCCGCATTGTCTGCAGCCCATCGTATGCAAGTATATCGGGCGACGATGGCGTCGACGAGTCGATGTGGCATTCCTCAGCAAACGGATGTGTAGTGCTGGCATGTCAGGGCCGAGCGCGGGCTTGCTGCATCAGGCGGGAGCGATCCCCTACGCCATCGTCGACGGCGAGGTCCGGGTCCTTCTGGTGACGTCGCGCGGAACCGGCCGGTGGCTGATCCCGAAAGGGAACATCGATCCCGGACTCACGCCCGCCGAGGCCGCCGCCAAGGAGGCCTACGAGGAAGCCGGCATCCGAGGACGGATCGCGACCGAGACGCCGCTCGGCTTCTTCACCTATTTCAAGGCGCTGAAGTCCGGCGAGCAGAGGCCCGCGACCGTCGAGGTATACGCGCTCTTCGTGCGCCGGCAGCTCAAGCGATGGCCGGAGGGAAAGCAGCGGAGCGCCCGCTGGATGTCGGCCGACGCCGCCGCCAGATCGGTGAAGGAACCGGGGCTCTCCCGGCTGATCCTGCGGCTGAAGGAGATTCTGGAGCCGGAAGACGGGCCGGAAGCGGCGCCCGCCAACGATGTCGGACCCTAGCGCCCGGCCGGCACGGCATCCGCGACGACGGCGTTCTCGCTCGCGGGATTGAGATTGAAGACGAGATAGATCAGCGGCGCGTTGCCCGGATTGCTCCACTGATAAATCGTGCCCTCCGGCTCGTAGGAGATCGAGCCGGAGGCTCTTGCTGTTGCGACGCCATCGGCGTTCTCGGCACCGACACCCGAGAGAACGTAATGCAGGGCCGCTGCCGCGCGGTGGTGAAGAACATCCGCCGGCGCCTGATGCGGCAGCGTTACCCGGCTCAAATTGAGGACGTAGGTACCTTGATGCAAGCCGGGTATCGGCACGGCCGATCGGAAAAGCTCCCGGCCGATACCGTCCCTCACCTCGGATCGATCGACATGCGCCAGCGGCGAAAGCATGAAATGCAGATATGTCGACCGCCCGTCGTCCGCGGCCCGAACCGCCAGCCTCGCGCCGCGCGGCACGACGATCGCATCGCCCGCCCGCAGCGCCTTCGTTCTGCCGTCGATGGAAAGCTCGGCGGCGCCCGATACCTGATAATAGATGCCGCTCGCCGTCGCGACGCGGCTCACCGTTCCGGTCGGCAGAGTGCCGCCCGCCACGCTCATGTAGAGCGGCAGATCGCTCACATTCGACAGGCTGGTCGCCGCAACGACGGTCGCCTCGGTCGATACCGAATGCGTGATCGTCTGCGCGGGAACGGGTGTGGCGAGGACGAGACTGAGAACTGCGGCACCGATTCTGCCATAGCGCATGGCGGCCTCCCTTGCATTACTCGCCAGGCCAGCGGCGGCGCCCGGCTGGACGGCCTCCCGCTCGGTCGCCAATCCCTTTCGGGCGGCAATCTCGCCTGCGGGCATGCGGCGCCGGACGCTCAGATAGAGGCGATACCAATAGCCGAAGCGCGGCCAGTCGCGCTGCCGATACGCTTCCTCGCACTGCGTCAGCGCGTAATCGGCCAACGCATTCGCGTTGCGAGCGCCCGCTCGCCGCGCCCTTTCGGCGCGGAGATCGACGAGCGGAGCCTCGCTCATGGGACGCCGCGTCCTGGCGCCGCCGGCGCCGCAGCGGGCGGCGCTTGCCGAGACGCCGCGCGCGACCGCGACGGCTTCTTGAGTCGGCTGGGCTGCAGCTCGCCGGCGGCTTCCAGGATCGGATAGGCCACCGAGCAAAGATGCGAGTGGATGCGCTTCAGATCGCGCAGCACATCGAGATGGAGCGAGCTCGTCTCCAGGCTCTCGACGCGCCCCTCGCGCAGGCGCGCGAAGTGATTCTCGGCGGCGGCACGCTCGGCTTCGCGGACCTGGACCTTCTCCTGCAGCAGCTGGCGCGCGATCTTCACGTCGCCGGAGATGAAGGCGCCGAGCGCCAGCTTCAGGTTGTCGACCACCCGGCGGTGGAAGGCCTCGAGCTCGGCCATCCCCTCCCTGGAGAAGCTGTAGCTGCGCTTGATCTTCTTGGCGGCGAGCTCCATCAGGTTCTTGTCGATGATGTCGCCGATATGCTCCAGGTTGATCGCGAAGGCGATGATCTCCATGGCCCGCCGCCCGTCCTCCTCCTCCAGGCTCTCGCGGGTCAGGTTGGTGACATAGAGCTTGATCGCCTCGTGCAGCTTGTCGACCGCATTGTCCATGCGCTCGATCTCGCCGACCAGCCGACGGTCGTTGGTCGCGAACGCCGTCATCGTCTGCCGCAGCATGGTCTCGACGATGTCGCCCATGTGCAGGGTCTCGCGCGCGGCGCAGGCGAGCGCCACCGAGGGCACCTCCACCGCCGTCTCGTCGAGATAGATCGGCGCGCCGGGATCGGCGGCCTGCTTCCGGTCCGGCAGCAGGCGGGTCAGCAGCCAGGCAACCCCGTCCAGCGCCGGCAGGAAGAGCACGGCGAGCGCCAGGTTGAAGACCGTGTGGAAGTCGGCGACGAAGCGCACGGGGTTGGGATCGAGCGCCATGAGCTCCCGCGCGACCGGCGCCAGGAAGGGCGCCACCAGAAGACAGCCCACCACCCGGTTGGCCAGGTTGCCGACGGCGAGGCGCCGGCTCGCCGGATTGTCCGACGAGCCCACCTCGAAGAGCGGATTGACCGCGCTGCCGAGATTGGCGCCCAGCGTCAGGGCCAGCGCCGCCACCGGGGTGACGAAGCTCGAATAGGACAGCGACATCGTGAGGATCACGACGGCGACGCTCGAATGCGCCGCCCAGGCCAGAAGGGCGCCGAGTACGACGTTGAGGGCCGGCTCGCCGGTGATCAGATGCAGCAGGCTCCGCACCCCCGGTGCCTCCTCCGCGGGAGCCAGCGTCTGCAGGAGGATATGCAGCGAGAGCAGCATCAGGCCGAGGCCGATCGACACGCGGCCGAGATCGCGGATGCGCGTCCGGCCGGCGCGCTTGAAGGCGATGAGGCCGAGGAACAGGAGAACCGGCGCCGCGGCGGAGACGTCGAACGACATCACCTGGACGACGAGGGTAGTGCCCACATTGGCGCCCAGCATGAGCGCCAGCGCCGGCACCAGCGCCAGCATGCCGCCCGCGGCGAAGGAGCCCGCCATCAGCGCCGTCGCCGTGCTGCTCTGCAGCACGGCGGTGATGCCGAGGCCGGCGAGGAAGGCCTTCACGCGGTTGTTGAGGTGCAGGCTCAGGAAGCGGCGCATCTCGGCGCCGAACGCGCGCATGATGCCGCTGTGGACCATATGCAGGCCCCAGAGCAGCAGCGCGATGCCGCCCAGCAGATCGAGAAGGATCAGCTTGCTCATATCCCTCCCCCGCCGTTACAGGGCGATGCCTTCCGGCGAAAGCTTAACACCAAGGTGTGACTAGGAAAACCCAATCAGGCGCAAGGTTGCGACGGCCGCGCGGTGTACAGCCGCCGAAAATCCTGCTCTATGCTCCTTCCCGCCGGCGCCGCGAGCGCCCACGCGAAGAGGAGAAATGCATGGCCACCGCCCTCGCCCGAACCGCCGCTTGCGTCTTCGACGCCTACGGCACGCTCTTCGACATTCTCTCCGCCAGCAACCGCTGCCGCGACGCGCTCGGCGACAAGACCGAGGCGCTGGGCGCGCTCTGGCGCACGCGCCAGCTCGAATACAGCTGGCTCCGGAGCCTGATGGGGGCGCACGCGGATTTCTGGCAGGTGACGGGAGAGTCCCTCGACTATGCGATGGCGAGCCTCGGGATCGAGAATCCGGCGCTGCGCGAGCGGCTGATGCAACTCTTCCGCAACATCGAAGCCTATGCCGACGCGCGCCGCGTGCTGGAGGCGCTGAAGCGAGCCGGACGGCCGGCGGCGATCCTCTCCAACGGCTCGCCGGAGATGCTGGACGCCGCCACCAGAAGCGCCGGCATCGGCGCGCTGCTCGATCACCTGATCTCGATCGAGGAGGCGGGCATCTACAAGCCGCATGCCCGTGTCTACCAGCTGGTGCCGAAGCGGCTGGGCCTGCCGGCGGAGCGCATCTGCTTCGTCTCCTCCAACGGCTGGGACGCCGCCGGCGCCGCCCATTTCGGCTTCCAGGCGGTCTGGGCCAACCGCGGCGGCCTGCCCCGCGAGCGCCTGCCGGGAAATCTCGCCGCCGAGATCAAGGATCTCGACGCGCTGCCGGCGCTGCTGGGGCTCTAGGCAATGCAGGCGCGGTGGTCGCGGTCACCCGCGCCCGTGACCGACTACCGCGAGCTCACTTTCCGCAGTCAGGACGGGCTCGAGCTCTATTGCCGCGACTACGGCGATCCGCTCTCCACGAAGACGCCGGTGCTCTGCCTCAGCGGCCTCGTGCGCAACAGCGCCGATTTCGACGGGGTGGCGCGGCGGCTGATGGGCGAGCGCCGGGTACTCTGTCCCGACTATCGCGGCCGCGGCCGATCCGACCGCGATCCCGATTGGTCCCATTACGAGCCGCGCACCTACATCAACGACCTCTTCCACCTGCTGGCGGTGACCGGCGTCGATCGCGCCGTCATCGTCGGCACCTCGCTCGGCGGGCTCCTTGCGATGGGACTCGCGGTGCTGCGACCGACAGCGGTGGCGGGCGTCGTCCTCAACGACATCGGGCCGGAGGTGGTGACCGACGGGCTTGCGCGCATCACCGCCTATGTGGGCACCGACCATCCGCAGCCGGACTGGGAGAGCGCCGTGCGCCATCTGCGCCAGCTGCTGCCGCGGCTCGCGCCCAAGGCGGACGATGCCTGGTGGCGGCTGCTGGCGGAGGGAACCTATCGCCAGGGCGCCGACGGCATCCTGCACTTCGACTGGGATCTCGCCATCGCCAAGCCGTTCCTGCACCAGCAGCAGACGTTGATGCCGGATCTCTGGGCGCTTTACCGCGGCCTCCGACGCGTGCCCGCGCTGGCGCTCCGCGGCGAGCTCTCCGACATCCTGAGCGAGGACGTGCTGCGCCGCATGGTGCTTGAAAAGCCGGATCTGGTCTGCGTAACTGTGCCCGATGCCGGGCACACGCCGTCGCTCGGCGAGCCCATATCCATCAAAGCCCTCGATGACTTCCTCAGCCGCTTCTGATCCCGCTCGCCTGCCAACCATCGACGACGTGCGCGCCGCCGCCGAGCGCATCAAAGGGAAGGCGGTGCCGACGCCGCTCCTGGAATCGCCGGCGCTCAACGCGCGCCTCGGCGGCCGGCTGCTGGTGAAGGCGGAGGCGCTGCAGCGCACCGGCTCCTTCAAGTTCCGCGGCGCCTACAACACCCTCGTCCAGTTCGACGCGCGCCAGCGCAAGGGCGGCGTGGTGACATACTCGTCGGGCAATCACGCGCAAGGCATCGCCGCGGCGGCGCAGATGCTCGGCATTCCCGCCACCATCGTGATGCCGGCGGATGCGCCGCAGATCAAGATCGCCAACACCAGAGGATACGGCGCCGAGGTGGTGCTCTACGACCGCTACAAGGAGAGCCGCGAGGAGGTGGGCGCCAAGATCGCCCGCGAGCGCAACGCCACCATCGTCGCCCCCTACGACGAGCCGCAGGTAATCGCGGGCCAGGGCACCTGCGGCCTCGAGATCGCGGCGCAGGCGAAGGCGGCAGGCGCCAGCCTCGACGCGGCCATCACCTGCTGCGGCGGCGGCGGTCTCACCGCCGGGATCGCGCTCGCTATATCCGCCGAGTGTCCGGGCGTCCCCGTCTACACCGCCGAGCCCGAGGGCTTCGACGACACCCGCCGCTCGCTTGCCGCCGGCGAGCGAGTCAGCAACGATCCCGCCGCGCGATCGATCTGCGATGCGCTGCTGGCGCCGACGCCGGGCGCGCTCACCTTCGAGATCAACCGGCGCCTCCTGAAAGGCGGCTTCGCCGTCAGCGATGCCGAGGTGCGCCGCGCCATGGCGACCGCCTTCAACGATCTCAAGCTGGTGGTGGAGCCCGGCGGCGCCGCGGCGCTGGCGAGCGTGCTCTCGGGCAAGTTCCCGATCGCCGGCAAGACCGTCGCGGTCACCGCCTCGGGCGGCAATGTCGACCGCGAGACCTATATCGCGGCGCTCAACCAGGGCTGAGGGATCGCATTACCGGCGCTTTTCTGCCTGCGATGCGGCGACAGCGGGCGCCCGCTCAACTGTCGGTTAATTTTACGCATCCATTGCAGCGGCCCGGCCCAGGCACGTTAAGCCCTTGGATTCGCCCACTCCCGTTCGTGGCATGAACATTGCTCTATGCACCTCAGACATGAGGCGTCGAGCGAGGGCAATCGCTCGGGGCTCCAGGCAAGCACAGGGCTTCACGCGGAAAGGGAACAGCACATGCGGGCAACGAAAGCAGCCCTGATCGGGCTGGGGATGAGTTTTGCTGTCATCGGCCAGGCCTACGCCCTGCCCTGCGCCCAAAGCAGCGTCGGCTCGAACGTCTATCTCACCGCCAACGGCATCACCACCTTCCCCGGCACCTATGTGGGAACGGTCGGCGCGAACGGCATCAACCAGATCGGCGATCTCGCGCTCTGCAACAGCGGCGCCTCGACGCCGATCGCCTACATCAGCCCGGATCCCACCCGGAGCCCGGTCAATCCTGCGATCTACGAGTTCTATTTCGGCGGCGGCCGCCTGGTGGTCCAGGAGAAGATCGGCAACAACGGCACCGGGCTCGACGTCGACGTCGAGCTGGACGCGCTCGCGGCCGAGAACAGCACGACGCCCTCCGGCGCGCCCCTCTCCTCGATCGAGATCACCCAGTCCTTCGTCGTCATGACGCTGATCAACACCTATCTCGATCCCGGCTACTACGCGATCGACAACTACCTCGCCACGGCCGATGCCACCGATCCGAATTTCCAGGTGAACTTCACGGTGCCGGAGCCGTCGTCGCTCAGCCTTCTTGCCGCGATGCTGCTTGGTCTCGGCTGGCTGGGGATGCGGCGCCGACACCGGGCCTGAGACCGGCGCAGCACTTCTTCTACTTCGTCATGCCCGGCCGGGACGCCGGGCATTCCACGCCCTTGACGGCGGGCGCGCGGCCCGGCCGCGGCGCAGTGATCTCGATTGGGGAAACGCGGCCGGCGTCGCAGCCAGCGCGATCACGAGGAGGCGGGAACCGCCTCGGCAGCCTCGTGGGCGACCGCCTTGCCGCCGGCGATGGCGGTGACGTTGGGCGGCAGCGCCAGCGGCAGCGTCGCCTCCTCCTGGCCGATCGCATCGACGCGCCGGCTGTAGCCCTCGAAGACCGCACCCTGCTCGATGGTGAGCGAGACGTGGGTAATGTCCGCCACCACCCGCGCAGTGGTGGCGAGGGTCACGGTCATCGCGGTGAGCCGGCCGGTGAGCGCGCCGGCGATATGGGCGCTCTCGGTCTCGATGGCGCCGATCACCGAGCCGCCCTCGTCGATGGTGATCTTCTTGGCGGTGACGTCGCCCTTCACCATGCCGGAGATGTGGACCTCGCCGTCGCTGACGATGTCGCCGGTGATGCGCAGGTCGACGCTGAGGATCGACGGCGCGGCCGGGCGCTTTGCCGCGGCGTCCTTGGCGCGATCCTTACTTGTTGCTGATCTGAACAACGGATTTCCCCGCTTCCAGGAATTTCGCCGGATCGAGAGTCTCGCCGTCCATCACCACCTCGTAATGTAGGTGGGGGCCGGTGCTCCGACCAGTGCTGCCGAGCTCGCCGATCTGCTGATGGACGGTAACCTTCTGGCCGCGCGTCACCATGATGCGGTGCAGATGGGCGTAGTGGGTGACGATGCCCATGCCGTGGTCGATCTCGACGAACTTGCCGTACTGCCCGCGCACGCCGGCAAAAGTGACGACGCCGGGGCCGGTGCTGTAGACCGGCGAGCGGAAGGGGCCGCCGAGGTCGACGCCGGGGTGGAAGCCCTCGCGCTTGTTGATGGGATCGATGCGCGGGCCGTAGGGGCTCTCCACCTCGTAGTGGCTGAGCGGGCTCGCGAGCGGCAGCAGCTTCACCAGCTTGCGCAGCGTCTCCTCGCGCTTGGCAAGCTCCTCGGGCGACATCGGCTTCGCCTTGTCGAGGGCGATGTAGGGGCCGCCCTCGCCTTTCGGCGCGCCGCCCAGCCTCGCGAGCACGCTCTCGACGTCGAGGCCGGTCGAGGCGACGACCTTCTCGAGATCGCCGAGCGCGCCGCCGATGCGGCCCTTGCCGGTCGCCGCCGAGGCCGTCGGCCCGGTCGCATCCTGCTTGCTCAGCGCCGCCTGCAGGTCCTTCAGCTTCGCCTTCAGCGAATCCCGCTCCGCCGCCAGACGCTCGCGCTCGGAGGTCGCCTTCTCGCGCTCGGCGGTGATCTGATCGAGCTTCTTCTGGGTGCCCTCGAGGCTGGTCTTGAACTCGCTGGCGCGACTGTTCGCCGACTGCAGCTCCTTCTCGAGCTGGCGCACCTTCGTCTGGTTGCTGGCGACCGCACTGGCGGTGTTCGATGCCTTGTCCTGGGCGTCGCCCAGGCGCTTCTCCAGCTCGTCGCGCTCGGCGGCGAGCCGGTCGCGGGCGTCGGTGATGTCCTTGAGCTGCTGCTCGGTGGCGGTGAGCGAGCCGGCGAGCGAGCCGTACTGGTTGCCGATGCTGCTCAGCCGACCCTGGGTCGCGTCGAGCTGGTTGGTGGCGCCGGCAAGCTGCGACTGGAGCTGCGCCACCAGCTGGCGCAGATCGCTGTTCGACATCTCCGCCTGGGCCATCTCGGCCTGCTTAACGGCGGCGACCTTGCCGAAATGGAGATAACCGACCGTGAGGTAGCCGACGCCCGCAGCGCTCAGCAGGAGACCGGTGGCGGTGATGACCTGCATGCGACGGGTCAGCGTCACATGGCTGATCCGGCCCTCTGTACGGACCAGGATCTGTCTCTCGGGGAACAGCCGCTCCCCCCATCTCCGCAACCGAGAAATCATGCCCCTTCCGTGCAAACGATTGCACGACCTCGCCAACGCCGGCCACGGCCGGCGAAAAACCTCACATCGCTCGAAGCCCCCAAAGGGACGGCCGGTAACCGGCAGTTCCAACTCTGACCCCTTGCTGCCCGGGCCGCCCGCATCTTCCGTGCGGTCTGGCATTGCCCCGGACGCCAGGGTCTCGCGCTATTTCCCCACCGCCTTTTACCGTTAACGCCGCCACGCTAACCTCATAAGACTCTGATTGCAAGCCAAAATTCCCCGCATCACCGATTTCATCTCTCGTTAGGATTCTGCCGTTAACCATTGTCGGCAATTCCTTTTCGGCTCGTTTAGACATCTCGCGGCAAGGGCAGTTTGCGGTCACTCTAAAGGGCTGCTCCCGCAGTTCGTGGATGCATTCTGCACAATGCCGCAGCATGCTGAATCCATGGGCGAAACCCCTCCTTGGGTGGGCATGCCCGGCGCACCACCCCCCGGCAGGCGGAGGCGGCCACCCCCATTCGGCGGTAGTCAAGCAAACGATTGTTTGACCACCCTCCCCCCACTTGTGGTACTGGTTGTCCGCTAGTCGAGTTAACCAGCCGGGGTTGGGGACCCGATGAAACGCGCCGCGCTTCCGGTGGCGGAAGAAGAGGGAATCGAGGGCGCGCGCACTTTGGGCGAGGTCGCCTATCGTCGACTCCGGACGGATATCGTCATGCTGCGGCTCGAGCCGGATCGGCCGCTTCGCTTCGATGCTCTCAAAGCACAGTACGGATTGGGCGTGAGCCCCCTGCGCGAGGCGCTGTCGCGCCTGGTGGAGGAGCGGCTGGTCACCACCATCGGCCAGCGCGGCTTCCGGGTGGCGCCGATGTCCCTCGATGAGATGTGGGAAGTGACGCGGCTGCGCCAGGAACTCGAGGCGGAGGCACTGCGCGCGTCGATCGCCAAGGGCGACGAGCGCTGGGAGGCCGCGGTGCTGGCCGCCCTGCATCAGCTTTCCAAGGCGCCACTGCCCCGCACTGCGGACCGGCCGGCAGAGGATTGGGAGCGCCGCCATCGCGTGTTCCATGACGCGCTGATCGGCGCCTGCGGCTCGCCGTGGCTGCTGAAGTTCGTCGGCACGCTGCACGATCACCTGGAGCGCTACCGCTATCTCCGGGTGACGCGGACGCCGCCAAAGGTCTGGGCGCGCGATCTCGACCGCGAGCACCGCGAGCTCTTCGAAGCTGCCCTCGCCCGCGACGCCAGTCGCGCGGTGGAGCTGCTGAACGCCCACATTTCCCGCACCGCCGACTTCATCGCCGTCCTCGCCGAGGCGGCGGAATAACCCGCCCCGCCGCTACGAGCGCAGGATCTTCGGGCGACCGAAGAGATAGCCTTGGCCGTAATCGATGCCGAGGTCCCGGTAGCCCTCGGCCTGGGCCTCTGTCTCGATCATCTCGGCGATCGCCAGGATGCCGTTCTCGCGGCAGAAGCCGGAGACGTAGCGCAGAAACGAGCGGTCGCGCTCGTTGTGGAGCGCGTCGCGGCCGAAGGCGCCGTCGATCTTGACGAAGTCGACGGGGATGCTGCGCAGGTAGTGGAAGGAGTTGGCGCCGGAGCCGAGATCGTCGAGGCAGAAGCGGTAGCCGCGCTGACGCAGATTCTGCACCACCTGATTGACGCTCTCCACCTCGCCGACGATCGCGGTCTCCGTCAGCTCGAACATCAGGCGCGTCGGCGGCGCCTGGCGCTCCTCCAGCAGCGCGATCAGCCGGTCGGCGAAGCCGCGCGTCTCCAGCGAGCGGCCGGAGAGGTTGACGGCGATCGCCGGCGCCATCGGCAGGCCGCTCTCGAGATGGCCGATGGCGCGGGCGCAGATCGCGAGATCGAATTCGGCGATCATCGCCGCCGCCTCCGCAGCGGCGACCGCCACCAACGGCGGCGTGTTGTCGCCGAAGCGCACCAGCGCCTCGGCGTGGCGGATCTTGCGGTCGGCGAGATCGACCACCGGCTGATAGGCGAGGTCGAAAGCGCCGGTCTCGATCACCTGCTCCAGCGAGAGCACGCGATTGACGGTATCCGGGAAGAGGTCGTCGAGGCTCGCGACCGGTTGCGGCGGCGGCCCGTTCTCGGCGAGGCCGGCGAAGCGCTCGATGGCGTAGCGGATGACCCGCGCCGCCTGGCGGCCGTAGAGCTCGTCGCGGCCGGGCTCCAGCGTCACCTTGTTGAGGACGGGAACCGGCACCGCGCCGGCCACCGCGGCCACCAGCCCGGCGACCGCGTGCCGCAGATTGTCGAGATCGATCGAGCCGCGATGCAGCACGCCGTAGCGACCGCGGCCGAGATCCCCGACCGCCTCGATGCCGGAAGCGCATAGATGAATGTGGCGGGCGATCGCGGTGCCGAGCGACCAAAGCTTCGCCGCCGGGATGTGCTCGGCGAGAGCGGTGAAGCCGGCGAATTCGAGGAAGGTGAGCTTGAGGCCGCTCATGCGGTCGTCGGGCAGCCGCCGGAGCGCCAGCGCGGTGAACACCGGCCGGCTCATCAAGCCGCGCTCGGTCTCGGCGATCAGGTTCGGCAATCCCACGCGCTGAGCGGTCTGCTCGCCGATGCCGAGGAAGAGAATGATCCGCCCCTGCGGCAGGCGGCAGCCGCCGAACAGCATCACCGGCGTCGCGCCGCGCCGTAGCCGCACCAGGAGCGGCGACACCGAGACGCCGGCGACCAGGCGCTCAACGTGATCGCGCACCGCCGCGCGGTCGGTCGGCTCGAAGAGATCGGTGAAGTTGAGGCCGGCCGGCGACTGAGCCGCGTTGACGCCGATGCGATGGACGGCGCCGGCGAGGAAGTAGATCACCCCGTTGTCGTCGACTTCCACCAGCAGATCCGAAGCGGTGAAGGCGACCGCGACGAGCTGGTCGCGCTCCGCCTCGTAATTCTCCGTCGCGCTCACGGCCCCGCCGCGGCGGCCGGACCTCGTGCCGCGCCGCCCGTAGGCGGCCGCGGGGCTGGAGATCCGGCGTGACGGAAGCGGCGGATGGGCGCCTCCCTACTCCCGATAGGTGGGATCGCGACGGTCGAGCATGCGCAGCATGGTCGGCCATTCGAGACGACCCCAGGGACGGCGCACCTCGGGCCGATAGAGATGCGCGGTCTTGGCCGCCACCTCGGCCGGGGGCAGGTTGAGCTCGAGCCCGCCGGCGAGCGCATCCACCTGCGCCTGACAGGCGCGCTCAAGCCAGTAAATGGTGTTGAAGGCCTCGGCGACCGTCGGTCCGCAGGCGAGGAGTCCGTGGTTGCGCAGGATCATCGCCCGGTGTGCCCCGAGATCCGCCACCAGCCGCTCGCGCTCCCCGAGATCGAGCGCCGGCCCCTCGTAATCATGGTAGGCGAGCTCGCCGTAGAAGCGCATCGCCGTCTGGGTCAGCGGCAGCAGCCCGCATTTCTGCGCCGACACCGCCATGCCTGCCCGGGTATGCGTATGGATGACGCAGTGGGCATTCGCGCGCGCGGCATGGACGGCGCTGTGGATCACGAAGCCCGCATGGTTGATCGGAAAATCGTGGTCGGGCTGCAGCACCACTTTCCCGTCGAGGTCGATCTTCACCAGGCTCGAGGCGTTGATCTCGTCGAAGAGCAGCCCATAGGGATTGATCAGGAAGTGATGCTCCGGCCCCGGCACCCGCGCGGTGATGTGGGTGTAGATCATGTCGGTCATGCCGTAATGCGCCACCAGGCGGTAGCAGGCCGCGAGATCGACGCGTACCTGCCACTCCTCTGCGCTCACCCGCTCCCTGAGCGGCCGCCGTACCGGCTCCAGCTTCCTCGCCTCGCTCATGGCTCCTCCGATCGCCTCAATAAATAAATGATAGCCCCGCCTCGAACGCCTTACGAGGGGGCATCGGTTAACGTCGGCCCGGCGCCGCCAGCCAGGCGCGGCCGCACCGATGCCTAGAGCCCCTGCTCCACCATGTCGATGATCCGCTGGCCAACCGCCTCAAACTGCGCCGGCGCGAAACCGCGGAGCGGCCCCTCGATCACCAGCATCGCAAGTCCATGCACCGCCGACCAGGCGAGATACTCGGCGCCGGGCCGCCGCCCGATCGGCAGCAAGCCAGCCTCCGCCATGCGATCGAGGGCGGCGCTCAGGAGCTGAAAAGGATTGAGCCCGCTCTTCCCGGCCATGGCGGGATCGTCGACGGTCTCCGGATCGTCGGCGATCGAGAAGGCGGTGCGGAAGAGTCCGGTCTCCGTCCGCGCGAAACGCAGGTAGCCGGTGCCCACCGCGCGCAGGCTGTTGCGAGCGTGCTGGCCAGCGGACTGGTCGCGGCTGAGGCCGGCAAGCTCCTTCTCCATGGCGACGGCGAGCGCCGAGAGCGCGGCGGCGCGTACCGCTTGCAGCAGGTCGTCGCGGCTGCAGAAATGACGATAGGCGGCGTTCGGCACCACGCCCGCGCGCCGCGTCGCCTCGCGCAGCACCACCGCGTCCGGCCCGCCGCGCCGCGCCAGCTCGATCCCCGCCTGCAGCAGCGCACGGCGCAGGTCGCCATGCCGGTAGGTGCTGCGGCCGCGCCGGCGCGATGTCACAGCCTCGCTCATGATTTCATGTGGACAGTGTCCATTTCGACTGCCATGCTCTTGTGGACAGTGTACACAATACTGTCGCGCTCGGCAATCCCGGACCCCAATTCAGCGAGGAGCACCCATGCAGATCCAGCCTTACCTGTTCTTCGACGGCCGCTGCGACGAGGCGATCGACTTCTATCGCCGCGCGCTTGGCGCCGAGGTGACCATGCTGCTGCGCTTCAAGGACAACCCGGATTCGAATGCAGCCAATTGCATGGTGAAGCCCGGCACCGAGAACAAGGTGATGCACGCGCAGATCCGCATCGGCGAGACGATGGTGCTGGTGTCGGATGGCCGCTGCGAGGGAAATCCCAACTTCCAGGGCTTCGGCCTCTCATTGACGGTGGCGAACGACGAGGAGGCCGAGCGCCGCTTCAACGCGCTCGCCGACAACGGCGTGGTGCAGATGCCGCTCGGCAAGACTTTCTTCTCCTCGAGCTTCGGCATGGTAGCGGATCGCTTCGGCGTGATGTGGATGGTCTACGTGGCGAAGTGAGAAGCGCTCGCAATCGACCGAGTCGGTAGGCGGCGGATCGAGCACGGATCCGCCGCATTTCCCTTTTGAGCGTGCCGATCCCGCTTTAGATTTTCGCGCGAAACGGGCACCATCCCGGCGGGCAGGAATCCGTCGGGGAGCGTCATGGATATTGGGTTGCTGGGCATCGGCCGCATGGGCGCGGCGATCGGTGAGCGGATCATCGACCAGGGCCACCGACTCACAGTGTGGAACCGGAGCGCAGATAAGGCGAGGCGCCTGACCGAGCGCGGCGCGACGCTCGCCGCCTCCCCTGCCGCAGTCGCCGGATCCGCCGAGATCGTCCTCACCATCCTCACCGACGCCGCCGCGATAGAAGCGGTCTATGACGGGCCGCAAGGCCTGCTCGCGGGCGACGTCGGAGGCAGGCTCCTCATCGACATGAGCACGGTGAGCCCCGCCACCACGGTGGCGCTCGCCAGGCGCGTCCGCGCCAAGGGTGCTGCCTTCCTCGAATGCCCGGTCGGCGGCACGGTGGGCCCCGCGCGGGACGGCAAGCTTCTGGGCATGGCGGGCGGCAGCGCCGAAGATTTCGCCCGCGCGAAGCCGCTCCTCGACCAGCTCTGCCGGCGCGTCGATCTTCTCGGCCCGAACGGCACCGGCTCGGCGATGAAGCTCGCCATCAACCTGCCGCTCGTCGTCTATTGGGAGGCGCTCGGCGAGGCGATGTCGCTCTGCCGCGATGCCGGCATCGACGCCGCCAAGATGATCGAGATCCTGACCGAGAGTTCCGGCGGCACCAACGCGATCAAAACGCGCGGGCCGAAGATCCTCGCCGCCCTCAAGGAGGGCGCCAAGCCGGAGGTGGGATTCGACATCGATGGGCTCGCCAAGGATCTCCGCACCATGGTGAGCGTCGCGAAGTCGATGGGCATCGAACTCCCGGTGGCGGCGCGCGCCCTCGACTGCTGCGCCGAGGCATCAAAAGCCGGCTGGGGCAACCGCGACGGCTCCAGCCTCGCGGTCTACCGCGTGGAGCGGGCGAAAGCCGCGAAACGGTAGCGGCGGCTGCCATGACCGGAGCCAGGACCGCCTCAGGGGCCGCCGGCGTCGAGCCACGCGTCGACGAGGGCGGCTCCGCCCACAGTTTTCCGCGGATCTGGCTTGGCCCCTGGTCGGCGCGCGCGCCGGAACTGATGATCGGCTTCTGGGGCGTGCTGGCGATCGCCGCGGTGATCGTCGGCGCCACCCAGGACTATCCGCTCTACATGGAGCAATGGCAGGCGATCCTCGCCGGCCAAAATCCCTGGCGCGACATCGGCGACGGCGGCAACGTCTACGGCCCCGGCCACAACGCCTTCGCTCTCCTCTACTGGCTCGACGAGATGCTGCCGAAGCTCAGCTTCGTCGGCTGCTGGATCTGGGGCTACTTCATCATCGCCCGCCGCACCACGGGCAACCAGCGCCTCAACCTGCTGATCTATCTCTTCCTGTTCGGCAATCCCTTCTTCATCTTCCTGGTCGGCGTCTATGGCTCGCACGACATCTTCGTGGCGCTGCTGATCCTGGCGGCTGTCGACCTCAGGGATCGCGAGGAACGACGTTTCCTGCCGGCCCTGCTGCTGGCGGCGGCGACGCTGACCAAATTCTATCCGGTGGTCGTCGTGCCCTTCCTCGCCACCCGCCGCCGCGCCGTCGACTGGGCATTCCTCGGCTGGTTCGTGCTCGCCGTCGCGCTCGGCGTCGGCATCGCCTCGCTGATCTGGGAGACGCCGCTCTGGAACGTGCTGCGATACGCGGCGACCCGTCCCTCGAAGCTGTTCTCGATCTGGTTCTTCCTGCTTGAAAGCGAGCTATCGCCGGTCCGGCACACCGCGCTCGCCCAATGGATCAGCGACCGCAATACCTGGATCCTGGGCGCCGCGATGACGGCCGCCTATCTCTTCCATTGGTGGGCGCGGATGCGTCCGGTGCCCGGTGCCTTCCTTGCCATCCTGACGGTCTTCACCGTCTACAAGGTGGGCGAGCTGCAGTTCTTCCTGCCGATCTTCCTGCTGCTGATCTATCTCTATGTCTGGGAGCCGCCGACAGCGCGTGCCGATCGCCTGTTCCTGCTGTCCGCAATGGCGCTCTGCGCGACCATCGATCTGTTCCTGATCTTCTACCTCGCGACCGAGGGCGGCGCGCTCGTCCCGCAGGGCCGCGCCTTCATCGGCCTGCCGGTGTTCTTCGTCTCGGTCCTGCTGGCGATCGGCGTCTGCCGCCTGGAACTCGCGGAGCGCGCCGCCGCCCGCCGCTAATTCTTCGCGAGAAAACTCCGCGCGGCGACGAGATCGGGGCGCTCGGTATCGGCGCTACTGCAGACCGCCAGCAGCTTCTGATAATAGGCGCGCGCGTGCTTCCTGTCGCCGAGCGCCTCGGCCGCCTTGGCGGCGCCGGCGAGCGAGCGATAGCGGTTCGGCGCCGCCGCCAGCGACATCTCGAACTGCCTCAGGGCCTTCGCCGGCTCCTTCGCCTTCAGCAGCAGCTCGCCCAGAAGCTCGCGCATCGGCACGAGACGGTTCTCCATGGCGATGTGATTCTCGCTGGCGTCCTCGAGATCGGCGGCGTTCTCCATCATGTGGATGGCCTCCGCCTTGTGATCGCTGAGGAGGTTGATCCACGCGAGCGAGGCGCGCGCCTCGATCTCCACCTGACCCGCCCAGTAGCTGTCCTTCGCTGCCACCAGACGGCCCTTGAGCCGCACCAGCTGTGCCTCGTCGAGCTTCGCGCCCTCGAGATCGCCGATCTGCGCCGCGCCGAGAGCGCGGCCGAACCAGGCGAGCGCCTCCGCCTGGGGATAGGGCGTCTCCGGCACGTCGAGCTTCGCCGCCGCCGTCCAGTCGCCGCGCTCGAGCGCGTAGCGGACAGGGATCGCGGCAAAGGCGGTGTGAGCCCTATAGCGGGCCTCGGGATCGAGGCGCGGAACGCTGTTTCTGATATCGACGATCTCCTTTGCCTTCTTGTCCTGCGCCATCTGCAGATAGGCGTTCTCCAGGAAGTCGAGGGAGTGATAGCGGCCGGCGATGGCGGCCGGCTTGACCTTGGGGTTCTCCGCCTCTGCCTCCCGCACCAGCTCATGGTCGGCGGCGGTGTCGGCGCTCACCACGTCGGGCCACATGCCCAGCATCGAGAAGATATGGGAGGGCACGTGGAGCGCATGCGGCGAGGACGGCGCCAGCTCCGCGTAGCGCACCGCCGCCGGCAGCGCGCGCTCGGCGAGCGGCCGGTAGTCGTAGCTGTGGATGATGTAGTGCGGGATGCCGGGATGATTCGGCAGCCGCGGCATCAGCTGCTCCAGGATAGCGCCAGCCTTCAGCTGCTTCGCGTAGGTCTTGTCATGGAGATCCACGTTCTCGTCGAGGGCGAGCGCATAGAAGATCGCCGCCTCGGTATCGTCGGGATAGCGCGCGTGCAGCCGCTCCATCGCCGATTCGTAATTGGCGCTCCGCGTCTTCTGATCGACGGTGGTGTAATCCTGATAGAAGGTGGCCATCGCCTCGATCCAGTCGCTCTCGCGCTGGGTCTTCGTCTTGGCCGCGCGCGCCTTCTCGATCGCCTCCCAGCCCTTCTGCAGGTTGGATTCCGGGAACGGTCCGGCGAGCGGATTGGGCCGCTCGCTGATGGCGATGCCCCAATAGGCCATGGCGCAGCCGGGCTCCGCCGCCGTGATCGCGCTGTAGGCCGCGACCGTGCGTGGATACATGAAATTGTGCAGCATCGCCGTGGCGCGATCGAAGGCCTGCTGGGAGGCGGCGCTGCAGGAGATCGGGAAATGCACCTCGCCCAGCCGCTCGCCGCCAGCGGACGCGGTCTGCGCCATGACCGGCGCCTCCCACAGCAGCGCCGCGACGGCGACCGCCGCGATGGCGCGCCAGGCCTTCTTGCAGGTTGCGCGCATTCCCACCTCCCCCATACCGCTTTTCGCGGCTTCCTTCGCCGACAATACAAGGGAGAGCTTCAGCGGCAAACCTAAAGCGTGGGGCCCGGAGCGGGAATGCCGTGCTGGGTCAGCTCGCGCGTCACGATGTCGTAGGCGTCATCGACGGAATCCGTGCGGTGGAAGAGATCGACGTCGCCCGGGCTGATGGTGCCGTAGCGCACCAGCGCGTCGAAGTTGACCACCTCGCTCCAGAACTTGTCGCCGAACAGCACGATCGGGCAGCGCTTCTTCATCTTGCGCGTCTGTACCAGGGTCAGGATCTCGAACAGCTCGTCGAGGGTGCCGAAGCCGCCCGGAAACAGCACCACCGCCTTCGCCAGATAGACGAACCAGAACTTCCGCATGAAGAAATAGTGGAAGTGCATGTGCAGCTCGCGGCTGACAAAGGGATTGTCGAACTCCTCGTTCGGGATCGAGATGGTGAGGCCGACATTGAGTCCCTTCGCCTCCGAGGCACCGCGGTTCGCCGCCTCCATGATGCCGGGGCCGCCGCCGGTGCAGACGACGAAGCGGCGGTCGGCGCTGCCGAGGCCCTTCGACCACTGGGTCAGCCGGCTCGCGAGCTCGCGCGCCGCCTCGTAATAGGTGGAGAGCTCGAGGGCGGTGCGCGCCTCCGCCACCCTCTGCCCGGTCTTCTCCGCCGCCGCCAGCAGCGCGGTCGCGGCCTCGTGCGACTTCAGGCGCGCCGAGCCCATGAACACGATGGTGTCCTGCACGCCATGGCGCTGGAAGCGCGCCAGCGGCTCCAGATACTCCGCCAGGATCCGCAGCGAGCGCGCGTCCTTGCTCTCGAGGAAGCGCGGGTTGTGATAGGCGTGTGGCTGGCTGTGCTTTTGCTGCGTCACGGGATCACCTGGGCTGTCTCATGCGCCTCGTTGCATGAGAGATAGCGCGGAACCTGCCGCCTGTCAGGCGGGAAGCGGCGGCGGGACACTCAGTCCTGCAGACCCGCCACCAGCCCCTTGTCGTGGAGCGTACCCAGTTCCCGCTCGCTGAGCCCGAGTACTCCCAGCAGAATTTCGTCCGTATGCTCGCCGAGGATCGGCGCGCGCACCGCCGGCTGACGCGGCGCGGCCCTGAAGTCGAGCGGGCTGCCGGGCATCAGGTAGCGGCCGATGCCGGGCTGCTCGGCCTCGGTGAACATCGGGTTCTTGGTCGAGGCGCGGGGATCGTCGCGCAGCATCTCGTGGAAGGTCTGGTAAGGTCCCCAGCAGACGCCGGCGGCCTCGAGCGCTGCCGCTGCTTCCGCGAAGCTCCGCGCGGCGAACCAGCGCTCGAGGATCGCGGTGATGGCGGCGCGCCCTTCGTAGCGGTCACCCTCCCTGCTGAAATCGAGATCGAGCGCGCGCGCCGCCAAGTCGAACTTCTCGGCGAGACCGGTCGCTTTCTTCAGCGTCTCCCACTGGCCGCGGGTGATCGCCACCGCGATCAGGCGGCGGCCGTCCTTCGTCACGAAATCGCGGCCATAGGCGCCGAAGACGTCGTTGCCGTAGTGCGGGCGATGGGCGCCGTTCACGAGCACGTCGGCGATGTACCCGAGATTGCCGGCGGCGGCGAAGGCGACGTCGGAGAGCGCGATGCGCACGAGCTGCCCCTCGCCGGTGAGGCGCCGGTGCCGCTCCGCCGCCATCATGCCGAGCGCCGCGCTCTGGCCGGTGACGAGGTCCCAGGCCGGCACCACGTTGTTGACGGGGCCGTCGACGTCGATGGGACCGGTTAGGAAGGTGAAGCCCGCCGCCGCGTTGACGGTGTAGTCGAGGGCGGTGCGGCCGGTGGGGTCGCCCACCACGTTCACCATCACGAGGTCGGCGCGCCGCTTGCGCAGCGTCTCGTAGTCGAGCCAGCCGCTCGCGGGAAAATTCGTGAGGAAGAGGCCGCCGCCCTCGCCAGGCGCGGTGATGAGCGCGCTCGCGAGCTCGCGGCCCTCGGGCTTGCCGATGTCGATGCGGATCGAGCGCTTGCCCTTGTTGAGGCCGACCCAATAGAGGCTCCTGCCGTCCCGGGTCACCGGCCAGCGGTTGCTGTCGAGGCCGCCGCCCAGGGGATCGATGCGGATCACCTCGGCGCCGAGCTGGGCGAGCGCAAGGCCGGCGGAAGGCCCGGCGATGAAGGCGCCGCTCTCGACGACGCGCAGCCCGGCGAGGATGCGGTTCATCCGCGGAGGACCGCCTCGGCGGTCATCGCGGCGACGCCCTCCGCGTTCGCGGCGGCGAGGCGCACGCCCCGGCCGTCGGCCGACGGCCAGCCCCGCACCGTGAAGGAAATTGGCGAGAACAGCGGGCGGCGCGCGCGGAACGAGAACTCCGCCACCTCCGCCTGCGGCCGCTCGCGGCGCACGAGATCCAGCAGCAGCGTCGCGATCAGCGGCCCGTGCACGATGAGGCCAGGGTAGCCCTCCACCTGCGTCACGTAGGGATGATCGTAGTGGATGCGGTGGCCGTTGAAGGTGAGCGCGGAATAGCGGAACAGCATGACCGGATTGGGCTGGATCGTGCGCTGCCAGGGAGCCGTCTCGAGCGCCACAGGCGGGGTGGCGCCGTCGCCGCTGCGGCCCGCCTCCTCGCGGTAGACCAGATCCTGGAATTCCTCGAGCGCGAGGCCTTCGGCGCCGGCGAAGCCATGGCGGATGGTGACGAAGACGAGATCGCCGCTCTTCCCCTGCTTGCCCTCGACGCTCATGATCTCGGAGGTGCGCGTCACCGTGTCGCCGATGCGCAGCGGGCGGTGGAACACCATGCGGCCGCCGGCGAACATGCGCCGCGGCAGCGGCACCGGCGGCAGGAACTCGCCGCGCTTCGGATGCCCGTCCTCGCCCACCTCGCCCGGCCTGACCGCGGTCAGGAAATAGAGCCGGTGCCAGCCCGCCGGCAGCGCGTCGCCGGCCTTATAGGGCGGATCGTCGCGGTCGATGGTGGCGGTGAGGAGCCGCGCCGGCACCGGCGTGATCGTGTCGGTGACCGCCTCGGTGCGGCCGATCCACTCCTTGAAGCGCGCGAGCTGCGCCTGGTCCATGGGTGCGTTCCTTCGTGAGGCACCCTCTCTCGCACGAAGACGCCGGACAGCGCAAGCGGCCGGCCGGAAACGAGCAACCCGCGGACGCTCGCGCGGCCGCGGGGTGTCGCATCGGAGCGCGCGGCACGGCGGGTGCCGCGCCGCCCGACGGGGATTAGAAGCGATCGGCGAAATTGCCGCCGATGATCTTGCCGGAGTTCGGATCGAGGAAGATCCGTTCCTGCCGGGGGTGATCGTCGAAGTCGAACATGTTCAGGATCGAGCCGGAGACGCGGTCGAAGGAAGCCTGGCCGGACGACGGCGCGGTCGGGCCGTCGATCAAGCCGAGGTTCCAGTTCGCCTCGATGAAAGCGAGGCTCGAGGTCTGATCCGTCACCGAGTGCGCGACGAAGTTCTCCTTCGCCCAGGGCGAGATCACGATAAACGGCAGACGCGGACCGTAACCGCAGCGGGACGCGATCGCACCCGCCGCGGGCGTGCCGCAGATCGTCGAGGTCGTGATGCTGCCGGGGCTGCCAGGCGTGGTCGAGGTCGTGAGCGGCAGCGTCGGCACCAGGGAATCGGCGCTGCTCGTCGACGGGTTCACCGTCGGACCGGTGACGTGATCGTACCAGCCGTCGGAGTCATCATAGTTGATAATGACCGCGGTGCTCTCCCACTCCGGCGACTGCTGCAGGGCGTTGAGCACCGTCACCAGGAAGGTCTGCTCCGACACCGGGTCGGAGTTGCCGGGATGCCCGTTCTCGAAGGCGGGCGCCTTGAGGTAGGACACCGCCGGCAGGTTGTGCGCCTGGAGCGCGGAGAAGAAGTCGGAGATGTCGTACTGGTGGTTCGCTTGATCGGTCTTGCCGATCATGGCGACCGAGGTCGGCCGCAGGTGATGCGGGTTGCTTGTGCTGACGTAGAACTGGAACGGCTCGTGATGCGGCACGTAATCAGTCACCGCCGTGTGGATATCCGTGTTGCTGGGATTGCCGTCCGCGGCGGTCGGATTCGGCACGCCGGGATGGCCGGTGTGGGAGGAGCCGCAGACCGCCGGCGTCGTCGCAGTGGCCGCCACGGTCGGCGCGAAGCCGCCCTGGAACCAGCCCCAGGTGACGCCCTTGGCGTTGAGGAGGTCGCCAACGTTCTTGCCGGAGAAGCGCGCCGTGACGGCGGTCGTGGCGGGATTGCCGCCCTGATCGGCGCCGCAGTCGTCGAAGGCCGGATCCGAGTCGCCGGTGAGGGTGACGCCGGTCGACTGCTGCTTGCCGCCCTTGAAGGTCGTCTCGCCGCCGGTCTGGCCGGAGACCAGGTTGATCGCGCCGGGGGTGGACGGGCCGAAGGTGGTATCGAAGGAATTGTCGCTCATGGCGAAGTGCTGGGCGTAGTTCCAGAGCGCCGTCACCGTGTTGCCGTCGTAGTAGCCCATCACGGTCGAGCCGTCCGGACGGCAGCCGATGCCGGTCTTGCTGGTCGCCTGCACGAAGAGGTTCAGCAGACCGCCGTTCGCCGCCTTCTGCTCGTCGGTGTAGCCGTGGTCCATGTCGCAGGTGAAGGCCTCGCTGCGGTCGAGGCGGAACGGGTTCGCCAGGTTCGGGTTGCTGCTGAGGAGCCCGGCGCTGAGGCCGTTCACGGCCGGCGTGTCATCGCGGCCCTCAAAACGAGGTTCGCCGGAAGGGTTGGTCGCCGTCGGATAGGTAGCGAAGTAGTGATCGAAGGTGATGTTCTCCTGGAAGATGATCACCACGTGCTTGATCGGTGTCTTGGTCGGCGCGTCCGCCAGCGCGATGCCGGGCGCGATCATTCCTGCCGCGACGATCGTGCTCGTCGCGAGCGCGCGCAGCCGGTGTCGCCACCGGGCGCTCTCAGTGCAGCTGATCTTCATTCCGCTCTCCTTGATAGAAGTGTCGTGTAGCGCGCGGCTGCGGGCTTCCCGCGAGAAGCGGAGCAAAGTCGGACCGTCGGCATCGGATGCCTTCCCCCCTCGCCCTCTCTGCGCACAGAACCCCCTCGGCAGACGACGACCGTCGCCACCGGCATGCCCCCTGCAGCAATGCTGCTGAACCGCGACTGGTGCGTGCGCGCGGGAGTCTAGGCACGCGCTGTTACGCTAATTTTTCGGATTTGTGCCAAAGATCACTTTGATCGTGGTTGCCATGCGGAAATTTCGCAGCGCCGGTCAAACGAACGCAGATCTTGCCGTCACAAAAACGAAAAGCTCTGACGGTTAAATCAGGCGGCGCGCCGTCCGCGCGCGCCGACTCTCGAAGGTGCGGCGTGCAACGGCGCCGCTCCCGATTTTCCAATCTCGTCCTGCGAGGAAACCGCCATGTCCGACAACGCCGACCGCAGACCCCTCGCCCCGCACCGACACCTTTCGCTGCGGCACGCTGTCACTGCCGTGCTCGGAATCACGCTGCTGGCGGCGGGCGCGGGCGCGGCGCGTGCCACGGCCCTCGACGAGGCGGCGGAGCAGTACCGCGCCTACATGATCAGGGACGTCGACCAGTCCTTCGCCGGTGCGAAAACACTGCAGGAGCGCGTCAAGGCGAGGGATCTTGGCGGTGCCCAGCAGGCCTGGATCCATGCTCGCGTCGGCTGGGAGCGCTCGGAGGTCTTCACCAGCGGCTTCGTCCCTGACCTCGACGAGAAGATCGATGCCTGGCCGAACGCCCAGACCGGCTTTCACGCCATCGAGGCGAGGATCTTCGGCGCCAAGGATATCAGTGTCGGGGAGCAGACCGACGCGCTCGTCTTCTACCTCGCCGACCTCGACGTGAAGGTGCACGATCAGCGCTTCAATCCCCAGGGCCTGCTCAACGGCGTCGCGCGGCTTGCCTACGAGGTGGGCGAGAACAAGTCCGACGGCGGCGAATCACCGTTCAGCGGCACCTCCCTCGATGACATGCGCTACAACGCTTACGGCATCCAGTCCGCCTACA
>DATJOK010000213.1:0-64007 GCA_035507155.1 Allostellaceae bacterium
GGGCGCGGGGATGGACTCCGGCGGCGCTTTCCGTCTATAAGCCACGGCCTCCCCGATGGGCACGCCCAGGTAGCTCAGTTGGTAGAGCACGTGACTGAAAATCACGGTGTCGGTGGTTCAATTCCGCCCCTGGGCACCATCCGCCATTCCCACCCCGCCTACCGCTCGATCACCTCGCCGGTGTTGGCGTCGATGGTGACTGGGACGGTGCGGCCGTTGCGGTTGGCGATGCCGGTGTAGGTGTTGCCGCTGTGCTGCAGGATGTGGACGCTGGTGAAGCCGCGCGCGAGGAGCGCCGACTCTGCTTGCGACGTGGTCAGCCCCGGCGCCGAGAGCCCGGGATGAAAGCTCGTGCTGCCGGGCGCGCGGTTGTTCAGCGAGGGCGATGCGGGGAGCGTCGACATCGGGTTGGCGATGCCGCCGGGGCGGCTCGTTCCCGGCGGTCCGATCTGCGCGAGAGCGAGCGGGCCCGTCGCCAGCAGCACGACGATCGATCCGATCGGTAGCAGCGGGCGGCCTCTCGTCTTCATCGGGAATCCTCTCCTCCTGCGCCCCCCGCCCTGCGCCCCCCGCAATGCCAACGCCTCGATGCCGGCCGGGTTCCCGGCGCTCGGGCGGCGCGGGAACCGGCGTCCGCTCCCACGGTTCCTATGGCAAGCGAAATCCAGGAGGAGCGAAGCCCATGCGCGCAGTGAAATTGATGATCCTTTTGCTTCCACTCGCGGCGGCGGCATGCGGCGGCGACGAGCACAAGACCGTCGTCGTCAATCCGCCGCCCAACAGCACCGTGGTGGTGCCGCCGAGCGGCCAGCCGCAGGTCCAGCCGACGGCCTGCCCGCCGAACACCACCTGCTAGATCTTGGCACGGGTCCTGTCGAGCGGAAGCCCGCGCCACCTTGCGCGGGCTTCATTTTTTCGCGATGGAAGCGCAGCGCGCCGCTACGGTTTCGCGGACGAGTGCCATATCGCGAGCGAGGTGGGATTGTCGGCGGCGAGCGGGAGGAAAAGCTCGGTCGCGATGAAACTCGTCTTGAGGCCGAACCGCTGCGTCGCCTCCGCCAGCGAGGCAGCGAAATTCTGGTTCCAGCCCATTTCCACGGCGAACTGGTGATGAGCCTCGGAGGCGGGGCCGAGATTGGCGACCTGATATCCGAACGGCTCGAAATGCAGGCAGGCCACCTCGGCGGCGGCGCGCGAGATCGCCAGGAAGAAATCCGGCGGGATGAACTTCACCTGCTCCAGCGAATGCATGGTGAAGAGCAGCGCGCGCTTCATCTTCGGCAGGGCTCGAATATCGGGCTTCAAGTGATCGAACCGGAAGAAGCTTGCCCGCAAGCGTGGCTCCAGCGCCGCGAGTTCGCTGGCGATCGCGACACCGCTGGCAGTCAGCTCGCCGCCGAAATACGGTACCTCGCGCGGGCCACCGTTGAAGAAAATCTCGAAGAGATTGCGGCCATAGCCGCAGCCGAGCTCGACGATGCCGTCATAGGGGCCGGTCTCGGCGATGTAGTCGACGATGAACTTGTGGAGGTTGTCGCTGGCGTAGAACGGCACCACCAGGTTCTCGCCGCGGAAGGAGGCGATGCGGAAGGCCGGCGTCCCTGCCGGGGTCTGGCTCAGCTCCTTCGGCCAGGGCAGCTTTTCCCAGGTCACGCCTTCGGCGCCCTTGATGATGCGAAATTGCCGCTCCTGCCGTTCCAGCAGCTTGATGATTCGGTAGGGGTTCGTCTCGCCGTCGGCGATCAGCGCCCGCATGAACGTCGCGCGCGCGGCCCAGGCCTGCTCGTAGAAGTCGCGCCAGTTCTGTTCCTGAGCCGCGACCGTCAGCGCGTGATCCACCGCGATCTCCTGCAGACCCATGCCATCGGGCCAGGGTCCTGGGTTATGGTGAAGAAAGGCTTAATCCGCCTGCCCTAGAGGCCGAGATCGCTCAATCCCGGATGGTCCGCCGGGCGCGGGCCCGGCGCCGGCCAGTGGAACTTGCGGTCGGATGCCGCGATCGGCAGATCGTTGATCGAGGCGATGCGCCGGCGCATCAGCCCGTTCTCGGCGAACTCCCAGTTCTCGTTGCCGTAGGAGCGGAACCAGCTGCTGGAATCGTCGTGCCATTCATAGGCGAAGCGCACGGCGATCCGGTTGCCGGCGAAGGTCCAGAGCTCCTTGATGAGGCGGTAGTCGAGCTCGCGCGCCCATTTGCGCTGCAGGAAGCCGACGATCTCGGCGCGCCCGTGCAGGAACTCGGCGCGGTTCCGCCAGAGGCTCTCCGCGGTATAGGCGAGCGATACCTTCTCGGGACTGCGGCTGTTCCAGCCGTCCTCGGCGGCGCGCACCTTGATCGCCGCGGTCTCGGCGGTGAAGGGCGGCAGGGGCGGGCGGGCCTCGGCGGGGCTCGTCATCGGCGATCTCTTTCATTCCGGCTTCGACACGGGGATCGATATAGCGCATGGCCGCCGCAAGGCGCCCCTTCACCTTCGCGCGAGGGCAAGAACGACGCAGCCGCGCGCATCAGGGCGTGATGAAGCCGTAGATGCTGTCGCTCTGGCAGCCGGGCGCGCTGGCGGTGACGATGAAGCGGCCGAGCCGCCGCCCCGCCGTCAGCGAGAAGTCGGCGCCGGTCTCGCCGGCGGGGATCGTCACCGCGATCGAGCGGCCCGCGGGCTCGCCGTCGATGAAGACGAGGGCGGCATAGCCGGCGCCGCTCTCGCCGGTGGCGATCTCGATCGTCAGCGGCCGCGACGGCGTCCGCTCCACCTCGATCCGGAGCGTGGTCGTGGTGCCCTGCCGGACGCGGAGGTCGTTGCGGGAGAAGCGGAGATTGGGCGGGGTGAAATCGGCGACGGTCGATTTCTCCGCGCAATACCAGCGGCAGTCGCCGGCGACGAAGAGCTCGTGCGACCAGAAGGGCGCGCCCGATCGCTCGAAGACGCCGCTGCCGGCGGGGAAGGCGCCCTGCCGCGCGAGGCTGGTGCCGTCGGGCGCCGGCGGCGGGCTGAAGGCGGCGGTGATGTCCTCGCCGTCGAGGCGGGCGCGGAAGCCGCCGCGATAGTTCGCGCTGAAATGCACCCGGTAGACCGTCACCGGATCGTTGGTCGCGCTGCCCGCCGCCGGCTCGACGATCGCCACCGGCGCCGCGCAGCCCGCGAGCGCCAGCGCCAAGGCGGCCGCGGTCGCCATTCCCGCTCTCCGCATCCGATCCTCTGCCTCTCCGCCGCCGGCGCGGCGACGTCCGCCGGCGGCGAGGGGCGCCATCATAGTCTCGACGATCCCGGTTTGCTGCAGCGCATCCTCGGATCGCCGATCGAGCGGGCGGGCCCGCTGGCGCCGTCGCGGCGCCGACGGAACTCCAAGGCCGAGAGTCCGTTTTCTTCACATAGTCCTCGCGATCGATTCACATAGTCATCGCGATCGAGGAGTGCGGAGAGAGGAATGCCGATGCGGGCAGCCCTGATGTCCCTGGTTCTGCTGAGCAGCGCGCTCATGCTCTCGGCCTGCGGCGAAACGCCGGGCTGCCGCGCGCTGACCGGCGCCGGCATCGGCGCCGCGGGCGGTGCGGTGCTGGGCGCGGTCGGCGGCAATCCTGCCGCGGGCGCGCTCGCGGGCGGCGCTGCCGGGGCCGCGGTGGGCGGTCTCACCTCGCCCGACCAGGTCTACGCCGGTCGCGCGCCCTGCGATTGACGGTTAAGGACTTCCCCATATCCGGGCGGCTGCCGATCGGCTAGGATCGATCCCGATCTCGGCTGGAGCCGTCAGCGGTCCTGCTACGGGATTGAACGCAGCGCCTTCGACCGTTTCCGACTTCGGCCGCTCCGGGCTTCCGGCGCGGGCCTTGTCGCGTCCGCGGGAACCGCCCGGTCGCACGGGAAGGAGGTTCCGATGGCGACGCAGTTGGTACGCGAGGCCGTGGGCGTCTTCGACGACGCGCGGTCCTTCGAGATGGCGGCGGACGATCTGCTGGTGGCAGGCTTCGACCGCTCGCTCCTCAGCCTGATGGCCAGCATCGGCACGGTGGAGGAGAAGCTCGGCCACCTCTGCACCGACGTGGCGGAGGCTGCCGACGATCCGCTGGTGCCGCGGCACGCCTTCGTCGGCCAGCGCTCCCGCACGGTGCTGCGCGATGCGCTGGCGGCGGGGCTGATCTATGCGGGCGCCACCGCCGCGGCCGGCATCGTGGTGGCGTCCGGCGGCACGGTCGGCGCGGCGATCGCCGCGGCGGCGGCGCTTGGCGGCGCCGGCGGAACCCTGGGGCTGCTGTTCGGCCGGGTGATGGAGAGCCGGCACGCCCACTACCTCGAGCAGCAGATCGAGCACGGCGGCATCCTGCTCTGGGTGCGCACGCTGACCCCCGACTGGGAGGCGCGGGCGCTCGAGATCCTGCGGCGGCACGGCGCCCTCGAGGTGCATGTGCACGAGCTTCCCGCCGGCACGGCACCGCGGATGGAGGGCGTCTCCCAGGAGCTCGCCTGGATCAACAAGCCGCTCGCCGCGCTCTTCGCGCCGGCGCGGCCGACCGCGCCCTGAGCGACGGCTTTCGCCGCGAGGCGGAGGCGTTCTAGGATGGCCCGCGGAGCAAGGACCTCTGCGGGCGGGCGATGTGGAGTGAGATCGCCACGGTGATGAAGAGCGCGGTCCGTGGCTGGGCGCGCGATCGCGCGCCCAGCATGGGCGCCGCCGTCGCCTATTACACGGTCTTCTCGATGGCGCCGATCCTCCTGGTGGTGATCGCGGTCGCCGGGATGATCTTCGGCGAGCGCGCGGCGCGGGGCGCGCTGGTGGGAAATCTCAAGGACGTGCTGGGCCCCGAGGGCGCGCAGGCGCTGGAGGCGCTGATCCGCCATGCGGCGATCGGCAAGGCGGGGCCGATCGCCACCGTGGCCGGGCTCGGCGCGCTGATGATCGCCGCCACCGCGGTGCTGATGGAGCTGCAGGCGGCGCTCAACGTGGTGTGGAAGGTGCGTCCGGAGCCGGGGATCAATCTCTGGCTGCTGGTGAAGCACCGGATGCTCTGCCTCGCCATCATCCTGGCGAGCGGCGTGCTGCTGGCGCTCACCCTCGCCGCCGGCGCGGCGATCAGCGCCTCATCCCAGTACCTGCAGGCCTTCGCGGGCGCGCTGCCGCTGCTGCTCCATGGCGTCAACACCGTCCTCACCCTCGCCACCACGACGGTGCTGTTCGGGATGATCTACAAGATCCTGCCGGATGCCCGGGTGCACTGGCGCGACGTCTGGCTCGGCGCCGCCGTCACCAGCGTGCTCTTCACCATCGGCCGGCACCTCATCAGCGCCTATATCGGCAGCAAGCAGGTGACCTCGGTCTATGGCGCCGCCGGCGCGCTGGTGATCATCCTGCTCTGGGTCTACTACTCGACCCAGATCCTGCTGTTCGGCGCCGAGATCACCAAGGCCTATGCGGACTGGCGCGCCGGGCGCGAGAGCGGCCGGACGGCGGCGCCGGCGCCCGCCGCCGACTGACCCCGCTACTTGCCGCGCTTCTTCAGCCACTCCTGATAGCGCGCAAGCGCCGCTTCCTTCGGCGGGTAGGTGCCGACGATCGAGGCGCCGTTGCGCACCTCCTCGATCACGAACTCCTCGAGCTGCTCCTGCTGCGCGGCGTCGGCGGCGACTTCGGCGGCGAGGTGGCGCGGCACCACGATCACGCCCTCGCCGTCGCCCACCAGCAGGTCGCCGGGAAACACCGAGACGCCGCCGCAGGCGATCGGCACGTTCATGTCGACCGCGTGATGGCGCGCGAGGTTCAGCATCGGCGCCGGCCCGCCGAAGTAGACGGGAAAATCGAGGTGCGCGATCTCCGGAGAATCCCTGAGCCCGCCGTCGCTGACGAAGCCGGCGACGCCGCGCTTCATGAGCCGCGTCATCAGGATCGAGCCGCCCGACGCGGCGCTCGCATCGCCGCGGCAGTCGCAGATCAGCACCTGGCCGGGCGGCACGGCCTCGATCGCCTTGCGCTGGGGATGATTGGGATCGTTGAAGACCCCGAGATGGTCGAGATCCTCGCGGGCGGGAATGTAGCGCAGCGTGAAGGCCTCGCCGACCATCAGGCCGGCGCCCTTGGCGAGCTGGCGCACGCCCTGGATCACCGTGTTGCGCAACCCGCGCTTGAACAGCTGGGTGGAAAGCGTGGCGACGCTGCACTTGCCGAGCAGCGTCTTGATCTCGTTGCTAATCGCGTCCATGGCGTCTCCCTTCGGGCTCTCCGGCTGTCCTTGCATCGCCGGCATGGTAATATGGTAGCATATATGCTACGCGTACAGCATACACAGAGGTCGCCCTGCGAGAGGCAACCGGATGAAACGAGGTGTGGGGAGGATGCCGGAAGCGGGTTCCAAGCGCGAGGCCGGGGCCGCTGCGCCCGTGGTGCCGATGCGCCGCCAGACCATCGCCGGGCAGGTCCGCGCTTTGCTGCGCCGCGATATCATCGTCGGCCGGCTGACGCCGCGCACCATGCTTTCCGAGCAGGAGTTGTCGCAGCGCTTCGGTGTCTCCCGCACGCCGATCCGCGAGGCGCTGATCAAGCTCGCCGAGGAGAATCTCGTCGAGATCTATCCGCAATACGGGTCATTCGTGGCACCGATCAAGCTGCGCGAGGTGTTCGACAGCCAGTTCGTCCGGGAATCCCTGGAGTGCTCGGCGATCGAGCGCGCGGTCGAGCGCATCGACGCGGCGCAGATCAAGGCGCTCAACGCATCGCTGCAGCATCAGCGCGTGCTGCACCGCGCCGGCGACCACGAGGAGTTCTTCCTCGCCGACGAGCGCATGCACGCGCTCATCATGGAGATCGCCGGCCACGCCCATGCCTGGCGCCAGGTCGAGAACGCCAAGGCGCAGATGGATCGCGTGCGCTTTCTTTCCATGCGGAACGTGCGCAAGAAGCCCTCGGTGATCGCCGAGCACACTCTCATCATCGATCGGCTGGTCCATCGCGATCGCGAGGGCGCGCTCGCCGCCATGCGGGCGCATCTGCGCGGACTGTTCCGCTCGGTCGAGATCCTGACGGCGATGGATGCTGCCTATTTCGCGGACGAGGCGGGAGGGACGTCGGGCCCGCCACCGCGTGCCGTCGCCGGCCAGGCGGCTCGTTCCTGATGAGCTAGCCCAAGGTCGCTTTCTCGACGTACCGTTCAAACATCCAGGGAGGATTGTTGTCATGCTGCTGAAACCATCGCGTCGGGCCATCATGGCCGGCATTGCCGGCTCCGCCTTCATCGACGTGAGCGCGCTCGCCCAGGGCACGCTCAAGCTGCCGACGTCGCCGGTGTCGCTCAACTTCGTCGACGTCGCGGGCAATCTGGCGCTGACCCAGCCGGCGCTCGAGAACTACCGCAAGATGAAGCCGCACCTGGTCTCCAACATGACCTTCACCAAGGCGCCGGCGCCGGAGCTTCCGGGCAAGATCAAGGCGCAGCAGGATGCCGGGCGTCTCGACATCGACGGCGTGCTGACCGGCATCGACGCGCTCTCGGCAGGCGTCGACCAGAAGCTCTGGGTGCATCTGCTCCCCGAATATGCCTCGAACCTGCCGAAGCTCGACGACATCTACCTGCCGGGCGCCAAGCAGATGCAGACGCTGGCGCAGAACCAGGGCATCTGCATCGTGTTCTGCCAGGCGGGTCCGCTGATCGAGTACGCGCCCGATCGCGTCAAGGATCCGCCGAAGACGGTGGAGGAGCTCCTCGCCTGGGCGAAGGCGCATCCCAACCGCTTCATGTACGCGCGCCCGGCCAATTCCGGCCCCGGCCGCGTCTTCATGATGGGGCTTCCCTATCTCCTCGGCGACAAGGATCCGCACGATCCCAAGGCCGGCTGGGACAAGACCTGGGCCTATCTCAAGGAACTCGGCCAGTATGTCGAGTATTATCCCTCCGGCACCGGGGCGGTGATGAAGGAGCTGGGCGAGGGCTCGCGCGACATGATCCCGACGCAGATGGGCTGGGACATCAATCCGCGCGCGCTGGGCGTGGTGCCGAAGGAGGTGAAGGTCGGGACCCTCAAGGGCTTCCACTGGATCCTCGACGCGCATTACCTCTGCATCCCCAAGGGGCTCGCGCCGGAGAAGATCGCCGTCATGATCGACCTCCTGAACTACATGCTGTCGAAGCCCGCGCAGGCCATCACCTATGATGCCGGCTACTTCTATCCGGGTCCGGCGGTGAAGGACGTGCCGCTCTCCATGGCGCCGCCGGAGAGCCAGCAGGTGATCAAGGAGTACGGTCGTCCGGAATACGCGGAGCTGATCAAGGACTATCCGCAGGAGCTGCCGCTGCTGCCGGACCAGCTGGTCTACGCCTTCAGCCGGTGGGACAAGGATATCGGCGCGGCGAAGAGCAAGTAGGTGGAGAAGGGTTGGAATGATCGGAGCGTCGCGTAGCTTCCGCAAGTTGCGGCTCGATCGCGTGAGCCGCGACTTCGGTGTTCTGAACGCGCTGAAGGACGTGTCGCTGGAGGTCGGGCGGGGCGAGTTCATCGCCCTGCTCGGCCCCTCCGGCTGCGGCAAGTCGACGGCGCTCAACTGTCTTGCGGGCCTGTTGCCCTTGACCGGCGGCGGCATCTGGCTCGACGACCAGCGGATCGACCGGCTGCCGCCGGAAGGCCGCGGCTTCGGCATGGTGTTCCAGAACTACGCCCTCTTTCCGCACATGAACGTGCGCAAGAACATCGGCTTCGGCCTCAGGATGCAGCGCAAGCCCAGGGCCGAGATCGAGCAGAAAGTGGAGGAGGCGCTGGGGCTGGTGCGCCTCACCCAGCAGGCCGCGAAGCTGCCGGGCCAGCTCTCCGGCGGCCAGCAGCAGCGCGTCGCCATCGCCCGCGCCATCGTCATCGAGCCGCCGCTGGTGCTGATGGACGAGCCGCTCTCCAACCTCGATGCCAAGCTCCGGCTCGAGATGCGGGCGGAGATCCGGCGCATCCACAGCCTGGTGGGGTCGACCACCATTTACGTCACCCACGACCAGGACGAGGCGCTGTCGCTCGCCGACCGCATCGTCGTGCTGCGCGACGGCATGGTGCGGCAGGTCGGCACGCCCGGCGATCTCTACAGCCGCCCGGCGCATCCGGACGTGGCGGAATTCATGGGCTATCGCAATCTCGTGCGCTCGCGCGCCGCCGCCTCCGCGAGCGGCGCCATCAAGGTGCAGGTGGGCGGCGCCACGCTCTCGGGCGTGCCCGTCGGCCCGGTGGCGGACGGCGACGCGGTCGTCGCCATCCGGCCGGAGGATCTGACGCCGCGGCCGGGCGGTCCGATCGCCGCCACCGTCGCCAGCGCCGAGTACCGCGGCCGCGACTTCTACGGCATGGCGCATACCGCCGACCGCACCGAGCTCTTCTTCCGCTCCGAGCAGCGCGTGGCCCCCGGCGAGACCCTGCATCTCGGCGCCGAGGCGGCGCGGGTGCTGGTCTACGGAGAAGCCGCGGCATGACGACGATCTCCAGCAGCGAGCCGCAGCCGCAGGCGGCGCGGGAGCGGGTGCCGCTGCGCCTGATCCTGGCGCAGCGCGGCCTCGACGGCGTCACCTTGCTGCTGCTGCCGGCGGCGCTCTTCATCATTGCGCTCTTCGTCTATCCCTTCATCTACGGCCTCGTGCTCTCGATCGAGCCGAAGACCGGCGACTGGCTCGCCAACTACCGGAAGTTCTTCTCCGAGGCCTTTCTCTACGACACCATCGCCAAGACGATGTGGCTGGCGCTCCCCTCGACCCTGGTCAACATCCTGATCTCGGTGCCGGTCGCGATGCGGGTGCGCCTGATGCGCCGCCAGCGCCTCCTCACCACCATCCTGGTGCTGCCGATCACCCTCGGCACCGTGCTGATCGCCGAGGGCCTCTTGAACTATCTCGGGCCGCAGGGCTGGCTCAACCGCACGCTCCTCCTCTTCGGCCTCGTCTCGAGCCCGATCCGCCTCGTCCACAACTACTGGGGCGTCTTCCTGTCGCTGGTGGTGTCGGGCTTTCCCTTCACCTTCCTGCTGGCGCTTTCCTACGTCACCGGCATCGATCCGTCGCTGGAGCAGGCGGCCGCCACCCTCGGCGCCGGCGCGCGGGCGCGGTTCTGGAACATCTTCCTGCCGCTGCTGGCGCCGGGCCTCGCCATCACCTTCTGCCTCTCCTTCGTGCAGACCTTCTCGGTGTTTCCCTCGGCGGTGCTGCTGGGCGCTCCCGCCGGCGTCACCCGGGTGATCTCGATCGCGGCCTATCAGGCGGCCTACGAGCAGTACGACTATTCCATGGCCTCGGCGATCGCGATGATCATGGGCTTCTTCCAGCTGCTGGTGGTGGTGATCGTGCTCGCCGCCCGCGGCCTCTTCTATCGCGGCCCCGCCGCCGGTGCGAAAGGCTAGGGCGATGCGCGGCGACAGCACCATCGGCTCCCGGCTCTGGACCACCGCGGTCTGGACCCTGGTCATCTTCTTCATCATCAACCTGGTCGCCATGGTCGCGACCGTGGTGGTGAACTCGCTGGGGACGCGCTGGCTCGGCACCTGGCTGCCGGCGGCCTTCACCGTGAAGTGGTATGCCTCCGCCTGGGACGAGTTCCAGCTCAACCAGATTCTGGTGGTGACCTTCCAGGTGGTGGGCGCGGTGGTGGTGCTCTCGGGCGCCCTCGGCGTGCCGGCGGCTTATGCGCTGGCGCGCCGCGACTTCCCCGGCAAGAAGCTGGTGACGCTCCTCTTCCTGCTGCCGCTGCTGGTGCCGCCGATCACCTTCGGCATTCCGCTCGCGACCGTCCTCTACAGGGCGGGCTTCGGCGGCGCCATGTCCGGCGTCATCCTTGCCAACCTGGTGCCGACGGTGCCCTTCGTCATCCTGGTGATGATCCCCTTCATCGAGCAGATCGATCCCCGGGTCGAGGCGGCGGCGCGCGTCTTCGGCGCCGGCACCGGGCGGCTCTTCGTCTACGTGCTGCTGCCGCTCCTGGCGCCGGGCATGCTGGCGGCGCTGCTGCTGGTGCTGGTGCGCACCATCGCCATGTTCGAGCTCACCTTCTTCACCGCCGGCCCGACCAGCCAGACCCTGGTGGTGGCGCTCTACTACGCGGTCTATGCGGCGGGCGTGCGCGCCGGCCAGTCGATCGACGCCATGGCCGTCATCTACATGGTGACGACGCTGGTCTGGCTCCTGATCGCGCTCCGCTTCGTAAACCCGACCCAGCTGGTGACGCGAGCGAAACGCGAGGCGGCGCACTAGCTTCGATATAGGCCGCCGGCGCCTGGAGCGCCCGCGATGCGCTGCTATGCCTCCGTGAACAACCGCGGGAACAGGATATCGAGCGTATCTGCGGGGAAGCGGAGCGAGACCGGTCCTTTCGGTGTCTCCGAGGCGAGAAGACCGGCGTCGAGAACGTCGCTGAACACGCGCCGGGCCGTGCGCTCGGGGAGACCGGTGATGCGCGGCACGTCGCCGCGCTCGAACTCGCCCCGGATGAGGGCTTCTTCCAGCAATCTGGCGGCTTCCGGTTTGAGCGTCTCGCTGCGCGCGACGAAGGTTCGGAACCGCCGGAGCAACGTTTCGAGCTCGAAAAGGCTCGTCATGAACGTGACCTGATCGAGGCATACGCGCAAGAACCAGAGAGTGAACTCCATCAATGCGCGCTGCGAGAGGTTTCCGCGCCCGTCGAGATCGCCCTGTCTCGGTGTGTCGGCCAGATCCATCATCTGTTTGTACTCGCTGCGGCTTCTCAGACCACGCGCAAGCCCGCGGGAGATCGACCAAAGCCCATGCGCCCCGATACCAGCGAGATGCGCCATCGCGTGGCTCATCAGCCGACTGACGCGTCCGTTGCCGTCGGAAAAGGGGTGGATGTAGTTGAAACGATGGTGAGCGGTCGCCATCGCCATGATCCGACCGGCCCTGCCGAGAGGATCAAACCGGTAGCGCTGCTCGAAGTAGGTCATGAAATCGTCGACCCGATCGCTGGAGGGAGGCAGGTGGCGGCCGACAGCGACATCCTCGGTCGGACGCGAGCGCCATTCGCCGGGCTTCATTGAGAAGGAGCGTCCCTCTCCGTGAATGCGGAGCAATTCCTTGGGAGCCCCGCGATAGAACTCGCGGTGCAGCCAGCGGATGAAGTCTTTCGACGCAGGCTCCGGCAAGCGCTGCTCCGCAGCCAGCCGGTCTACTTCCTTTTGGACCCGCACATGGGCGGCGGCTTCCAGCTGCAGATTGCGGCGCTTCGCATCCTTGTCGAGCTCGCCCCCGAGCGCCCGCGCGATGTCTCTTGGGCGCGTGTCATGACCCTCGATCAGGTTGCTGTAGTAGGTGTTCATGAGGCGCACGAGATCGGCCAGATTGGCTGCCGTGCGGGGGGCGAGGGCGCGCTCGAGTTTTGCCGCGGCGGCTGAAAGTTCGGCGATGACGTCGGAGATCGCTTCCGGCGCCTCCTCAAGCCGTGCCGGCTCGATGCGGTCGACGCTTTCCGGCGCCGGTTTTTTGGCCGATTTTCGATCTACCATAACCCTATGCTGATAAACGAGAAACTTCCGATAATCCAGCTTATTTGGCCGCTTTCCTGGCCGATCTTCAGGGCGCTCGATAGCCGCGGAGCCGCGATATTGGCCGTTTTCGACGGCTCGAAGTTGCCGATGTACCAAAGGGATGGAAGGATCCGGAGCGGCGGATGGCCGCTTTCTTGGCCGCTCAGCCGCCCTTGACGCCGCCGGCGGTCAATCCGGTGACGATCTCGCGCTGCACCACCACGGTGAGGATCAGCACCGGCAAGGTCACCAGCAGCGCCGCGGCGGCGAGCGGGCCCCACGAGATCTGCTCGAAGGTGAGGACGTTGTAGACCGCGACCGGCAAGGTCCGGGTCTCGCGGCCGGCCAGCACCACGCCGAAGATGAAGTTGTTCCACGAGAAGATGAAGGCGAGGATCGAGGCCACCACGATGCCGGGCTTCGAGAGCGGCAGCGCCACGTAGCGGAAGGCCTGCCAGAGGGTGCAGCCGTCGATCAGCGCCGCCTCCTCGAGATCGGGATGCAGGCTCTCGAAGAAGCCGATCATCACCCAGACCACGATCGGCACCGTGATCACCAGATGGGTGATGACGAGCGGCCAGAGCGTGCCGGTGAGATCGAGGGCGCGGAACAGGATGAAGAGCGGGATCAGGTAGGAGAGGTTGGGGGTGATGCGCGCGATCAGCACCAGCACCGCGACCTTGTAAGCCTTCGCCTTGGCGATGCCGTAGCCGGCGGGGATGCCGACCGCGAGCGCCAGCAGGGTGGCGCTGCCGGTGACGATGATGCTGTTGAGGAGGTAGAGCGCGAAAGGGCTCGCCCGGAACACCTGGACGAAGTTCGCCAGCGTCGGGTGCTCGGGAATGAAGACCGGCGGATAGGCGATGGTCTCGATCTCGGTCTTGAGGGAGAGCGACAGCATCCAGAGGAAGACCAGGATCGCCGGCGAGACGATCACGACGACCGAGAGGAAGAACCCGACCCGCATCAGCGTGCGCTTCACCGCGAGCTCGATGAGCCGCCGGCGGGGCGGCGCGGTGATCAGGGTCGCGGTCACGTCGACCACCGCGTGCGCTGGCGCACGTAGAGGAGGGTGAGCGAGAGCGCGATGATGAGGGCGAAGAACACCACCACGACCGCCGAGGCATAGCCGATGTTGTAGAAGGCGAAGGCCTGCAGGTAGAGGAAGATGTTGATGGTCTCCGACGCCGTTCCCGGCCCGCCCTGGCTGATCACGAAGATGATGTCGAAGGCCTTGATGGCGTCGATGGTGCGGATGATGGTCGCCACCATCAGGAACGGCAGCACCAGGGGAAAGGTGATGTGGCGGAACATCTGCCAGCCGGTGGCGCCGTCGATCTGCGCCGATTCATAGGGCTCGGTCGGGAGCGCGGCGAGGCCGCCCAGCACGATCAGCATGACGAGCGGAGTCCACTGCCAGGTCTCCACCAGCACCAGGCTCGGGATCACCGTGCCGGGATCGTAGACCCAGAGCTGCGGCGGAATGCCGACGAGGCTCAGGAGGTAGTTCAGCACGCCGAGCTGCGGGTGGAACATCATGGTCCAGACCAGGCCCACCGCCACCGGCGTCGCCATCATCGGCAGGATGAAGACGCCGCGCAGGAATCCCCGGAACGGAAACTTGCGATGGAAGATGAGCGCGCTCACCGTGCCGAGGATAAGGGGCAGCACCACGGCCAGCACGGTGTAATAGAGCGTGCGGAGGAGGGCGCTCAGGAACCGGTCGTCGGCGAGGAGACCCTTGTAATTGCCGAGACCCACGAAGGTGCCGGCCTGCGCCAGCTTCCAGTCGTAGCCGCTCATGAAGATCGTGAAGACCCAGGGGAACACGATGACCGCGGCGATGATGGTCAGCGCCGGCACGAAGAACAGGAAATAGGGCCGGCCGCGGTCGGCGCTGGCGCCGCTGGTGAGCCGCTGCCAGAGCGAGCCGGGCGCGCCGGCGGGGGGTTGGGCGAGCGCCGCCCCGCCGCTCATCGTCCCGTCACGCCTTCTCGGTCTTCGCCAGCACCGGCTTGAACGCCTCGGTCGCCTTCTTGAGCTCGCTGGCGGGATCGGCGCCGGTGATCATGTTGGTGAGGCCGACGCCGAAGATGTCGCGGAACTCGGTCACCGCGACGATGTCGGGGAGACCGGCGCGCGCGATCTTGATCGAGCCCGCCATGGCGTCGAGCCATTCGAGCTTCGAGCCGGTGAGCTTGCCGGATTTCCGCACCGCCTCGTAGGCCGAGGCGCGCGCCGGCGCGCCATACTGCCCCTCGAGATGGCGCTCGTTCATCATCTTGCTGGTGGCCCACTGCACGTAGAGCCAGGCCGCCTCCCGCTTCTTGCTCGAGGCGGAGATGCCGACGCCGTCGCCGAAGAGCGCGGAGTGCTGCGCCTTGGGGCCGGGCGGCATCACGCCATAGCCCACCTTGCCGACGACGCGCGACTTGGTGGGATCCTCGAGCGGCAGCGAGAAGCCGATGCCGTCGAGCCACATGGCGCCCTTGCCCAGCACGAAGCTGGTCTGGCATTCGTTCCAGTTGAAGCCGGCGACGCCGGGCGGGCCGCAATCCTTGTTGAGCGCCTGGTAGATCTTCGCCGCCTCGATCGCCTCCGGCCCGTCGGTGTGCATGGTGAGATCGGCATCGATGGGATCGACGCCGTAGCCCAGCACGAAGCTGGTCCAGACCGGCACGTTGGCGTTCTTGAGGCCGCGCGACAGGAACCCGGCGGTCTGCGTCTTCGGATCGTTGAGCTTCCTCGCCACCTCCACCATCTCGGTGAAGGATTTCGGGTAGGAGACGCCCTTCGCGGCGAACAGCTCCTTGTTATAATAGAGGATCCAGTAGTCGAGATTGATCGGGACCGTGTCGAGCCGGCCGTCCTTCTGGGTCGCGTAATCGATCGCGCCCTTGGCGAAATCGGCGAAATCGTAGTCGGGCGTGGTGAGCTTCGGATCCTTGATCAGGTCGCGGAGATCGACCAGCCACTTGCCGCGGCCGTAGAGCTGCTTCTGCACGTGGTAGGAGACCGTCACCACGTCGAAGCTGGTGTTGCCGGAGCTGAACTCGATCGCCACCTTCTGCCGGTGCTGCTGCTCCGGCACCTTCTCCGAGCCGACGCTGATGCCGGTGAGCTCCTCGAATTCCTTCTCGTATTTCTGCCAGAGATCGGCGCGCGGGCCGAGGGTGAGGGAGACCTCGAGGTGCTGGCCCTTGAGCCGCTTCCAGTCGAAGCCGCTCTGGGCGATCGCCGGCGCGGCGATCAGCGGGCTGGCACCGAGCGCCGCAAGGCCGGCGCCTGCCTTCAGCACGCGACGGCGGGAGATGTCGAGTGTGCGATTGCTGCGACCCTGCATGGCGGTTCCCTCCTGGCTTCGGCCCGCTCTGATGGCGGCCTCACGATCTAGACTGCGATGCGCGGGCGGCGCCGCGCAACGGGCAAACGCTACGGCTTGCCGAACTGACATGTCAACGTGTAACATGCTGACCATTCAGGGCTAGAGCGGAGCCGAGCGGCGCGATGAACCTGCGCGAAAAGGCCTATGAGAGCTTCCGGCAGCATCTCCTCAAGAAGAGCTTCCGGCCCGGACAGTTCATCTCGCAGCGCGAGCTGGTGGCGCTCACCGGCCTGCCGCTGGGCGCGATCCGCGAGATGATTCCGCGTCTCGAGGCGGACGGCCTCATCGTCACGGTGCCGCAGCGCGGCATGCAGATCGCCACCGTCGACCTCAGGCTGGTGCGCAACGCCTTCCAGCTCCGCCAGGTGCTGGAGCGCGAGGCGGTGGCGCATTTCGTGCGCACGGCGAGCGACGGGGAGATCGCGGCGCTGGTGCGCGCCCACGCGGCGGTTCTGAAGCGCGCCGAGCGCGGCGAGACCGGCAAGCAGCTCCTCGACGAGGCGCAGATGATGGACTGGCGCTTCCACGACGCCCTCATCGAGAAGCTCGACAACGAGCTCATCACCGGCATCTATCGCGTCAACACCTTGCGCGTCCGCCTGATCAAGCTGGAGCAGTCGCTGCTCTCGGCGGAGGTGCTGCTGCCGGCGCTCCGCGAGCACGGCGTGATCCTGGCGGCGCTGGAGGCGCGCGACGCGGCGGCGGCGGTCGAGGCGATGGATCGCCACATCACCAGCGCGCGGCTCCGCGCCATGGGGATCGCCGGCGGCCCGGAAGCGGCGCCGCGCTCTCCCGCGATCCGTCCGCAGCGCCGCATGGGCACCGGCTGATGCCTGCCAATCCTTCCCTGCGCGGCGTCTGGCCCGCCGCGCTCACCCCCTTCGACGCGCGCCTCGGCATCGATACCGCGGCGCTCATCGAGCATTGCCGCGCGCTCCTCGCCGCCGGCTGCCGCGGCATCAGTCTCTTCGGCACCACCGGCGAGGGCACCGCGCTGTCGCCGGACGAGCGCAAGGCGGCGCTCGACGCGGTGGTCGCCGCCGGCGTCACCGGCGACCGGCTGATGCCGGGGGTGGGCTGCTGCGACGTGCCGTCCACGGTAGCGCTCGGCGCCCATGCGGCGCAGCACGGCGTCGCCGGGCTGCTGGTGCTGCCGCCCTTCTATCTCAAGGGCGTCAGCGAGGAGGGCGTCTACCGGCACTTTGCCGCCGTCATCGACGGGCTCGGCGCCAGGGGCGGCAAGGTGCCGCGGCTCTGCCTCTACAATTTTCCCCTCCATACCGGCGTCACGCTCCGGCCCGGGCTGGTGCGGCGGCTCGCCGACGCCTTTCCCGGCATCGTCGCGGCGGTCAAGGACAGCAGCGCCGACTGGCCGCTCTCCTCGGCCTATCTCGACACGCTTCCCGATCTCGACATCTTCGTCGGCGACGAGAAGAGCCTGCAGGCGGCGCTCGGCAAGGGCGGCGCCGGCGGCATCAGCGGCATGGCGAATGTCATAGCGCCGGCGCTGGTGGCGCTGTGCAATGCGCCGGCCGACGAGCGGGCGCGGCTGCAGGCGCCGGTGTCGAGGGCGACCGACGCGGTGATCGCGCACGCCTTCATTCCGACGGTGAAGGCGGTGCTGGCGGTCCGGCATCAGCGGCCCGAGTGGCTGCCCGTGCGGCCGCCGCTCGACCAGGCGCCGCTCGACCTCGGCCGCCGCGTCATCGAGCAGTTCAAGGCGGCGGGCATCGCCGCGATGTAGCGGGAGGCGAGCCATGCTCAAAGGCATCGATCCGCTGCTCAGCCCGGAGCTGCTGCAGGTGATGGCGGCGATGGGGCATGGCGACGAGATCGCCATCGTCGACGCGAATTTTCCGGCGGCAAGCTGCGCCCGCCGGCTGCTGCGCGTCGAGGGCGCCGACGCGCCGGCGGTTCTCAGAGCCGTGCTCTCGCTGCTGCCGCTCGACAGCTTCGTGCCGGAGCCGGCGGCGGTGATGGCGGTGGTGGGCGATCCCGACGCGGAGCCGCCGCCGGTCCGGGATTTCCGCGCCGTGCTGGCGCGCGCCACCGGCAAGCCGGTCGCCGTTCAGGTTCTCGAGCGCTCCCAATTCTATGATCGCGCCCGCGCCGCCTTCGCCATCGTCGCCACCGGCGAGCGGCGGTTCTACGGCAACATCCTGCTGACCAAGGGCGTCATCGGTCCCGAGGACGGCGCCTGATGGCGCGCGAGCGACGCTTCGGCAGCGTGGCGCTGGGTCCGCTCGGCCTCGGCACCGCGCCGCTCGGCAATCTCTTCGCGCCGGTGGCGGAGAGCGCGGCGGCGGAGACCGTGCGCCAGGCGCTCGCGCTTGGGGTCGGCTACATCGACACCGCGCCGCATTACGGCAACGGCCTCAGCGAGCATCGGGTGGGGCGCGCGCTCCGCGAGGTGCCGCGCGACCGCTTCGTCCTCTCCACCAAGGTCGGGCGCCTGCTGAGCGCGGATCCTAAGGCGCCGCGCGACCAGCACGGCTATGTCGGCGTGCTGCCGTTCCGCCAGCGCTTCGATTATTCCCATGATGGCGCGCTCCGCTCGATCGAGGACAGCCTGCAGCGGCTGGGCCTCGCGCGGATCGACATCGCGCTCATCCACGACATCGATGCCTTCACCCACGGGCCGGAGGCGCAGCCGCGGCGCTTCCGCGAGGCCATGGAGGGCGCGCTGCCGGCGCTCGACCGGCTCAGGAGCGAGGGCGTGATCGGCGCCGTGGGTCTCGGCGTCAACGATGCCGGCGTCTGCCTGCAGGCGCTTCGTCACGGCGGCTTCGACGGCTTCCTGCTCGCCGGTCGCTACACGCTCATCGATCAGTCGGCGCTCGCCGAGCTGCTGCCGGCCTGCGCCGAGAAGAAAGCCGCCATCATCCTTGGCGGCCCCTACAACTCCGGCATCCTGGCGCGGCCGATCGCCAGTGCCACCTATGACTACCGGCCGGCTTCCGCCACGGTGCTGCGGCGGGTCGAGGCGCTCGCCGCGGTCTGCGCGCGATTCGAGGTGCCGCTGCAGGCGGCGGCGCTGCAGTTCCCGCTCGGCCATCCCGCCGTCGTCGCGGTGCTGCCGGGCGCGCGCAGCCCGGAGGAGGTGGCGGCGAACCAGGGCTTCGCGCGTCACCCGATCCCGCCGGAGCTCTGGCAGGCGCTGAAGCAGCAGGGTCTCCTTGCTGCCGACGCGCCGGTGCCGACATCCAGCGCGGAGAGCGCCTTCTGATGCGGATCGACGCGCATCAGCACTTCTGGCGGATCGCCCGCGGCGACTACGGCTGGCTGACGCCGGCGCTGGCGCCGATCTACCGGGATTTCGACCTGCCGGATCTGGCGCCGCATCTTGCCGCCGCCGGCATCACCGGCACCGTGCTGGTGCAGGCGGCGCCCACCGAGGAGGAGACCCGCTTCCTGCTGCGGCTGGCGGCGGAAAGCGCCGGCGTCATCGGCGGCGTGGTGGGCTGGGTCGATTTCGAGGCGCCCGACGTCGGCGAGCGGCTGCGGCGGCTCGCCGCCAGCCCGTTGCTCTGCGGCGTCCGCCCGATGATCCAGGATATCGCCGACACCGACTGGATGCTGGAGCGCCGCCTCGAGCCGGCGTTCCGCGCCGTCATCGATCTCGGCCTGCGCTTCGACGCGCTGGTGCAGCCGCGTCATCTCGGCAACCTGCGCCGCCTGCTGGACCGCCATCCCGCCTTGCAGGTGGTGGTGGATCATGGCGCCAAGCCCGCCATCGCCAAGGGCCAGCGCGAGCCCTGGGCGCGCGAGATTCGCGGCCTCGCGCGCGAGTCCCGGGCCTGGTGCAAGCTCTCCGGCCTCGTCACCGAGGCGGGGTCCGGCTGGGCGGCGTCGGATCTCGAGCCCTATGCCGGCCATCTTCTCGACTGCTTCGGTCCTGCGCGCCTGATCTGGGGTAGCGACTGGCCGGTGGTGAATCTCGCCGGCGGCTATCGGGAATGGTGGGAAGCGACGGCGACTCTGCTGCGCGGGCTCTCGGCGCAGGAGCGCGAAGCCGTGCTCGGCGGCAATGCCGAGCGGTTCTACGGCCTGCAGACGGGTTGAGCGGCGCCGTTTCGGTCCCGCTTTGGCATCTCCTTTGCTAGGATCGCGGCACGTCCTCGTCCGCACCTTCCGGAGAGCCATGGCCCCGCCCGGTATCGGCCACAATCAGGGACCGCCGCTGGAGATCGGCGCCACCTGGCATCAGCATTGCTGGACCAAGGCCCATCGCCGCGCCTGGAAGACGCCGCCGCGGGAGATCGCGCTCGCCCGCCTCGCCCGCGCCCAGGAGCTCGGCATGAGCTACCACGATTATCAGGCGGTGATCCTCGACCGCGGCGTCTACCTCTAGCGCCATCCTGCCCTTCACAGGGACTGCTGCACCGGACAAGATCATCGCAGCCTGGCGTGGCTTGGCGGGCATCGATCGGGGGCGCGGATAGCGCGTCACGCCGTTCGCCTGGGCGAGCGACAGTCGGTTCATCGCGAACGAGAGGACGCCCATGGGTGCATCCGTTGCCGATATCAAGAATTTCATTCGGATCGACGACCACGTCGGGACTGCCGGGCAACCGACCGCCGAGCAATTCGGGGCGGTGCGTGATGCCGGCTATGCGGCTGTCGTCAATCTGCTGCCGAGGGAGCAGGACAACGCGCTCAAAGGCGAGGAGGCGCTGATCCGCGACCTCGGCATGGAGTATCACTACATCCCGGTCGTATGGCGCGCCCCGCGACGGGAGGACTTCGCGGCCTTTTGCGACGTGATGCGCAAGTTGGCGGGGAAGAAGACCTTCGTGCATTGCGCCCTGAACCTGCGTGTGACGGCCTTCTATTCCTCTTATGCCATGAAGCATCTGGGATGGAGCCGAGATCAGGCGGACGCGCTTCGCGCGCGCGTCTGGGACGTCTATCCGAACTACAAGAGGGACGACACCTGGCGCGAATTTGTCGCGCTCATCAGCCGATAGGATAGTCCCGGGTACCAACTGTTGGAGTCCGACCGCGAGGTCCCGCGGATCGGAACCCGTGTCGATTTTTGGATTGCCTACCCGGGCAGGGCGAGCGGCGGTTCCGTGGTTTGACCGGCCCGGACCGCGCCGGTACGATCCCCGCGCATTCCCGCCGGTGACTCTCGCATATTCCCCGTGACACCCGCCTTCCGCTTCGATCCGGTGACGCTGCCGCCAGAGTGCCAGTCTCTTCGGGGAGAGGTGCGCGCCTTCCTCGCCGAGGCGAAGGCGCGCGATCTCTGGTCGCCGGCGGGAGATTTCGCCACCCATCATTCCGCGGCGTTCAGCCAGGCGCTCGGCGAGCGCGGGTGGATCGGCATGACCTGGCCGCGCCGCTATGGCGGCCACGAGCGGAGCGCGCTCGAGCGCTACGTCGTCACCGAAGAGCTGCTGGTGGCGGGCGCGCCGGTGGCGGCGCATTGGATCGCCGACCGGCAGAGCGGGCCGCTGCTGCTGCGCTACGGCACCGAGGCGCAGCGGCAGGATTTCCTGCCGCGGATCGCGCGCGGCGAGTGCTTCTTCTGCATCGGCATGAGCGAGCCCGATTCCGGCTCCGATCTCGCCTCGATCCGCACCCGCGCCGAGCCGGTGGAGGGGGGCTTCCGCCTCAACGGGCGCAAGGTCTGGACCAGCCACGCGCATCGCTCGCACTACGCGATCACCCTCTGCCGCACCGCGCCTGCCGACGGCGACCGCCATCACGGTCTCTCCCAGCTCATCGTTGACGTGACCCAGCCCGGCGTCACCGTGCGTCCCATCCGCAACCTCGCTGGCGATCTCGACTTCACCGAGGTGACCTTCGACGACGTCTTCATCCCCGCCGATCGCCTGGTCGGCGCCGCCGGCGAGGGCTGGAAGCAGGTGACGAGCGAGCTTGCCTTCGAGCGCTCGGGGCCGGAGCGCTTCGTCAGCACCTTCCGCCTGCTGGTGGAGTTCGCCCGCCGCATCGATCTGGTGCAGGACGATCCGCGCGCGCAGGAGGCATTGGGCCGGATCGCCGCCCACCTCTGGACGCTCCGCCGCATGTCGCTGTCGATCGCCGGCATGCTGCAGGCCGGCGAGATGCCCAATCTCGAGGCGGCGGTGGTGAAGGACCTCGGCAACAGCCTCGAGCGGGAGATCCCCGAGCTGGTGCGCCTGCTGGTGCCGCGCGGCGCGCGTCCCGGCGTCAACGACGCCTTCGAGGCGACGCTGGCGGAAGCGGTGCTGCACGCGCCGTCCTTCACGCTCCGCGGCGGCACGCGCGAGATCCTGCGCGGCATCATCGCCCGCGGGCTGGGGCTCAGATGAGCGACACGCTGGTCTACGACAGCGCGCTCCGGCTCTTCGCCGATCTCGCGACACCGGCCGTCATCAACGCCGCGGAGGCGGGCACCTGGCCGGAGTCCCTCTGGGATGCGGTGACGGCAGGCGGCTTTCTCGACGTGCTGGACGGCGGCGGCGATGGCGTGCCCGGCGGCGTCGAGGACGCGGTGGCGGTGCTGCGCGCCGCCGGCCGCCACGCGGCGCCGATTCCCCTGCCGGAGACCATGCTGGCGCGCTGGCTCGCCCGGCGCGCCGATCTCGTCCTGCCGGAAGGGCCGCTCGCCCTCGTCGTCGAGACGCCGGAGGAGAGTTTCGAGCTCGGCCGCGACGGCAGGTCCCTGCGTCTTGCCGGCACGGCCGCGGCGGTGCCCTGGGCGCGCCAGGCGCGCGCGATCGTGGTGTCGACGCGCGAGGCGACGGCGGTGCTGATCCCGGCACTCACCGACATCTCGCCCGGTGCCAACCTCGCCGGCGAGCCGCGGGACGGCGTCCGCTTCGACATGATCCTGCAGCCCGCCGCCGTGGCGGCGGCGCCCGCCCGCGCCGGCGCTGCCACCGCCTTCCGCCTGGGCGCGCTCTTCCGCGCGGCGCAGATGGCGGGCGCGCTGGAGGCGGCTCTCGAGCTCGCCGTCACCTACGCCAACGACCGGGTACAGTTCGGCCGCCCGATCGGCAAGTTCCAGGCGATCCAGCAGCAGCTCGCGCTCGCCGCCGAGCAGGTGGCGGCGTCCGGCGTCGCGGTGGCGGCAGCGGCCTCGGCGGTTGCCGAGGGCGACATCGAGTTCGCGGCCGCAGCGGCGAAGCTCCGGGTCGGCGAGGCGGCGGGCAAGGTCTGCGACATCGTGCACCAGGTGCACGGCGCGATCGGCTTCACCCACGAGCACCGGCTCCATCACTTCACCCGGCGGCTCTGGTCCTGGCGCGACGAGTTCGGCGTCGAGAGCCAGTGGGCGCATGATCTCGGCCGGCTGATGGTCGCCGAGGGACCGGATGGACTCTGGCCTTTCCTGGCGGCACGCTGAGGTCGCTAGCCTGCCGCGCGAGGAGAGAACATCGTGAGCGACACCATCCGTTTCGAGATCGAGGGGCCGATCGCCACCATCACGCTCAACCGGCCGGAGCGGATGAATGCCTTCACCTGGGAGATGATCGACGCCTGGGCCGCGGCGCTGGAGGAATGCGGGCGCAACGACGCGGTCTCCGTGGTGATCGTCACCGGCGCCGGCAAGGCCTTCTGCAGCGGCGGCGACATCGCCGACATGAAGCAGCGCGGCAGCCAGACCGCGCTCCAGCGCAAGCAGGACCTGCAGGCCCACGTCCATCGCATACCGCTGACGCTCCAGGCGCTCGACAAGCCGGTCATCACCGCCATCAACGGCGCTGCCACCGGCGCCGGGATGGATCTCGCCCTGATGACGGATCTCCGCATCGCCGCCGAGAGCGCGCGGCTCGGCGAGACCTACGTGAAGGTGGGGCTGGTGCCGGGCGCCGGCGGCGCCTGGCTGCTGCCGCGCCTCGTCGGCGCCGCCAAGGCGCTGGAGCTGTTCTGGACCGGCGATCTCATTGACGCGGAGGAAGCGCTCCGCATCGGCCTCGTCAACCGGGTGGTGCCCGACGCGGAGCTGCTGCCGGCGACCCGCGCGCTCGCCGAGAAGATCGCCGCCGCGCCGCCGCTCTCGGTGCGCACGATCAAGCGCGCGGTCTACCAGGGCCTGGCGAGCGATCTCCGCGCCCATCTCGACCTCATCTCCTCCCATTACGCGATCGTGACCGGGTCGGAAGACCACCAGGAGGCGGTCGCGGCGTTTCTCGAGAAGCGGAAGCCGCGATTCAAAGGGCGGTAGGGAGCGGCCGCCCTAAATTGCCACAGCGGCGGCGGCGGCGCCGGGTTGGCGCGGTCGCGCGCCGGAACGACATCTCCTGCTGGCGTTAGCCGGATGCGGACTGGCCACGAGCAGGCAGGGCATGAAGTTCCTGGCGGTCCACCCCGGACCCCTCATGTACACGAAGGTGTTCCTGCGCCTGGAGCCGCTCGGCCTCGAGCTGGTGGCGGGGGCGGTGCGCGCGCTCGGCCACGAGGTCCGGCTGATCGATCTGCAGGTCCAGAGCCACGCGGATTTCATGCGACTGATCGAGCGCTGGCAGCCCGACCTGATCGCCTTCTCGTGCAACTATCTCGCCAATGTCCCGGAGATCGTCGACCTCGCCAAACGCGCGAAGGAGCGGCTACCGGATGTTTTCGTCTGCGTCGGCGGCCACAGCGCCTCCTTCACCGCGCGGTCGATCCTGCAGCACGGCGAGGGCGCCATCGACTGCGTCCTCAAAGGCGAGGGCGAGGCGGCGATCCCGGCGCTGCTCGACGCGATCGATGGTGGTCACGATGCGCTCCGCCGGGTGCCCGGCGCGGTGACGACGGCGGGCGAGGGGCCGCCGCCCGGCTTCCTCGCCAGCCTCGACGACGTCCGACCGGCGCGCGACCTGCTGCGCCACCGGCGCAAATATTTCATCGGCACCCTCGACCCCTGCGCCTCGGTGGAATTCTCCCGCGGCTGTCCCTGGGATTGCACCTTCTGCAGCGCCTGGACCTTCTACGGCCGCAGCTACCGGGTGCACAGCCCGGAGTGGATCGTCAGGGATCTCGCCGGCATCCGCGAGAACGGCATCTTCATCGTCGACGACGTCGCCTTCATCCAGCAGCAGCACGGCATGGCGATCGGCGAGGCGATCGCCCGCCGGGGCATCCGGAAGCGGTTCTACCTGGAGACCCGCGGCGACGTGCTGCTGCGCAACCGCGACGTCTTCAAGTTCTGGAGCAAGCTCGGTCTCCGCTACATGTTCCTCGGTCTCGAGGCGATCGACGAGGAGGGGCTGCGCAAGTACCGGAAGCGGGTCTCGCTGGGCAAGAATTTCGAGGCGCTGGAGTTCGCGCGCTCGCTCGGCATCAACGTCGCCATCAACATCATCGCCGATCCCGACTGGGACCGGGAGCGCTTCGCGGTGGTGCGGCAGTGGTGCCTCGACGTGCCGGAGGTGGTGAACCTCAGCATCAACACGCCCTATCCCGGCACCGAGACCTGGCTCACCGAGGCGCGGCGGCTGGCCACCCGCGACTACCGCCTGTTCGACATCCAGCATGCGGTGCTGCCGACCAGGCTGCCGCTGGCGGAGTTCTATCGCGAGGTGGTGGCGACCCAGCGCATCCTGGCGAGGAAGCACCTGAGCTGGCATGCCGCCCGCAGCGTCGCCGGCATCGCCGGCCGGCTGCTGCTGCGCGGCCAGACCAACTTCGTCCGCAGCCTCTTCAAGTTCGATGGCGTCTTCAACACCGAGGCCCTGCTGGCGGATCATCGGCGCCCGGTGAGCTACGAGATCCCGCTGCCGCCGCCGCCGCGGTCGGTGGTGAAGCCGTCGGCGCTCTATGTCCACGCGCCGCGCGGCCGCGCCGGCCGCGCCATCGACGACCGCACCGAGCGCTTCGTCGACGAGACCCGGATGGGAACCGCGCCCGGCTGACAGCCGGCTACGGCGAGCAGCCTCGCCAGCGAATCGCAGGTGGCGGCTTGGCCCGGGAACACGAAGAAGTCGTGGATCTCCCCGAAATTGCCGCCGGGGACGCCGGTCGGCGAGCCGATCCGGTCGCCGTGCTCGGCGGGATAAATCGGGTCATTCCCGTTTGAATTCAATGTGTTCAGCTGGAAGTCACTGCCCGAGCGACGGCGCGGGCTCGCATACCGGCGCGGCGGTCAGTGTTAGCGAATCGTGAACCGGTCTCATATTGACTCACCGCAATGGGTTGATCTCGTATTCTCAAACTAGACCTAGACGCGCGCCATCGCCATGCCGGATAGAGCGTTAGAAAAGGTCGATCGCGCCCGGCGCCCTGGCCAGCCGGGGGATCCGACCGCCATGGGCGAGCAGACCACACGGCACGGATCGCTCGATGCGGCGCGCCGGGACCTGGTCATCGTCCTGGTGGCCTTGCTGCTGGCCCTCGTGCTGGCGGACTGGCTCGACATTAACGAGCGGTTCGTGACCTGGGCGAAGGGCTACGAGCTGCGCACGGGGATCGAGCTCGAGGAGCTGCCGATCGTCGTGTCGAGCGTCATCTGGGCGGTTGCCTGGTACGCCTGGCGGCGCTGGCGCCAATACCGGCGGGAGGTCGAGGACCACCGGGCGACGGACCGGCGGCTGCGGCTCACCGCCGAGGCGCTTGCGGTCAGCAATGCGCGGCTGCGCGACGCGATCGAGGCGATCCCGGCGGGCTTCGCCCTGTTCGACGCCGAGGACCGTTTCGTGCTCTGGAATCGCCGCTATCTCGAGACCTATCCGGAGAGCGCCGATCTCATCGTCGTCGGGCGCCCGTTCGAGGAGATGCTGCGCCTCGGCCTCGAGCGGGGCGACTATCCGGCGGCCCGCGGGCGCGAGGCGGATTGGCTCGCCGAGCGCATGACGCGCCATGCCCAGCTGCACGGCAGCAGCGAGCAGCGGATGTGGGATGGGCGATGGCTCCGCATCGAGGAGCGGCGCACCGCAGAGGGCGGCAGCGTCGGCGTCCGCATCGACATCACCGAGCTGAAGCGGCGCGAGGCCGAGCTGCAGGAGGCGCGCGAGCGGGCGGACGCCGCGAGCAGCGCAAAATCCGAGTTCCTCGCCAACATGAGCCACGAGCTGCGCACGCCGCTCAATGCGATCCTCGGCTTTTCCGAGATCATGGCGCGCGAGCTCATGGGCTCGCTCGGCAGCTCCACCTATCAGGGCTATGCCGCCGACATTCACAAATCGGGCACGCATCTCCTCAGCATCATCAACGACGTTCTCGATCTCGCCCGCGTCGAGGCCGGCAAGCTGACGCTGCGGGCGCAGGCGATCGACGGCGCCGAGGTGCTGTGGGAAGTCCGGCGCATGCTGACGGCGAGCGCGCGCGCCGCCGGCGTCGAGCTGGAGATCCGCGTCGACGATCAGGTGCCGCCGATGATGGCGGATCCCGATCGCCTCCGGCAGATCCTGCTCAACCTCGTCTCGAACGCGATCAAGTTCACGCCTCCGGGCGGCGTCGTCAGCGCCTGGCTGCACTTCGATGCCGCCCACCGGCGCGTCGTGCTGGAGGTGCACGACACCGGCATCGGCATCGCGCCGGAGGACGTGGAGACCGTGCTCGCGGCCTTCGGGCAGGTGGAAAGCGCCCTCTCGCGCCAGCACCACGGCATCGGTCTCGGGCTGCCGCTGGCCAAACGGCTCGCCGAGGCGATGGGCGGCAGCCTGCGGCTGGCGAGCGTCTCCGGCGTCGGCACGACGGTGACGCTGGAGCTGCCGATGGCGGAGCTCGCCGCGGCCGCCGAGACTGAGGCGGCGCAGCCGCGCGCCGCGGTGCGCTGAGGCTTCCTACCTCAGCCCGAAATAGGCGCGGTGCAGCGCGTCGTTGGCGTGCATCTCCGGCACCGTGCCGGCAAAGCCGATGCGCCCGCCGTCGAGGGTGTAGACGCGGTCGGCAAGCTCCAGGAACTTGACGTTCTGCTCGGCGATGAGGAGCGCGAGACCCTGCTCGCGGAAGCGCGCCAGCACCTGGATCACCTCCTTGACGAAGAGCGGCGAGAGGCCCGCCGAGGGCTCGTCCATCACCAGGAGGCGCGGGTTGGCGGCGAGCGCCTTGGCGACGCCCAGCATCTTGCGCTGGCCGCCGGAGAGGCTGCTGGCGAGCGCGCGCTTCTTCTCGGCAAGCGCCGGGAAGATCTCGTAGAGCTCCTGGGCGCGGCGATTGGCCTCCCGCGCGCTCAGGAACTGGGCGCCGATGCGGATGTTCTCCTCGATGGTGAGGCCGGGGAAGCCCGCGGTCTCGGACATGTAGACCATGCCGCGGCGGACGCGGTGATCGGTGCGAAGGCCGGTGACGTCGGCGCCGTCGAAGCGGATCGTGCCGCGCCAGGCCGGCAGCAGCCCCATGATCACTTTGAGGAGCGTGGTCTTGCCGGCGCCGTTGGCGCCCAGCAGCACCACGCTCTCGCGCGCATGGACCGCAAGGCCGGCGCCCCAGAGCACCTGCACGCGGCCGTAGCCGCCCTCGAGCCCCTCGGCCTGCAGCAGCGGCTCAGGCATGCTCGGCTCCCAGGAACACCTCCACCACCTTGGGATCGCGGACGGCGTCGGCGAGCACGCCCTCGAAGATCTCCCGGCCGGCGTTCAGCACGATGACGCGGTCGGTGATCTCCTCGATGAAGCCCATGAGATGCTCCACCACCAGGAGCGCGATGCCGGAGGCGGCCAGCTCCTTGAGCCGCGCCGCCACCTGCTCCAGCTCTTGCGGGTTGAGGCCGGCGGCGAGCTCGTCGACGCAGAGGACGCGCGGACCGGTGGCGAGCGCGCGGGCGAGGTCCAGCATCTTCTGCTGCGCGCTGTTGAGCTCGCCGGCGCGGCGGTCGGCGAGCGCCGCGAGGCCCAGCCTCTCCAGCAGCGCCTTGCCGTCCACCGGCCCCGCCGGGTTGCGGCCATAGGCGATCGCCACTTCGAGGTTCTCGCGCACGGTCAAGGTGAGGAACGGCTTCGGCACCTGGAAGCTTCGGTTGATGCCGCGATGGACCAGGCGATGGGAGGGGAGGCCGCCGATCGACTCTCCCTCCAGATAGACCGCGCCGCCGTCGGGCGGATAGAGGCCCGAGATCACGTTGATGCAGGTGGTCTTGCCGGAGCCGTTCGGGCCCACGAGGCCGAGGATCTCGCCGCGGTTGAGATGGAAGCTCACGCCGTCGAGGGCGCGGAAGCCGCCGAAGCGCTTCACCAGCTTCTCGACGCGGAGCAGCGGCTCAGGGGACATCGAGCCCCCAGCGGCGCAGCAGCGAGGCGAGGCCGTTCGGCAGGAACAGCACCAGCCCCATGATCAGGAGGCCGTAGATGAGCTGGAAATACTGCGGCGCGGTGATGCCGATCGCGTTGTAGAAGCCGTAGAGGATGACGACGCCGAGCAGCGGCCCCAGCACGGTGGCGGTGCCGCCGAAGAGCGCGAAGACGATGGCGAAGATGGTGAACTCGCCGGAGAACGCGGTGTCGGCATAGAAGACCGAGATGTACCAGGCGTAGACGCCGCCCACCAATCCCGCGATCAGCGCCGAGAGCAGCCAGGCGATGATGCGCTCGCGCACCACGTTGATGCCGGCCATGGCGGCGCTCACCGCGTCCTCGCGGATCGCCTGCAGCGCGAGGCCGAAGCGGGAGTTCCGGAGATAGATGACGAGGGCGAGGGTCGCGGCGAGCACCCCGAGCGCGGTGCCGTAGGCAAAGCCGGGCGCGAAGACGCCGGAGAGCGAGACGCCGTAGGGACCGCCGGTGACGTGCTCGAGGGCGGGGTTCGAGACCACCTGCAGCACCGCGAGCGCCGCCGCCAGGTTGGCGATCGAGAAATAGGCGCCGGAGAGGCGGAAGAGCGGCGTCAGGATGAGGCCCAGCAGCACCGCGGCGAGGCCCGCCACGGCGAGCGCCAGCAGCGGCGGCGAATGGAGATGCATCACCATCAGCGAGAAGCCGTAGGCGCCGGTGCCGAAGAAGCCCACATAGCCGAAGGGCAGGTAGCCGGTGAAGCCGTAGATCACGTTGACGCCCTGCGCCAGCGCCATGAAGACGACGAAATTGAACAGCAGGAGATGGTTGCTGTAGACCGCCGGCAGCACCGCCAGCACGGCGATGACCGGCACCAGGATCAGCAGCAGGTCGCGGGCGATCCTAGGCACGGCGCACCTGCCGTCCCAAGAGGCCGCTCGGCCGCAGCAGCAGCACCGCGATCAGCACCAGATAGGGCAGCAGATTGGCCCAGGAGCTGAAGAAGGTCTGCATGAACATGTAGGAGACGCCGTAGAGCACGCCGCCCAGCACCGTGCCCAGCGGATTGCCGAGCGAGCCGATGACGATGACGGCAAAGGAGCTGATGGTGACGTCGACGCCCATGGCGGGCGTCACGATCGTCAGCATGAAGGGCGCGAAGACGCCGGCGACGGCGGCAAGTCCGAGCCCGATGCCGAAGGCGATCGCCGAGATCCGGTGCACGTCGATGCCGGTGCTGACCGCCTCCTCGCGATGCACCATCACTGCGCGGGTGAGATAGCCAAGCCGAGTGCGGTAGAGATAGAGGTAGATGAAGAGGACGGCGGCGAGGCTGACGCCGGCGCTGATCACCCAGGTCTTGGGGAAGCTCTGGCCGAGGATCTCGATCGGTCCCACCGCCAGCGCGCGGCCGGGAATCGAGCGCTCGCTGGTGCCGAAGGCGATGGTGGCGAGCGCCTCCACCACCTGGGAGAAGCCGAAGAACAGGATGATCGACAGCATCTCCGGGTCGCGCGCCTTGAGGAGCCGCGGCACCAGCAGGTAGTAGAGCGGGAAGGTGAGGATCGCGAACAGCACGAAAACGAAGAGCACCGAGACCAGCGGCGAGATGCCGGCAAGCTGGAAGGCGAAGAAGGCGGCGAAGGCGCCCAGCATCAGGAAATCGCCGTGCGCCAGGTTGACGATGCGCATGACGCCGAAGATGAGGTTGAGCCCGAGCCCGATGAGGCTGAAGTAGAGGCCGTAGATGAGGCCGCCCACCACCGCGTAGGCGCATCCGTTGAGGATGTCGGCGAGGGGCATCGGCGCGGGATCAGCCGGGATCGGCAGCGGGAAGAAAAGGACCGGCGCCGCAGCGGCGCCGGCCCATGCGCGACGTCACGGAGCGGGGTAGACCGGCTTGCCGGTCGCCGCCTCGTGCGGATAGATGCTGACGAGCTTGATGCCGCCCTTGCCGTCGGGAACCATCTGGCCGAGCGGCGTCAGCGCGCCGATCTGCGCGCCGGTGGCATCGATCTCGAACAGCCCGTCGAGGGTGTGGAACTTGCCGGAGATCTCCGTGAAGGCGTGGCGGAGATCGAGCTGGTCGAGGCTCTTGGCGACCGAGAGCGCCTTCTCGATGGCGAGGCCGGTCGTATAGCCCGCCACCGAGTTGAAGCCGTACTCGATCTTGCCGTCGGAGTAATGCTTGTTCCATTCGGCGCGGAACTGCGTGAGATTCATGCCGACATCCGGCTTGTACTCGAGCTCCGAGGAGGGGACGTAGGTGTAGACGTACTCGAGCCCCTTGGCGCCGACGTTCTTGAGCAAGAGCTCCGTCTCCAGGCCGGTGTAGATCGAGAACAGCATCTTGAACTTGACGCCGTTGTCCTGGAGGTTGCGCAGGAACGCGATGTCGTTCTGGTCGTAGCCCAGGTGGATCACCGCATCCGGCTTCGCCGCCTGGAGCTTGTTGATCGCCACCGTGTAGTTCGAGGTCTCGGTGGGGATGCCCTCGTCGTAGACGAGTTCGACGCCGCTGTTCGACTCCTTGATGAACTTCCTGACCGCATTCGCCTGGGTGCCGGTGAAGTCGTTGGTGGCGTAGAGCATGGCGACGCGCTTGATGCCGAGGCCGGGCCCGTCATGGGTGAGGAAATCGGCGAGCGGCTTCGGCCAGATGCTGGAGACGGGATCGGCGATCAGCACGATGTAGGGATTGTCCGGCGTGAAGAAATTGGCGCCGGTGCCGGTCTGATCGACGAGCAGCATCTTGTGGTCGCGCGCCAGCGGCACCGCGACCGAGGTCAACACCGAGCCGGAATCGGCGACGAGGACGTCCACCTTGTCCTGGGTGATGAGCTGATTGTAGAGCGTCGAGGCGGTCGCGGTGTTGCTCTGGTCGTCGTAGGCGACGAGCTTCACCGGGATCTTCTTGTCGAACGCCTTCACGTAGACGCCGCCCGCCGCATTCACCTGGTCGACCCAGATCTTGAAGCCGGAATGGACCGGCATCGAGATGCCGGCGAAGCGGCCGGACGAGGCGTAGAGCGTTCCGATCTTGATCTCGGCCGGCGCGTCCGCCGCCCGGACCGCGGGCGCGGCGGCGACGAGCGCCGGCAGCAGGAGAGCGGCGAGATATCTGCGCATCATAGGCATTTCCCCTATATTCTTGACCTCTGAGTGCCCGCAATCTAACGGCGCGCTCTCGGAGGGTCAACGCGCGGCATCGCCCTCGCGTGAGTGCGCCGCAAGCATGATAAACGACCATGCGGTGGTTTCGTTCGTCGGCAAAATCCGCTAGGAAGACGCGATCTCGCCGGAAGGCGGCTGAGGTGCGCATGCCGACAGCGGATGGCAGGCGATGGTCGCCTGGTCGACGTGCCCTCCGGCGCACGCTGGAGGGTCTCGCCGCGGGCACGGCGGCAATCCGGAAGTGGAGGGCAGGGATTGGCGCGGCTCGTCATCGTCTCCAATCGCGTCGGAGCACCGGGCGAGCGCGCCGCGCGGGCCGGCGGCCTGGCGGTCGCCATGCGCGACGCGCTGCGCCAGAACGGCGGCATCTGGTTCGGATGGAGCGGCGAGATCGCGGACGCCTCCTCGGCGGCGCCGCATATGGAGACAGCCGGCAAGGTCACCTACGCCACCGTCGATCTCAGCCAGACGGATCACGACCAGTATTACATCGGCTACGCGAACAGCACGCTCTGGCCGCTCCTGCACTACCGCCTGTCGCTGGTCGAGTACAAACGGCGGCAGTTCAACGGCTACCTCCGCGTCAACACCTATCTGGCGCAGCAGCTGCGACCGCTGCTCAAATCCGACGACGTCATCTGGGTGCACGACTACCACCTGATCCCCTTCGCGGCGGAGCTGCGCAAGCTCGGCGTCGGCAATCAGATCGGCTTCTTTCTGCACACGCCGTTCCCGCCGCCGGAGCTGGTGGTGTCGCTGCCGCATCACGGATTGCTGATGGAGGCGATCAGCGCCTACGACCTCATCGGGTTCCAGACCGCGAAGGACACCCGGGCGTTCCTGAACTACATCACCTCCGTCGCCGGCGGCCGCGTGCTCGGCGAGGACGCGTTCGAGGCCTATGGCAAGCGCTCGCGCGCCGCGGCCTTTCCCATCGGCATCGACACCGAGGCCTTCGCCCGTCTCGCCGAGCAGGCGGTGAACTCGACCGAGGCGCATCGCCTGCGCGAGAGCATCGCCGGCCGGAGCCTGATCATCGGCGTCGATCGCCTGGACTACAGCAAGGGGATCCCGAGCCGCTTCGAGGCGATCGACGGCCTGCTGTCGGATTTTCCCGATGCGCGCGGCCGCTTCACCTATCTGCAGATCACGCCGCACTCCCGCTCGGAGGTGGCGCAGTATCGCGCGCTCCGCCGCCAGCTCGAGGCGGCGGCGGGACGGGTCAACGGCCAGTATGCGGAATTCGACTGGACGCCGATCCGCTACGTCAACAAGAGCTTCTCGCGCCAGACGCTGGCGGGTTTCTACCGCGTCGCGCGCGTCGGGCTGGTGACCCCGCTGATCGACGGCATGAACCTCGTCGCCAAGGAGTTCGTCGCCGCGCAGAATCCGGAGGATCCCGGCGTGCTGATCCTCTCGCGCTTTGCCGGCGCGGCCCAGGAGCTGCAGAGCGCCGTGCTGGTCAATCCCTTCGACGTCGACGAGATGTCGGCGGCGCTGCACCGCAGCCTCGGCATGAGCGCCGAGGAGCGGCACGACCGCTGGGTCGCGATGATGTCGGTCATCCAGCTCAACACCATCACCACCTGGCGCGAATCCTTCCTGCATGCGCTCAGGGAGAGACCGGCCGCGCCGACCTCGGCGTAGATCTTACGCGACGGCGTCGGATCTCATCCGAGCGCCGCCTTCACTTTGTCCGGGGAGAGCGGCAGGTCGCGGATGCGGGCGCCGGTGGCGTTGGCCACCGCGTTGGCGATCGCGGCGGCGGTCGGCCCGTGCGCCGCCTCGCCGGCGCCGAGCCAGGGCTGGCCGGGCCGATCGATGAGCGTCACGTCCACCTCCGGAACCTCGGGGAAGGTAAGGATCGGATAGCTCTCCCAGTCGCGGCTCAGGATGCGCTGCTGATCGAAGCGGACGGCTTCCTTGAGCGTCCAGCTGGTGGACTGGATGATGCCGCCTTCCATCTGGTTCCTGAGCCCGTCGGGGCTGACGATCTGGCCGGCATCCGCCGCCGCGGTCGCCTTGACGACGCGGACCGCGCCGCTCTTGCGATCGACCTCCACCTCGGCCACCACCGCGACATAGGTCGCGTGGTTCTTGTACTTGGCGAAGCCGATGCCGCGGCCGTGGGTGCCGCTGCCCGCGGCGTCCTTCTGCCAGCCGGCGTTCTTCGCCGCCGTCTCGATCACCGCCTTGGCGCGGGGATCGGAGAGATGCCTGAGGCGGAACTCCACGGGATCGGTATTCGCTGCCTTCGCCAGCTCGTCCATGAAGGATTCGATGGCGAAGACGTTGGCGTAGGCGCCGAGGGTGCGGAGCGCCGAGACCCGGATCGGCGCCTCCGGAATGAAGTGATGCGTCACCTTCTGGCGCGGGAAGTCGTAGAGCGGGATCGCGTTGCGGTCGCCGCCGCCCGCCGGCTGCGGGATCACCTGCGGCTCCGCCGGCCTCAGCGGCTGCGCCAGGTACCAGGCCGCCAGCAGGTCGACGCCGCCCTTGCCGCCCGGCCGCGTGCTGTGGGTGTTGCTCCAGAGCTCGTAGGTCCATTCGCCGATGCGGCCGTCCTTGTCGAGCTGGGCGCGGGCGTTCATCGACATCGCGGCGCCGTAAGGCTCCCAGGCGAACTCGTCGTCGCGCATCCACTGCACCTTCACCGGCCGGCCCGGCACCGCGCGGGCGAGCAGCGCCGCGTCGAAGGCGACGTCGTCGGCGCCGTTGTGGCCGTAGCAGCCGGAGCCCTGCACGTGGGTGACGGTGATGCGGTCGGCGCCGAGGCCGAGCGCCTGCGCCACGTCGCCGCGCAGCGGGAAGACGCCCTGGCTGTGCGACCAGATGGTGAGCTTGCCCTCGCTGATATTCGCCATCGCGCAGGAGGGGCCGATCGAGGCATGCGCCTGGTAGGGCCGCGTGTAGCGGGCGGCAAGCGTCAGGTCGAAGCCGTTGGATGGCGCGTCCGCCGTCTTCTCGGAGATGACCGTCCCCTCGCTCGGCAGCGAGCGCAGGTACTCGTGGATCTTGTCCGGCGCCGGCAGCGCCGGGCCGCCCTGCCACTTGGCGTTCTGGGCGAGCGTCTGGCGCGCGGCGATCGCCTGCTCCTCGCGCGCCGCCACCACGCCGAGGAAGCTGCCGTTGCGCACCACCGCCAGCACGCCCGGCATGGATTTGACTTTGTCGAGATCGACCTCGGTGAGGGTGGCGCCGTAGCTCGGCGGCCGCGCCACGCGGCCGAAGACCATGCCGGGAAGCCGCATGTCCTGCACGTAGATGGCGCCGCCGGTGAGCTTCGCGGGAATGTCGAGGCGCGGCACGCTTCGGCCGATGATCTTGTACTGCTCCGGCTTCTTGGGGGGCGCCTTGGCGGTGGCCTCGCGGCGGAGCGCCGCCTCCGGCGAGAGCGCCCAGTAGGTCACCGTCTTGCCGCCGGGCGCGTGGACGGTGCCGTCCTCGACCGTGAGTGCGCCGGCCTCGGCGCCGAGCTTCTCGGCGGCGAGACCGACCAGGATCTGCCGCACCTCGGCGCCGGCGAAGCGGAGCGCGGTGCCGCCGAACTCCATCGACTGGCTGCCCGACGTGAAGCCCTCGTCGGGGGTGCGCGCAGTGTCGCCTGATATCATGCGGATGCGGCCGAAGCTCACGTCGAGCTCGTCGGCGGCGATCTGCGCCAGCGCCGTCACCGCGCCCTGGCCCAGCTCCACCTTGCCGGTGAAGACGGTGACCGTGCCCTCGGGGTCGATGCGGATCCAGCCGTCGAGGGTGCGGTTGTTGTTGAGGCTGCCCGGCAGCTTCGCCGGCGTGCCGCCCTGGGCGAAGGCCTCGCGGAGGCTGAAGGCGACGACCAGCGCGCCGGCGGCGGCGCCGAACTGGCGGCGGGTGAGGAGCGCGGTCACGACGCCATCTCCTTCGCCGCCTTGTCGATGGCGCGGAGGATGCGGGAGTGCGTCCCGCAGCGACAGAGATTGCCCTCGAGCGCCGCGCGGATCTCGGCGTCGGTCGGGCGCGGCGTGCGGTCGATCAACGCCTTCGCCGCCATCACCATGCCGTTGATGCAGTAGCCGCACTGCGCCGCCTGCAGCTCGATGAAGGCCTTCTGCAGGGGATGCGGCTTCTCGATCGTGCCGAGCCCCTCGATGGTGACGACCTGGCGGCCGACCACGTCGCCGACCGCGGTGATGCAGGAGCGCACGGGCTCGCCGTCCACCAGCACTGTGCAGGCGCCGCATTGGGCGAGACCGCAGCCGAACTTGGCGCCGTTCAGCTCGAGATCGTTGCGCAGAACGTAGAGCAGCGGCGTGTCGGGCGCCGCCGGCACCTGATGCGGGGCGCCGTTGACGCTGATCGTGACCGGATCGGCCATTGGGCTTGCTCCCATGCGGACGGCTCGCGGGCGCTTCGCCGCGCCTCGTCGGCGGAGCCTAGCATGGGGAGCGGGTGCCGGTTAATCACCGGCTGGTGAAAAGAAGAGGCAACCGCCGCGATCGCGGACACTGCCGCGGCCTTGCCTCCCTGGCGAGAGCGCGGGCTAGGGTGTCGCGCCGATCTTCCGCAGGAACGCCCCGACCGGTGGTTCCCAGGTGCCGGAGGCTTCGTTGAAGAAATTGTGGCCGTCCTTGCCGGTGGCGGGGGCCCGGAAGAACTCCGCCCGCGGCGCGCCGGCGGCGACGTAGGTGTCGAACATCTGCCGCGCCAGCGTCGGATTGAAGAAGTGATCGTTCTCCGCGTAGATCCAGAGCGTCGGCACGCGGGTGGTGGCGCCGTAGCTCTTGACCGCGTCGATCAGGCGATCGGGACGGCAGACCTCGTCCGGCCGCTGCGAGCCGCGCCCGCCGGCGAAATTCACCACGCCGATCACGCCATCGAGGCCGCGGCTCGCGGCGGCGAGCGAGGCCCAGCCGCCGGCGGAATGGCCGATCAGCACGATGCGCTTGGGATCGACGAAGGACTGCCGCCGCATATAGGCGATCACCACCGCGAGGTCCTGGCTGCTGGCGATGCCGGCGTTGAAGTAGTTGGAGTTGGCGCAGGGGCCGGGATTTTCGGCCCAGCCGCCGCCGGAATTGCCGTAGCCCCGGCGCATCGGCACCACCACCGCATAGCCCTGGTAGACGAGCCACTGCGAGGCCGTGCGGTAGGTGGCGTGCATCGTCGGCCGCTGCGCGGCATCACGCGGCGAGCCGTGGCTGACGATCGCGAGCGGCCACGGCCCGTTGCCGTCGGGACGATAGACTGTTGCTTCCAGCATCAGTCCACCGGCTCCGGCCTCGGGGTCCCAGGGAATGAGATAGGGCTGCTCGTGAAACTGCCCGACGGGCGGCCCTTGCGGGCCGGGCTCCGCCGCCATCGCCGGAACCGTCGCGAGCGCGGAGAGCGCCAGCAGCGCAAAGGCAGCGCGTCGAGACCTTATGCCTGGGAGCATGGGAGTCCCTCGGGACGCGCGATGTCGCACGGGATCGCGCGGTCGATTCCCTATCAGGAAACGGCAGCAGTGTCCAAGCGGCGGGCTCACCGCCAGGCGGTGATCACATGCGCCTGGATCTTGCTGTCGATCGCGCCGTCGCCTAACCGCGCGGCGACCGCTGCCGCTGCCGCATCGGTCACGGCGGCGAGCCGCGTCTTGTCGCGCGCCTCGATCTCGTTGCGGAGCGGCGTCCCCTGGCAGATCCCGGTGGCGGGATCGCGCGGCGAGGGTGCGCGGCCGCGCTTGGTCACCGTCTCGCTCTCGATCCGCTCGAAGCCGGCCTCGCGCAGCGCGCGCCCGATGAGGCCGAGGTCGTGGTAACCGTGCGGCGTGCGGGCCATGAAGTTCGGCGGATCCCCGGGGAAGGCCTGCGCCACCGCGCGGGTGACGGTGTCGGTCACCTCGTTCTCCTCGATCCGGTCCCAGACGCTGAAGACGAAGGCGCCGCCGGGCCGCAGCACGCGGCGCGCCTCGGCATAGCCCTTCACCTTGTCGGGAAAGAACATCGCGCCGAACTGGCAGGCGACGGCGTCGAAGCGCTCGTCTTCGAAAGGGAGCGCCTGAGCGTCCGCCTGCTGCCAGGAGACACGGGTCGTGCCGGCGCGCGCCATCGCGTGGTCCAGCATCGGCTGGTTGAGGTCGGTGGCGGTGAGGGCGGCGTCGGGCAGGCGGACGGCGATCGTCCGCGTGACGATGCCGGTGCCGGCAGCGGTCTCCAGGATGCGCCGTGCACCGTGGCGTGCCAGTCGCTCCGCCATGTCGAGCGCGTAGGGCTCGAATAGGAAGGGGCCGAGATAGCGATCGTAGAGGGTCGGGATCGACCCGGCGAAGAGCTTGTCGGTATCCGCCATCGGTCCCTCCCGCTCCCGCTGTGGCGCCTTACTCCAGCACCGTTCCCGGCGCGATGCCGGCGTCCTTCGCCGCGACCTTGGCGCCCTTGTCGAGGCGGCAGCGCAGCACCTCGATGAAGCCGCCCTGGCCGTGGACGGTGAAGCCCTCCGCGGTGATTGCCGCGACCTCGCCCAGCTTCAGGCCCTTCACCACGCCGAAGACGCGCGCCGTGATCTTTCGGGCATCGAAGATCTGCAGCCGCTTGCCGCCCGCCACGGTCCAGGCGCCGGGCTGCGGGTTGCAGCCGCGGATGAGATTGTAGGTCACGTCCACGTGCTGCGCCCAGGCGATGCGCGCCTCGCCCTCGCGCACCCAGCCCTCGTAGGTGGCATTCCTCTCGTCCTGGGTCTGCTCCAGCGCGCGCCCGGCGAGAACCAGATCCGCCGCCTCGAGGAGCGCCGCGATCCCCTGCGGGAAGATCTTGTCGAAATAGATCGAGCCCAGCGTGTCATCGGGTCCGATCGGGACACGCTTCTGCAGCAGCACCGGTCCCTCGTCGAGCCCGTCCACCGGGCGGAAGATGCTGAGGCCGGTCTCCGGCTTGCCGAGGATGATCGGCCAGTTGATCGAGGAGGGGCCGCGATGCGCCGGCAACAGCGAGGGATGGAACTGGATGGTGCCGTGCTTCGGAATGGTGACGAAGGACTGCGGCACGAACTGCGTCACATAGGCCATCACGCCGAGATCGGTGTTGAGGCCGCGCATGGCGGCGAGCGCCTCGTCGCTGCTGTAGCGCTGGAACTGGAAGACCGGAATGCCGAGCTCCTCGGCGCGGGCGCGGATCGGATCGGGCTTGGCTCCGGCCGGCTCCGGCGCGACGAAGACCCCCGCCACCGTGTCGCCGCGATCGCGGAACGCGTCGAGCGCCGCCTTGCCGAAAGCCTGCTGACCGATGATCGCCAACCGCATGCGAGCCACCCCCATTCCCGTCGCCGCGCCCGTCATTTAGCCCAGGGAGAGGCGTCGGGACAACCGCTCCCGCGCCGCGACCGCCCGCGTGGATGTTTGGCGCGCGGCGTTGCGGATAATCTCTGCGGATTGGGGTCGACTGAGGGCAAGGGGCGGTCATGCCGGGCAGGTTTTCTATTTGTCTTCTCGCGGGCCTTCTGCTCGCGGGCCAGGCGCTTGCCCGGGACACCAGCGAGCGGCAGCCGGTCGCCGCGGTCGCCGATCGTCGCTTGACGGTGACGACGGCGGACGGGGCCGGCGACCTGGCTCTCTACCTGTCGCGGGATTGGGCCGCGCCGCAGCCCGGCGTGACGACGGCGGTCGTCGTCGTGCATGGCGCGCACCGCAATGCCGAAGCGGCCTTTCGCGATGCGGGCAGGGCGGTGGCGAAATCCGGCATCGCCCAGGCCAAGGTGCTGGTGGTGGCGCCGCAGTTCCTGACATCGCCCGACATCCAAGCCCATGGTCTGCCGGAGTCGGTGCTGCGCTGGAGCCGCGAGGGCTGGAAGGGCGGAGAGCTCGCCGAGGGGCCGGCGGCGATCAGCTCCTTTGCCGCCTTCGACGCCATCCTCGCCCGGCTCGCCGATCGCCGGCTGTTTCCCGATCTCATCCGCGTGGTGATTGCCGGTCATTCCGCCGGCGGGCAGGTGGTGCAGCGCTATGCGGTGGCGGGGCACGGCGAAGCGGCGCTCGCGGGCATCGGCATCGCCCTTCGCTACGTGGTCGCGAACCCCTCTTCCTATCTCTATTTCAGCGACGACCGGCCGTTGCCGGCGGGCGGCTTCGCGCCCTTTGCCGCGGCGGCGCGCTGTCCCTCCTTCGATCGCTGGAAATATGGACTGGCCGGCGCGCCCGCCTATGTCGGCACCGATGCGGCGGCGCTCGAGCGGCAATATCTGGCGCGCGACGTCGTCTATCTGCTCGGCACCGCCGACATCGATCCGAACCACCCGCAGCTCGACCGCTCGTGCGCCGGAATGGCGGAGGGGCCTTATCGATACGCCCGCGGTCTCGCCTATTTCCATTATCTCCAGACGCGCGATCGGGCGGCGCTGCGGCACCGCCTGGTCGAAGTGGCTGGCGTCGCGCACAACGGTCGCGCCATGTTCACCTCCGCCTGCGGGCTTGCCGTGCTGTTCGACCGGCCGGGCTGCTGAGGCCGTCGCCCGGTCAGGCGTTGTCCGCCTGCACCGCCTTGATCACCGCGTCGGTCACCTGCCGCGTCGTCGCCTTGCCGCCGAGATCCGGCGTGTGGAGCGCGGGATCGGCGGTGACGCGCTCGACCGCGCGCATCAGGCGCTTTGCGGCATCACCTTCGCCGAGATGCTCGAGCATCATCGAGGCGGTCCAGAAGGTGGCGACGGGGTTGGCGATCCCCTTGCCGGTGATGTCGAAGGCGGAGCCGTGGATTGGCTCGAACATCGAGGGGAACTTGCGCTCGGGGTTGAGATTGCCGGTCGGCGCGATGCCGAGGCTGCCGGCGAGCGCGGCGGCGAGATCGCTGAGGATGTCCGCATGCAGGTTGGTGGCGACGACGACGTCGATGGTTCTGGGCTTCAGCACCATGCGCGTCGTCATGGCGTCCACCAGCTCTTTATCCCAACCGACGTCGGGGAACTCCCGCCCGATCTCGGCGGCGATCTCGTCCCACATCACCATGCCGTGGCGCTGGGCGTTCGATTTGGTGACGACGGTGAGCTTCTTGCGCGGCCGCTTGCGCGCGAGGTCGAAGGCGAAGCGCATGATCCGCTCGACGCCGACGCGGGTGAAGACCGCGGTCTCGGTGGCGACCTCCTCGGGGAGGCCGCGATGGACGCGGCCGCCGTTGCCGGCGTATTCGCCCTCGGAATTCTCGCGCACGATCACCCAGTCGAGATCGCCGGCGGCGACGTTGCGCAGCGGGCCGGCGATCCCCGGCAACAGCCGCGTCGGCCGCACGTTGGCGTACTGGTCGAGGCCCTGGCAGATCGGCAGCCGCAACCCCCAGAGCGTCACGTGATCAGGGATCTTGGGATCGCCGACGGCGCCGAAGAAGATGGCGTCGAACTTGCGCAGCGTCTCCGCGCCGTCCTCCGGCATCAGCTTGCCGTGCTGGCGATAGTGATCGGATCCCCAGGGGAAGTGCTGCACCTCAAGGTGGAAGCCGCCGTCGCGGCGCTCCAGCGCGGTTAGCACCTCGAGACCGGCGGCGATCACCTCCTTGCCGATGCCGTCGCCGGGAATGGCGGCGATCCTGTAGCTGCGCATGATGGATTTCCTTCAGCAGATTGAGCGCGGTACTCGCTCTCCAGACGACCGGCGGCAAGGACGCGCTTGTCGCTGCCGAGCCTGCCCGGCATGATTGGCCGAAGCAAGAGCGGGAGGAGACCATGGTCGATCAGGCGCGCATCACGCGCATCGCCGAGTTCTTCGACAAGCTCGCTGCGACCCGGGGCAATCTGCCGCCGCTGGCGCCCGACGTGATGCCGAACACCCTCGACGAGGCCTATGCGGCGCAGGAGATCCTGCAGGAGCGCTGGGCGAAGACGCGCGGGCCGGTGGTCGGCTACAAGATCGCCATCACCACCAAGGTGATGCAGGAGCTGATGGGGATCCACGAGCCGGTTCCCGGCGCGATCTTCGAGCGCTTCCTGCACAAGAGCCCCGCCACCATCCGCTGTCGCGACTATGTGAACGTCGCCGTCGAGTGCGAGATCGGCATGACCTTGGGCGCCGATCTCCCCGATCGCGGCCGCCCCCATGATCGCGACAGTGTCGCGGCGGCGGTGGCGTCCTGCCATCCCGCGATCGAGATCATCGAGGACCAGAACGCCGAGTACCGCAAGGTGACCGCGGCCGGGCTCGCCGCCAACAACGCCTGGAACGGCGGCGCCATATTGGGCCCGGCGGTGACCGACTGGCGCCGGCTCGATCTCGCCTCGCTCGGCGGCAGCATGACGATCGAGGGGGTGGAGCAGGGGCGGGGCTTCGGCGCCGACGTGCTGGGCCACCCCTTGAACGCGCTTGCCTGGCTCGCCAACAACCGCATCGCCCGCGGCCGGCCGCTCAGGAAGGGCATGGCGGTGCTCACCGGCAGCATCGTCAGCACCAAGTGGCCGAAGGCCGGCGAGACGGTGCGGGTCGCGATCGAAGGGCTGGGCGAGGCCTCCGCGCGCTTCGTCTGAGCGCGCCTTGCTAGTGGAGCCGCCCGGACTGCGCGGGCTCGACGTCGCGGCTCAGGATCGGGCTCGCCTGGTGATGGACCAGCCGCCAGGAGCCCTGCTCCTTCACGAACATGTTGGTGGCGGCGAGCCAGCCGCCGTCGAGCTCCTCCTCGCAGGTGACGATGCCGACCTCGCCGAAGAGGAAGGCCTGGTCCTCGTGGCAGCTGACGTGGGGCGCCTCGGGGTTGCCCAGGATCTGCTGCCAGCTCTCCAGCACCGCGTCCCGCCCGCGCAGCAGCGTCCAGCCCGGATGCATGCAGAGGACCGGCGTCTCGGCCGCCCAGATGCGCTCCATGGCGGCCACATCACGGGAGGTAAAGGCGCGATAGAACTCGAGATTTGCCGAGAGGAGCGCATCGGCTTCGGGATCGCTGGGGAGGGGCATTGGCCAGGCCTCGCTGCATCGCCAGCCACCATCATGACCCAGTCCAGGGGCGTGCGTCTGCGACGATTCGTCCGCCGGCGCGGCCTTGTTGCACCGGGCCGCCGGCGGCATCATCTAAGACGTTGAATTTAAGAATTACTCGCAATAGTGTGACTTGCGACTCATTCGCAACCATGGCCTTCTGCCGCGCGTTTGAACATCCCTGAGGTCGAGGAGATCCGAGGTGCAGGCGAGGTTTGGGATCGGCTTGGCGGTTCTGACGGTGGCGCTCGCAGCCGCGCCCGCGGCGCGCGCGGCGGACCCGGAATTCACCCTCAGCATCAAGGATCACCGCTTCGAGCCGGCGGAGCTGCAGGTGCCGGCGGGGGTCAAGATCCGCCTCATCGTCAAGAACCTCGATGCCACGCCGTCGGAATTCGAGAGCAACGACCTGCATCGCGAGAAGGTGGTGTCGCCGGGCCAGCAGATCCTGGTCATCGTCGGCCCGCTCGACGCCGGCACCTACGGCTTCTTCGACGATTTCCACCAGGACACCGGGCAGGGCAAGCTGATCGCCAAGTGAGCCCTGCCAGTCTCTTCCTCGCCAATCCGATCATCGGGAAAGCACGTTCATGATCGCCGTCGCCATCATCGTCTTCCGCGAGGTGCTCGAGGCCTCGCTCATCGTCAGCATCGTGCTGGCAGCGAGCAAGGGCGTGCGCGTGCGCGGCCTGTGGATCTCCGCCGGCATCGCTCTCGGCACGCTCGGCGCCTGCATCGTCGCCGGCTTCGCGGCGGAGATCGCGGCGGCGGTGGCGGGCATGGGGCAGGAGGTGTTCAACGCCTCGATCCTCTTCGCCGCCGTCGGCATGCTCGGCTGGCACAATGTCTGGATGGGCCGCCACGGCAAGGAGATGGCGATGGAGGCCAATGCGCTCGGCCGCGACGTGGCCTCGGGCGCGCGGCCGCTCTATGCGCTGGCCCTGGTGGTCGGCATCGCCGTGCTGCGCGAGGGCTCGGAGGTCGTGCTCTTTCTCTACGGTCTCGCGGCGGCCGGCGGTGGCGGTGTCGTCAACATGCTGGGTGGCGGCGCGATCGGCCTGATCGGCGGCGCGATCGTCGGATCCGGCCTCTATCTGGGACTGCTGCGCATTCCCACCCGCTATCTCTTCTCGGTGACGAGCTGGATGATCCTGCTGCTGGCATCCGGCCTCGCCTCCCAGGGCGCGGCGTTCCTGACGCAAGCCGACATGCTGCCGGCGCTCGGCAACGAGATCTGGGACACCTCGTGGCTCCTCAGCGAGGACAGCATGCTCGGCCGCGTGCTGCACATCCTGGTCGGCTACGTGGCGCGGCCGGAGGGGATCCAGCTCGTGTTCTGGAGCGCGACCCTCATCATCCTTCTGGCGCTGATGCGCTGGTTCAGCCATGCGCCGCCGCGCGCGGTGGCGCGTGCCGCGATCATCCTCGTGCTGGCGACGCTCGGCTTCGGCTTCACCCGTTCCGCCTGGGCCGACTTCACCATCCACCCGCCGATCGTCGAGTATCAGGAGTTCGAGGTCGAGCATAACGGCTCCTACACCTTCGATCCCAATCCTGCGAACAAGCACAACGAGACCGGCACCCTCGAGCTCGGCTACGGCTTCCTGCCCTGGTGGGGGAGCGAGCTCGAATTCGCGTGGTCGCGCACGGCGAGCGACCCGCCGCGCCGCCTCGACGAGGTGAATTTCGAGAACACCTTTCAGCTCGCGGACCAGGGCGAATACTGGCTGACGCCGGGCGTCTTCGCGGAGATCGGCAAGTCGGCCCGGGTCGGCAATGCCGATCACGTCGAGGTCGGCCCCACCCTGCAGAAGGAATGGGGCGAGACCGTCCATGTCCTGAACCTGTTCTTCGAGCACCAGTTCGGTCCGGACAACGACGCGAAGAACGTCGATCTCAACTACGCCTGGCAGTCGCTCTGGACGGTGTCGCAGCATTTCCAGCCCGGCGTCGAGGTCTTCGGCGATGCCGGCCAGCTCGACCAGATCCCCGGCATCCGGGATCAGGAGCTGCGCGCCGGGCCGGTGACCTACGGCAAGGTCAGCTTCGGCCAGCGCCTCGGCGAGCTCAGATACGGCGTGGGCTATCTCTTCGGCCTGACCCACGCCACCGAGAAGGGCGCGCTGAAGTGGAACCTGGAATGGGAGAAGGTGTTCTGAGCCGCGCCGAAGCGGCGCTCTTCCGCCGCTTGCACGAGGCCATTGCGGCGGGGCGGAAACTCCAATACCTCTGAGGCTTCAGCGGATGCCGCGCATCCGACGCCAGCAGGAGGATCGCCCCCGTGATCGTCGAAGAACGCATCTACACGCTCCATCCCGGCAAGACGGCGGAGTATCTTCGCCACTATCAGAACGAGGGCATGGCGATCCAGACCCGCATCCTCGGCCGCATGGTGGGCTACTTCACCACCGAGATCGGCCCGCTCAACCAGATCGTCCACATGTGGGGCTATGACAGCTTCGAGGAGCGCAGCAAACGGCGCGCCCAGATGGCGGCCGATCCCGGCTGGCAGGCCTATGTGGCGAAGATCCAGCCCTTGATCCGCACCCAGGAGAGCAAGATCCTGGTGCCGACGGCGTTCTCGCCGATCAAGTAATCTGCCGCTTCCGTTCCTGCCTCGAGGCCCGTCATGACTGCCCCTGCCCGCGCGCGCACCGGCGCGCAGATCCTCCCCGCGCGCACCGGCGCGCAAATCCTAGTCGATCAGCTCAAGATCCACGGCGCCGACACCGCCTTCTGCGTGCCCGGCGAGAGCTATCTCGCGGTCCTCGACGCGCTCTACGACGCGAACTCGATCCGCACCATCACCTGCCGCCACGAGAGCGCCGCCACCATGATGGCGGAGGCGCACAGCAAGCTCACCGGCAAGCCCTGCGTCGTCATGGTGACGCGCGGCCCCGGCGCCACCAACGGCAGCGCCGGCCTCCACATCGCGATGCAGGATTCGACGCCGCTCATCATGCTGATCGGCCAGGTGCAGCGCGACGCCCTCGAGCGCGAGGCGTTCCAGGAGATCGACTACCGCCGCATGTTCGGCCAGGTGGCGAAGTGGGTGGCGGAGATCGAGGATCCCGGCCGCATTCCCGAGTTCATCAGCCGCGCCTATTACGTCGCCACATCCGGACGGCCGGGCCCGGTGGTGCTGGCGCTGCCGGAGGACATGCTGCGCGAGCCCGCGGAGGTGCAGGACGCGGAGCCCTGGAAGCCGGTCGAGATCCATCCCGGCGCGGCGCAGCTCGCCGAGGTGATGGACGAGCTCCGCCGCGCCGAGCGGCCCTTCCTGCTGCTGGGCGGCAGCCAGTGGGATGCCGAAGCGGTTGCTGCCATCGAGAGCTTCGCCGCCGCCAACGCGCTCACGGTGGGATGCGCCTTCCGCCGCCAGGACCGCTTCGACAACAACCATCCCTGCTATGCGGGCGACGTCGGCATCGGCATCAATCCCAAGCTCCAGGCGCGCGTCCAGGAGGCGGATCTGCTGATCGTGCTGGGCGCGCGTCTCGGCGAGATGACGACGGGCGGCTACACGCTTCTCGATATTCCCACGCCGAAGCAGCGGCTCATCCACATCCACGCCAGCGCCGAGGAGCTGGGCCGCGTCTATCAGCCTGACATCGCCATCAACGCGACGCCGCGCGCCTTCGCCAAGGCGATCGTGAAGCTGCCGGCGGTGCAGACTCCGAAATGGCGCGCCCGCACCGAGGCCGCGCATGCGGAGCTCGCGGCCTGGCAGAAGCCGCCTCGCTCGCCGGGCAAGATCCAGATGGCTGAGATCGTCGCCTGGCTCGACCAGCACATGCCCGCCGACACCGTCTACACCAACGGCGCCGGCAACTTCGCCACCTGGATCCACCGCTTCCACCGCTATCGCAAGTTCGGGACCCAGCTCGCGCCCACCAGCGGCTCCATGGGCTACGGCTTTCCGGCGGCGCTCGGCGCCAAGGTGCACGACGGCGCGCGTCCCGTCGTCTGCATCGCCGGCGACGGCGATTTCCAGATGACCGGGCAGGAGCTCTCGACCGCGGTCCAGTACGGGCTCGACGTCATCGTGCTGCTCCTCAACAACGGCATGTACGGCACCATCCGCATGCATCAGGAGCGCCACTACCCCGAGCGCACCATCGCCACCGATCTCGTCAATCCCGATTTCGCGGCGCTGGCGCGCGCCTATGGCGGCCATGGCGAAAGGGTGGAGCGCACCGAGGAGTTCGCTGCCGCCTTCGAGCGCGCGCGCGCCTCGGGCAAGCCCGCCATCATCGAGATCAAGCTCGATCCCGAGGCGATCACCCCGCGCCAGTCGCTGAGCGAGATCCGCGCCAGCGCGCTCGCCTCGAAGCATTGAGACCCGGCCTCTCGTCGCGGGAGGCTGCAAGAGAAACCGCGTCACATCGGGAGGACCGCCATGTCCCAGTTCAAGAACTACATCAACGGCGAGTGGGTCGAGAGCCCGCAGGCCAACCGCAACGTCAATCCCGCCGACCTCTCCGACGTCGTCGGCGAGTATGCGCGCGCCGATCGCGCCCAGGCGGAGCAGGCGATTGCGGCCGCGCATGCGGCGTTTCCGAAGTGGTCGATGAGCGGGCTGCAGGAGCGCTACGACATCCTCGACCGCATCGGCACCGAGATCCTGGCGCGCAAGGAAGAGCTCGGGAAGCTCTTGACCCGCGAGGAGGGCAAGACCATCGCCGAGGGGATCGGCGAGGCGGCGCGCGCCGGCGCCATCTTCAAGTTCTTCGCCGGCGAGGTGCTGCGCTACGGCGGCGAGAAGCTGCCCTCGGTGCGTCCGGGCGTCGAGGTGGAGATGACCCGCGAGCCCTTGGGCGTCGTCGGCCTCATCACGCCCTGGAACTTCCCGATCGCGATCCCCGCCTGGAAGATCGCGCCGGCGCTCGCCTACGGCAATTGCGTGGTGCTGAAGCCGGCGGATCTGGTGCCGGGCTGCGCCTGGGCGCTGACGGAAATCATCAGCCGCTCGGGGCTGCCGGCGGGCGTCTTCAACCTGGTGATGGGGCCGGGCTCGTCGGTGGGCGATGCGATCGCCAACTCGCCGCTGGTGAGCGGCGTCAGCTTCACCGGCTCGGTCTCGGTGGGGGCATCGGTGCGCCGCGCCGTCACCGAGCGCGGCGGCCGCATCCAGCTGGAGATGGGCGGCAAGAACCCGCTGGTCGTGCTCGATGACGCCGATCTCGCGACCGCGGTCGGCACCGCGGTCAACGGCGCCTTTTTCTCGACCGGCCAGCGCTGCACCGCCTCGAGCCGCTTCATCGTCACCGCGGGCATCCACGACAAGTTCGTCGACGCGGTGACCGAGCGTTTGAAGAAGCTGGTGGTCGGCAACGGCCTTGATCCCAAGACCGAGATGGGGCCGGTGGTTAGCCAATCGCAGCTCGATCAGGACCAGGCCTACGTGAAGATCGCCCGCGACGAGGGCGCGACGCTCAAGATGGGTGGCGAGCTTCTCAACCGGCCGACTGAGGGCTATTACATGGCGCCGGCGCTCTTCACCGATACGCACAACAAGATGCGCATCAACCGCGAGGAGGTGTTCGGGCCGGTGGCCTCGGTGGTGAAGGTGAAAGACTTCGACGCCGCGCTCGAGACCGCCAACGACACCGAGTTCGGCCTCTCCGCCGGCATCGTCACCAGCTCGCTCAAATACGCGAGCGCCTTCAAGCGCCAGGCCCAGGCCGGCATGGTGATGGTGAACCTGCCGACCGCCGGCGTCGACTATCACGTGCCGTTCGGCGGCCGGAAGGGCTCGAGCTACGGTCCCCGCGAGCAGGGCGCCTACGCGCGCGAGTTCTATACGATCGTGAAGACGGCCTACACGCTGCCGATGTAGGCGTCGGTCGCGGACCTTCGATCGCGCGTCCTTCGAGACGGCCGCTACGCGGCCTCCTCAGGATGAGGAATTTTTCTTTCCGCTATTCTCTATTCTCCTCATCCTGAGGAGCGCGCGGCAGCGCGCGTATCGAAGGACGCGCGCTGCTTCCGCGAGACGGATCAGCCCTGCTGCAGATGCTCCTGCCGCATCCGCTTCAGCGCGGTGAGCGCAAGGAACGCCGTCAGCGCGTCGAGGATCGCCACCAGGAAGAAGACCGCGGTCCAGTTGCCGGTGGCCTGCTGCAGCCAGGCGGCGGCGGGGCCGCCGAGGATCGAGCCGACACCCTGGGCGATGTAGAGGAAGCCGTAGTTGGTCGCCGCGAACTTCGAGCCGAAGGTGTCGGTGAGGGTGGAGGGGAAGAGCGAGAAGATCTCGCCCCAGCCGAAGAAGACGAGGCCGGTCATCACCACGAAGACCGCCGGCTTGTCGATGAAGGCGAACATGACGAGGATGCAGATCGCCTCCAGGAAGAAGGCCAGGCCCATGGTGTTCTCGCGGCCGATGTGGTCGGAGATCCAGCCGAAGAACGGCCGCGTGAGGCCGTTGGTGGCGCGCGACAGCGAGAGCGACAGCGGCAGCGCCGCCATGCCCAGCACCAGCGCTTGGCCCACATTGTACTGCTTGGCGAAGGCGCCGACGTTCGAGACCACCATCAGCCCGCCGGTCGACATCATCGTCATCATGATGAAGAGCAGGTAGAAGATCGGGCTCTTCAGCATCTCCGAGGGCGTATAGCTGCGGCGCGATTGCCGCTCGTCGCGGACGGCGACGACCCCAACTGGATGAAAGCCCTCGGGCGGCGAGCGCAGCCCCAGCGCCGCGGCGAAGCCCACCACCGCCTGGATCGCGCCCCAGATCAGCCAGGTCTTGGCATAGCCGTAGCTCGGCAGCATGTCGGAGATCGGGAAGGTGGTGAGGATGGCGCCGACGCCGTAGCCGGCGGCGGCGAGCCCGGTGGCGAAGCCGCGGCGGTCGGGGAACCAGCGCACCATCAGGCCGATGACGCCCACGTAGACGATGCCGGTGCCAAAGCCGCCGATCACGCCGTAGGTCAGGTAGAGCATCCAGACGTTGGTCGCATAGGCCGACAGCATCCAGCTCGCGCCCGACATCACCGCCCCGGTGGAGATCAGCGCCCGGGCGCCGAAACGGTCGACCAGATTGGCCTGCAGCGGCGACAGGAAGGTCTGCATGATCACCAGCAGCGAGAACGCCCATTGCAGCACGGCGAGGGTGACGCCGTACTCCTTGAGCAGCGATCCCGTGAAGAGCGCCCAGGTGTATTGCGGGCTCGAGATCGACATCATGACGACGAGCCCGAGGCCGAGCTGGGTCCAGCGGTAGCCGACGCCCTGCGCGGATGAAGCAGCCGAGACGGTCATGGTGAATCCCCTGTTCGAGTGCCTTGATGGCGGATTTTCGCCGGGGTTCTTGCATGCGGTGTGCCATTGGAATAACGAGGCGATTGCGGGCGATTGGCCGCAGGGCCGCGCCGCCACCCGGCCAAAATGCCTCTGGAAAAGGCATCCGGCGCATGCTTTCTTGGCATTTATCGCGGGATTAAAAAGGGCAATCCCGATCCCGTGCGACGTCTGATCAAATCGGACGCCCGATCAAATCAACTGGAGCGGCAGCCTGATGTTCACCACGAGACCGGAACTGCGCGGCACATTCGGCGTCGTCTCCACGACCCACTGGCTTGCTTCGGCGGCGGCGATGGGAATTCTCGAGCGGGGCGGCAACGCCTTCGACGCCGCGGCGACCGCGGGCTTCGTGCTGCAGATCGTCGAGCCGCATTTGAACGGCCCCGGCGGCGACGTGCCGATCCTGCTGTGGAACCGCCGCGCCGGCCGCGTCGAGGCGATCTGCGGCCAGGGCGTGGCGCCGGCCGCCGCCACGATCGGCGCTTTCGCGAAGCTCGGCCTCGACCTCGTGCCGGGGACCGGCCTGCTGCCGTCGGTGGTGCCCGGCGCCTTCGGCGCCTGGATGAAGCTCCTCAACGACCACGGCACCCTGCGGGTCGAGGACGTGCTGACGCCGGCGATCCATTACGCCGGCGGCGGCTATCCGCTGGTGGCGCGCATTCCCGCCGCGATCGAGAGCGTGCGTCAGCTCTTCGAGACGGAGTGGCCGACCTCGGCGGCGATCTATCTCGCCGGCGGCAAGGTGCCCGAGACCGGCCGGCTGTTCCGCAATCCCGTCATCGCCCGGACCTACACCCGCGTCATCGCCGAGGCGCAGGCGGCGGGCGGCGGTCGCGAGGCGCAGATCGAGGCGGCGCGGCGCGCCTGGTACGAGGGCTTCGCCGCCGAGGCGATCGACCGCTTCTACCGGACGCAGGAGCTGATGGACACCTCCGGCCGCCGCCATCGCGGCCTGCTGCGCGGCGACGACATGGCGCGCTGGCGCGCCGCCGTCGAGACGCCGCTCACCTACGACTATCACGGCTACACCGTCGCCAAATGCGGGCCCTGGAGCCAGGGGCCGCTCTTCCTGCAGCAGTTGGCACTGCTCAAATCCCTCGACATCGCCGGCATGGATCCGCTCGGGCCCGACTTCGCCCATGCGGTGGTGGAGAGCGCGAAGCTCGTCTTCGCCGATCGCGAGGCGTGGTACGGCGATCCCGACTTCGTCGAGGTGCCGGTGCAGGCGCTGCTCTCCGACGACTACGCCGCGGCGCGCCGCGCGCTCATCGGCGAGCGCGCGTCCTTCGATCTCCGCCCAGGCTCGCCCGATGGCCGCGCGCCGCGCCTGCCGCAGGCGGTGCTGGCGCGCAGGAGCGGCATCGGCGCGGTGGCGGGCGTTGGCGAGCCGACCCAGGCGCGGCTCGGCGTCGGCGAGCCCACCATGGCACGCGAGGCCGACCGCCGCGCCACCGCCGGCGACACCTGTCACGTCGACGTGATCGACCGCTGGGGCAACATGGTGGCGGCGACGCCGAGCGGCGGCTGGTTCCAGAGCTCGCCGGCGATCCCGGAGCTCGGCTTCAGCATCACCACGCGCGGCCAGATGTTCTGGCTGGAGGAGGGGCTGCCGAACAGCCTCGCGCCCGGCAAGCGGCCGCGCACCACGCTGACGCCGTCGCTGGCGCTCAAGAACGGCGAGCCCTACATGGCCTTCGGCACGCCCGGCGGCGATCAGCAGGAGCAGTGGCAAATGGCCTTCTTCCTGCGCCACCTGCATCACGGCATGAACCTGCAGGAGGCGATCGACGCGCCCTCCTTCCACACCGAGCACATGCCGAGCTCGTTCTGGCCGCGCGAGGCGAAGCCCGGCGTGGTGGTGCTGGAGGGCCGGACATCGGCGGCGACCCAGGCAGGGATGCGCGCGCGCGGCCATGCGGTGCAGGTCGGCGAGGACTGGTCCGAGGGCCGGCTCTCCGCCTGCGCGCTCGAGCGCACGCCCGAGGGAAACATTCTCAAGGCCGGCGCCAACCCGCGCGGCATGCAGGGTTACGCCGTCGGGCGGTAAAGAGAACGGGAGATAGGTCGGCGCCGGCATGCGGTTTGCTTTGCCGGTGCCACAGGGAGTTGGTTCGAGGGCTTAAGGCATGACCTGGTCGATCGTCGCGCGTGATCCCGCGAGCGGCGCCTTCGGCGTCGCGGTGACGACGAAATTCTTCGCGGTGGGCGCGCTCTGCCCGCATGCCGCGAGCGGCACCGGCGCGCTTGCGACCCAGGCGCTGATCAACCCAACCTTCGGTCCGCGCGGACTTCGCCTCCTGCGGGAAGGCGTGGCGGCGGCGACCGTGATCGAGACGCTGCTCTCGACCGACCAGGGACGCGAGACGCGGCAGATCCACGTGCTCGATGCCGCCGGCCGCAATGCGGCGCACACCGGCCGCGATTGCGTCGGCTGGTGCGGCCATCTGCTGCGCCCGGGCTTCTCGGTCGCCGGCAACATGCTGGCGGGGCCGCGCGTCGTCGAGGACACCGCCACCGCCTACGAGGCGAGCGGCCATCTGCCTTTCGCCGAGCGCCTGCTTGCCGCCCTCGATGCCGGCCAGGCCGCCGGCGGCGACAAGCGCGGCAAGCAGTCGGCGGCGGTCAAGATCTACGCCGGGGAGGACTATCCCTGGCTCGACATCCGCGTCGACGATCACGCCGAGCCGCTCCAAGAGCTGCGTCGGCTCTATGAGGAGGCGCGGCGGATGTATCTGGTCTTCGCGCGCTTCCTGCCGACCGCGCGCGATCCCTCCGGGATCTACGACCGCACGGTCATCAATGCCGAGCTCGCGCGCGTGCAGGAAGCGCTGAAGGCGGCGACGTGAGCGCTGCGACGCCATGCCCGTGACCCTCGCCGCCAGCGCGCCCGCGGCGCGCGCCGCCGCCGAGCCGCGGCCGGTGCTGGAGGTGCGGGAGCTCCGCACTTATTTCGCCACCGACGGCGGCGAGCTCCGCGCGGTCGACGGCGTCAGCTTCTCGGTGGCGCCCGGCCGCACCCTCGGCATCGTCGGCGAGTCCGGCTGCGGCAAGAGCATGACGGCGCTCTCGGTGATGGGGCTCATCCCCGAGCCGCCCGGCCGCATCGCCGGCGGCGAGATCCTGTTCGACGGCGTCGATCTCCTGAAGCTCTCGCCCGCCGAGCTGCGCGAGCGGCGCGGCAACCAGATGTCGATGATCTTCCAGGAGCCGATGACCTCGCTCAACCCGGCGTTCACGGTCGGCGACCAGATCATCGAGGGCATCCTCCGTCATCGCAAGGTGACGAAGCAGCAGGCGCGGGAGCACGCGATCGAGATGCTGCGCCGTGTGCGCATCCCCTCGCCGGAGCGGCGCTTCGACGAGTATCCGCACAAGCTCTCCGGCGGCATGCGCCAGCGGGTGATGATCGCCATGGCGCTCGCCTGCGATCCGAAGCTCTTGATCGCCGACGAGCCGACGACCGCCCTCGACGTCACCATCCAGGCGCAGATCCTGGAGCTGATGCGCCAGCTCCGCGACGAGACCGGCGCCGCCATCATGATGATCACCCATGACCTCGGCGTCATCGCCGAGATCGCCCATGAGGTGATCGTGATGTATGCGGGAAAGGTGGTGGAGCGCGCCGCCGTCGCCGACCTCTTCCGCGAGCCGCAGCATCCCTACACCATCGGCCTCCTGGGCTCGATCCCGAAGCTCACGGCGGCGCAGCCGCGCCTCACCACCATCGAAGGCATGGTGCCGAACCCGTTGGCGACGCCCGAGGGCTGCCGCTTCCACCCGCGCTGCCCCTTCGCGGTCGATGAATGCCGCGCCGCCGAGCCGCCGCTGCGCGAGATCCGGCCGGGCCAGCTTGCCGCCTGCTGGCGCGCGCCGCTCGGCGAAGGCGGGCTCTGATGGCGCCCGTGGCCGGCAACGGCGCCGCCGCGCCGCTTCTCGAAGTCGAGCACCTCGTCCGGCATTTCGCGGTGCGCCGCGGCTTCTTCGGCCGCCAGGTCGGCGCGGTGAAGGCGGTCGACGACATCAGCTTCACCGTCAACGCCGGCGAGACCGTGGCGCTGGTGGGCGAGAGCGGCTGCGGCAAGTCCACCACCGGCCGACTGGTGCTGCGCCTCATCGAGCCGAGCTCCGGCGTCGTGCGTTTCCGCGGCCGCAACATTTTCGACCTCGGCGCGCACGAAGTGCGCGGGCTCCGCGGCCAGCTGCAGATCGTGTTCCAGGATCCCTACGCCTCGCTCAACCCGCGGATGACCGTGGGGCAGATCCTGAGCGAGCCGCTGCGGCTCCATCGTCTCGCCGAGGGACCGGCGCTCCGCGCCCGCGTGGAGGAGCTCCTCGGCCTGGTGGGCCTCGCGCCGCATCACGCGCGCCGCTATCCCCACGAGTTCTCCGGCGGCCAGCGCCAGCGCATCGGCATCGCGCGCGCGCTCGCCGTCGAGCCGCAGCTCATCGTCTGCGACGAGCCGGTCTCCGCGCTCGACGTCTCGATCCAGGCGCAGGTGATCAACCTGCTGCAGGATCTGCAGCGCCGGCTCGGCCTCTCCTACATCTTCATCGCCCACGACCTCGCTGTCGTGAAGCACATCGCCGACCGCGTCGCGGTCATGTATCTCGGCAAGATCGTCGAGCTCGCGGAGAAGCAGGCGCTCTTCAGCACGCCGCGGCACCCCTATACCCAGGCGCTGCTGTCGGCGATCCCGGTGCCGGAGCCGGCGCTGAAGCGCCAGCGCATGCTGCTGCAGGGCGACGTGCCGAGCCCGATGGCGCCGCCGCCGGGCTGCCGCTTCCAGACCCGCTGCCCCTTCGCGCGCGAGCGCTGCCGGGTCGAGGAGCCGGTCTTCGAGCGCAGCGATGCCGGCCACCAGGTCGCCTGCCATTTCTGGCGCGAGATCGAGGTGCCGCCGCGCCTGCTGCCGCCCGCCGAGGCGGAGGCGGCGAGCCCGCGGGTCCGGCACCTGCAGTCGTTCTTCGCCAAGCGGGCCGGCGCGGCCACGGTGGCGTGAAGGAATTTCGGGCGGCCATGATGCGGCGAGGAGTTGGGTTTGCTATGGTCGCGCGCTCAAAGGGACGCCCGCCGAAGCGGGCGCAACGAACAGAGGAGGTTGGGATGGCTTGGTTAAGGACGACAGCGATCGCGGCCCTGCTGCTGGCGGCGAGCGCCGGCACGGGCATCGCCGAGACGACGCTCAGGATCGGGCTCGCGGAGGATCCGGACATTCTCGATCCGACGCTGGCGCGCACCTTCGTCGGCCGCGTCGTCTTCGCCTCGCTCTGCGACAAGCTCTTCGACATCACGCCCGAGGTGAAGATCGTGCCGCAGCTCGCCTCCGCCTACAAGTGGAGCGACGACGGCAAGACGCTCACCATCACGCTCCGGCAGGGCGTCGTCTTCCACGACGGCGAGCCGATGAACGCCGCCGCCGTCAAGTACAGCCTCGAGCGGCATCTGACCTTCCCGGGCTCGACCCGCAAGAGCGAGATCAGCTCGATCCAGAGCATCGACGTCGTCGACGATCACACGGTGAAGCTCAACCTCTCGGCGCCGCTCTCGCCGCTGCTGGCGGCGCTCGCCGATCGCGCCGGCATGATCGTCTCGCCGAAGGCCGCGGAGGCGGAGAAGGACAAGTTCGGCAACCACCCGGTCTGCGCCGGACCCTACAAATTCGTCGAGCGCGTGGCGCAGGACCACATCACCGTCGAGAAATTCGACAAGTACTGGGACAAGGACAAGATCCACATCGACAAGATCGTGTTCCAGCCGATTCCCGACAATTCCGTCCGTGTCGCCAATCTGCGCTCCGGCGGCCTCGACTTCATCGAGCGCGTGGCGCCCACCGACCTCGCGCAGATCCGCGGCGACGGCAACCTGGCGGTCGCCTCGATCGGCGAGATCGGCTACCAGGGCATCACCATCAACACCGACAACGGGCCGATGTCGAAGAACCCGCTTGGCCAGGATCCGCGCATTCGCGAGGCGTTCTCGCTCTCGATCGACCGGCAGGCGCTCAATCAGGTGGTGTTCAACGGCGAGTATATTCCGGGCAACCAGTGGGTCCCGCCCGGCAGCCCCTATTACGACAAGAGCTACCCGGTGCCGAAGCGCGACATCGCCAAGGCGAAGGCGCTTCTGAAGGAGGCCGGCGTCGAGCATCCGAGCTTCACGCTGATGTTCCCGAACAACACGGAGCCGCAGCAGGTCAATCAGGTCATCCAGTCGATGGCGGCAGAGGCGGGCTTCGACATCAAGCTGCAGGCGACCGAGTTTGCCTCGTCGCTCAAGCTGTCCACGGCAGGCCAGATGCAGGCGTACCAGATCGGCTGGAGCGGCCGCGTCGATCCCGACGGCAACCTCTACAGCTTCGTCGCCTGCGGCGCGCCGCTCAACGACGGTCACTACTGCAACCAGACCGTCGACGCGGAGCTGAAGGCGGCGCGCTCGGTCGCCGATCCCGCCGAGCGCATGAAGCACTACGACAAGGCGGCGGACATCCTGCTGAAGGACCTGCCGATCATCTACCTCTATCACCGCAAGTGGATCTACGCCTTCAACAAGAAGGTGACGGGCTTCCAGCCCTATCCCGACGGGCTCATTCGCCCGCAAGGCCTGGTGATGAAGTAAGCGCTGGAACAATGTCGGTGCGTCCTTCGAGACGCGGCCCTTTGGGCCGCTCCTCAGGATGAGGTCCTTTCTTAGGGCCCTCTCCGATCTACCTCATCCTGAGGTGCGCGATAGCGCGTCTCGAAGGACGCAGGACGTTTCCGCAATGCATGCGATCCGCGACCGATGCTGACTTATCTCATCCGCCGCATCCTCATCATCATTCCGACGCTGTTCTTCGTCTCGATCATCATCTTCGGGCTGCAGCAGCTGCTGCCCGGCGATCCCGCTCTGGCGATGGCCGGCGAGGAGCGGGATCCGCAGGTGATCGCCTATCTCCGCCACAAGTACCATCTCGATCAGCCGCTGCCGGTGCGCTACGGCTACTGGATCAACGGGGTCCTGCACGGCGATCTCGGCGATTCCATCCGCATCAACCAGCCGGTGCTGCTGCTCGTCGAGGAGAAGCTCCCGGTGACCGCCGAGCTCGCGGGCCTCGCCATGCTGTTTGCGCTGGTGATCGGCATCCCCGCCGGCGTCATCTCCGCGGTGAAGAACGGCAAGCTCGTCGACTATGCCGCCAATGTCTTCGCGCTCTGGGGGCTGTCGACGCCGAATTTCTGGCTTGGATTCCTGCTCATCATGCTCTTCTCGGTGAAGCTCGGCTGGTTGCCGGCCTCGGGCTTCGTCAGTCCGACGGAGGATCTCGGCCAGAACCTCGCGACCCTGGTGATGCCGGCCTTCGTGCTCGGCAACGCCATCGCCGCCATCATGATGCGCCACACGCGGAGCGCGATGCTGCAGGTGCTGGGCGCCGACTACGTGCGCACCGCCCGCGCCAAGGGCCTCGACGAGCGCGTGGTGGTGCTGAAGCACGCGCTTCGCAACGCGCTCGTTCCCGTGGTGACCCTCGGCGCGCTGGAGTTCGGCCAGCTGCTCTCCGGCGCGGTGCTGACCGAGCAGGTCTTCACCATCCCGGGCTTCGGCAAGCTCATCGTCGATGCGGTCTTCAATCGCGACTACGCGGTGGTGCAGGGCGTGGTGCTCTGCACGGCGACCGCCTACATCGTGCTGAACCTGATGGCGGACATCTGCTACTTCCTCGTCAATCCGAGGCTGCGCGCATGACCGCGATCGGCTTCGACAGCGCCGCCGTCAAGGCGGGCGAGCTCCCCGACGACCGGCCGTGGCGGCGTGCCTTCCGGCGGCTCATTCGCCGACGCGGCGCCATGGTGGGCCTCGCGGTCGTGGTGTTCTTCGTCCTGGTGGCGGTGTTCGCGCCGCTGATCGCGCCCTACGGGCCGACCGCCACCGACTGGAGCGCGGTCAGGAAGGCGCCGAGCCTCGCGCATTGGTTCGGCACCGACGAGATCGGCCGCGACGTGCTCTCCCGCGTCATCTTCGGCGCCCGCGCCTCGCTGCTGGCGGGCGTCGTCTCGGTCAGCATCTCGATCCTCTGCGGCGTGCCGGTGGGCCTGCTCTCGGGCTATGTCGGCGGATTCCTCGACGGGCTCCTGATGCGCATCGTCGATGCCATGCTGGCCTGCCCGTTCCTGATCCTGGCGATCGCGCTCGCCGCCTTCCTCGGCCCCAACCTCACCAATGCGATGATCGCCATCGGCATCTCGGCGATGCCGGCCTTCGTGCGGCTCGCCCGCGCGCAGACGCTCTCCACCAAGGTCGAGGACTACGTCGAGGCGGCGCGCGCGGTCGGCAATCCGCACTACCGCATCGTGCTGCGCCATATCCTCCCCAACATCCTGGCGCCGATCATGGTGCAGGCGACGCTCGCCATCGCGCTCGCCATCATCGCCGAGGCGAGCCTCTCCTTCCTGGGCTTGGGGCAGCAGCCGCCGGCGCCGAGCTGGGGCAGCATGCTCAACACCGCCAAGAACTTCCTCGACCAGGCGCCGTGGATGGCGTGGTGGCCGGGGCTCGCCATCTTCGTGGTGGTGCTCTCCTTCAACCTGCTTGGCGACGGCCTCCGCGACGCGCTCGACCCGAAGCAGCGGTAGCGTGCCGACCTCCGGTTGGAGCGCCGACAACTCCCTATCGCTCCGGTAGAAATCCGCACGCCACAGGGGCGACGATGACGGTCTTTGTGGCGCGCGACGGTAGGCGCGCCCGCGGGGAATAAGCATTTTTCCATAATTAGCCGCGCACTTTTGGGCATGCCCGCCCTCTCGAGAGGACCCCTGCCCATGCGCGCCGCGTTCCACGGCATCAATGGCCGTATTCTCCTGATACCGATCATCGCCGTGCTGGCGCTGACGCTGGTCGGCGTGATCTCGATCCGGACCATCGGCAGCGTCACCGTCGAGGAGCATCAGGCGCGCGCCCGCGTGGTCGCCGAGGCCGCCACCAAGATCGTCGAGCTCTTCGAGCAGAAGGCGGCGTCGGGCGCCATGTCCCAGGAGGCCGCCCAGGAGGCCGCCAAGGAAGTGCTGCGCGCCATCCGCTACGACGGCAACGAATACGTCATGGCGCGCACCACCGACGGCGTCATCACGGCCCATGGCATGCTGAAGTCCCAGGAGGGCAAGAACACCATGGACGCCCAGGATCCGAACGGCGTCCATTATGGCCGCGACATGATCGAGGCGGCGAAGGCGGGCGGCGGCTTCAGCTACTACCGCTGGCCGAAGACTCCCAACACGCCGCCGGCGCGCAAGGTGACCTATTCGAAGCTGAGCGGCCGCTGGAACTGGGTGGTCTCCTCCGGCATCTACCTCGACGAGGTGGAGGCGGCGGTGTGGGACAACACGCTCTGGACCGGCGGCATCATCGTCGCGCTGGCCGTGCTGACGTTCGGCCTCGCCCTCTGGCTGGCGCGGCGCATCAGCGTTCCGATCCTCGGCCTGAGCAGGGTCACCAACCGGATCGCCGAGGGCGACCTGGCGGTCGAGGTTCCCGGCCTCGCGCGCACGGACGAGATCGGCACCATGGCGCAGGCGATCGGCGTGCTCAGGGAGAAATCCGCCGAGGCGCTGCGTCTGCGCGCCGAGCAGGATCGCCTCAAGGCCTCGGCGGCGGAGCAGCAGAAGGAGTCCATGCGCAAGCTCGCCGACGGCTTCGAGGCCTCGGTCAAGGGCGTGGTCGAGGGCATGGCGTCCTCGGCGACGGAGATGGAGGCCTCGGCCAACGCGATGACGGCGGCGGCCTCCGAGGCGGATCGCCAGGCGACCTCGGCCGCCAGCGCGGCGACCGAGACCAGCAGCAACGTCGGCACGGTTGCCTCGGCCACCGAGGAGCTCTCCGCCTCGATCGGCGAGATCGCGCGCCAGGTCGCCCAGTCCTCGGAGATCGCCGCCGGCGCCGTCGCCGAGGCGGAGCGCACCAACGCGGCGATGGCCGCGCTCGCGGAGTCCGCGCGGCGCGTCGGCGACATCGTCGAGCTGATCGGCGGCATCGCCAGCCAGACCAACCTCCTGGCGCTCAACGCCACCATCGAGGCGGCGCGCGCCGGCGAGGCGGGGAAGGGCTTCGCCGTCGTCGCCACCGAGGTCAAATCGCTCGCCACCCAGGCCGCCAAGGCGACCGAGGAGATCCAGGCCAAGGTGGCGGAGATCCAGTCGATGACAGCGTCCGCCGTCACCGGCATCGAGGGCATCGGCGGCACCGTCTCGCGCATGAACGAGATCACCGCCGCCGTCTCCGCCGCCGTCGAGCAGCAGGGCGCGGCGACGCGGGAGATCGCCGGCAACGTGCAGCAGGCCGCTTCCGGCACGCGGCAGGTCTCCGCGAACCTGGCCGGCGCCCAGACGGCGGTCTCGGAATCGAGCGCGGTCGCCGGCAACGTGCTGAGCGCGGCAGGCACCCTCTCGCGCGACGCCGAGCGCCTGCGCAGCGAGGTCGACAGCTTCCTTGCCACCGTCCGCGCGGCCTGATCCGCGGTTCTCGCAACCCGCCGAGGTGCCCCCTTGACTCCCGCATGAACCCGGGTTCATTCTTTCATGTGAACCCAGGTTCAGTCTTTCGGGCGAGGGCGCGGTGGCCTATCGGCGCACGGAGAAGGCGGCGCAGCGGCTGGCGGACAAGCGGGCGCGGATCCTGAGAGCCGCCCGCGAGCTGGTGGCCGATGGCGGCTGGCCGGCGGCGCAGATCGACCACGTGGCACTCCGGGCCGAGGTCGCGACCGGCACCGTCTATCGCTACTGGGCCTCGAAAGCCGAGCTCTGCGCGGAGATCGTGGCCTCCGTCTCGGCGCGCGAGGTGGGGATCGTGAAGGCGGTGGCGGATGCCGACGAGAGGCCCGCCGAGAAGCTCGCGGCCGCCGTCCGCACTTTCGCCAGCCGCGCCTTGCAGGGGCGGCGGCTCGCCTATGCCCTCATCGCCGAGCCCGTCGATCCCGAGGTGGAGGCCGTCCGTCTCGACTACCGGGCGCAGCTCGCCCATTGCTTCGAGCGCATCCTCCGCGAGGGGATCATGCGCGGGGCCTTCCCGCGGCTCGATCCGGCGGTGGCGGCCGCCTGCATCGTCGGCGCCTTCATGGAAGCGCTGGTCGGACCGCTGGCGCCGAGCAAATTCACCGGCGCCCGCGCCGACCGTCACCTCGTCGAGCAGATCGCCCGGTTCTGCCTGCGCGCCAGTCTCGGCGCCGCGGAGGCGAGGCCATGAAGGCCCGCGATCCGGTCGCGCTGCCGGTGCTGCCGGCAGAGGGCTATGCCACCCACGAGGTGATGAACCAGGCGTCGCCGCTCGTCGGTCACGACGCCTTCACCGGCGACCGGCTGCTGCAGGAGATCGCCGCGCGCGAGAAGATTTCCTGGGCGCAGCCCCTGCTGGCCGACGCGGGAAAGACGGTCGCGAGCGCGCGGGTGGCTGAGCTCGCGCGCGACGCCAACCGGCATCTCCCCGAGCTCAGGACGCACGACCGCTTCGGCAATCGCATCGACCAGGTCGAGTTCCATCCCGCCTGGCACCAGCTGATGTCGCTCGCGATCGGCGAGGGAACCCACGCGCTCGCCTGGACGGCGACAGAGCCCGGCGCCCATGTGGCGCGGGGCATGCTGTCCTATCTCTGGAACCAGGGGGAGAGCGGCATCTGCTGTCCCCTCGGCATGACCTATTCGGCGGTGCCGGCGCTGCGCCTGCAGCCCGAGCTCGCGGCGCTCTGGGAGCCCTTCGTCCTCTCGACGCGCTACGATCCGACGCCGGCGCCGATGCGGGAGAAAGCCGGCGGCACGGTCGGCATGACGCTCACCGAGAAGCAGGGCGGCTCGGATCTGCGGGCGACCCAGACCACGGCGCGTCCGGCGTCGCGGCCGGGACCGGGCGAGGCCTATCTGATCGACGGCCACAAGTGGTTCTTCTCGGTGCCGCAGAGCGATCTCTTCGTCACCCTGGCGCGCACGGAGCGCGGCGTCTCCTGCTTCCTGCTGCCGGGATGGCTGCCGGACGGCACGCGCAACCGCCTGCTGATCCAGCGCCTCAAGGACAAGTGCGGCAACCGCTCGAATGCCTCCAGCGAGATCGAGTACCGCGGCGCGCTCGGCTGGCTCATCGGCGAGGAGGGGCAGGGGATCAAGGTGGCGCTGGCGATGACGCATCTGACGCGCCTCGACTTCGCCATCGGCTCCGCCGGCCTGATGCGCCGCGCGCTCTCGGAGGCGATCCACCACGCGAGCGGCCGCCGCGCGTTCCAGAAGGCGCTGGTCGACCAGCCGCTCATGCAGAACGTGCTGGCGGATCTGGCGGTCGAGGTGGAGGCGGCGACGCTGCTCGCCTTCCGGCTGGCGCGGGCGGTCGACGACGAGGCGGCCGGCGATGCCGCCGCCCGGCTGCTGGTGCGCATCGGCACGCCGGTCGGCAAGTACTGGAACTGCAAGCGCGCGGTCGGCGTCGTGCACGAGGCCCTCGAATGCCACGGCGGCAACGGCTTCATCGAGGAGGGGCCGATGGCGCGACTCTATCGCGAGGCGCCGCTCAACGGCATCTGGGAGGGGAGCGGCAACATCATCGCCCTCGACGTGCTGCGCGCCGCCGCCCGGACGCCGGAGAGCGTCGGTGCCTTCCTCGCGGAGGTGCGCGCCGCCCGCGGCGGCGACCGGCGCCTCGACCGCGCCGTCGACCGGCTGGAGGCGGAGCTCGCCCGACCCGAGGAGCAGGAGGCGCGGGCGCGCCGGATCGTCGAGAAGATGGCGATCGCCCTGCAGGCGAGCCTCGTCATCCGGCACTCGCCGTCCGCCGTCGCCGATGCCTTCTGCGCGACGCGTCTCGAGGGCGACGGCGGTGCCGCCTATGGCAGCTTGCCGGCAGGCCTCGCGCAGCGGGCGATCATCGAGCGCGCCCGCATGGCCCTCTGATCGAGGCCCGGCGATGCAGGACTTCAAGGACAAGGTCGTTCTCGTCACCGGCGGTGCCACCGGCATCGGGCGGGCGGCGGCGCTCGCCTTCGCCCGCCGCGGCGCCCGCGTGGTGATCGCGGGGCGGCGGCAGAGCGAGGGCGAGAAGGCGGTGGCGGCGCTCGCGGAGATCGGCGCCGCCGGCAGCTTCATCCGCAGCGACGTGACCAAGCCGGCGGATCTCGAGGCGCTGCATCGCCGGGTCATGAGCGAGCACCGCCGCCTCGACGTCGCCTTCAATAACGCGGGCTACCAGGAGCCGCGCGCGCCGATCGCCGACCAGGACCCGGCGCTCTACGACCGCGTCTTCGACACCAATCTGCGCTCGGTCTATCTCTCGCTGCAGCAGCAGCTCCGCCTCATGGCGGCGCAGGGCAGGGGCGCCATCGTCATCAACACCTCGGTGAGCGGGCTGCGCAATCCCAATCCCGGCCTCGCGCTCTATTCCGCCTCCAAGGCGGCGCTCGTCTCGCTGATGCGCTCGGCGGCGATGGAATATGCGGAGAAGGGGATCCGCATCAACGCGGTGGCGCCCGGCCGCGTCGTCACCGACATGATGCTGGGATCGAAGATCATGGACATGAGCGCGGTCGCGGCGGGACTGCCGCTCCGCCGCATGGGCCGGCCGGAGGAAATCGCCGAGGCGGTGGTCTGGCTCGCCTCCGACGCCGCCTCCTACGTGGTGGGCCACGTGCTCTGC
>DATJOK010000214.1:0-5551 GCA_035507155.1 Allostellaceae bacterium
ATCCCATCCCGAACTCGGCCGTGAAAACCCTCCGCGCCAATGGTACTGCGTCTCAAGACGTGGGAGAGTCGGTCGTCGCCAGGCCTTGCAGGGACCAGAAACCAGAAACCAGAAGGTCGGAAACCAGAACTTCCGACCCCCCAAACCCACTCCCTCAACCACCCGTCCCCCACCACCAACGCGGGGTGGAGCAGCCCGGTAGCCAGGCTCATAACCTGAAGGTCAGAGGTTCAAATCCTCTCCCCGCAACCACCTTCACCAAAACCCCAATACGAAAGACCCGCGTTCCCGCGAACGCGGGTCTTTCGCTTTTGGCGCACTTCAACGCGAGCCAGCGGCGATGCGTGGCGTCCTTGTGGCAAGTTGGTGGCCGTTGCTGCCTGAAGAGGTCTCGGCCTCTGGCCGGCATGATCTCTCCTGCGACGCCGTTGCCAGGCAGCCATTGCCGGCCAACCTCGTTATGAGGTCTACAAATTCCGCCGCGGGGAGCAGCAAAAGTTGAGAGTGGTCATTTCGCCACCAAAGAGGCTTTGGGTTTCGCTCCGTACATCGGCTTTGGGCAGATCGGCACCATGAGCATATCCTCGCGCGCCGAGGAGCAGACACGGACGCCGCCGCCAGCCTCCGAGGCTCCGGGCTCCGACAAGAGGAGCCGGCAATCTGACGCCGAGAAGCCACGGAGCGGCGGATCGGACGGCGAAGGGGCCGCCCGGGACAGGAAGCGCGACGACGACGGCGGTCGCCGGCGGCGCTCCGTCCTGATCCGGACGATCTTCGTCATTGCCGTGATCGTCGCAGTGATCGCCGGGGCGACATACTGGTTTCTGAACCGCAATCTCGAGACCACGGATGACGCCTATACCGACGGCCGCGCCATCGCCATTGCGCCGAGAGTCTCGGGCTATGTCGTCGAGCTCGACGTCAATGACAATCAGTTCGTTCACCGGGGCGACGTCCTGATCCGCATCGATCCCCGTGACTATCAGGCGGCGCGCGATCAGGCGGCGGGTGCCCTCGCCGCGGCCCAGGGCCAGCTCGCCGGCGCCGAGGCGGCGCTTGCCAAGGCACGCATCGTCTATCCGGCCGCGCTCGCTGCCGCCCAGGGCCAGGTGCAGATCGCCGAGGGCGAGCAGTTCAAGGCGCAGACGGACTACCGGCGGCAGCACTCGCTCGGCGCCGCGACGTCACAGCAGGCCGTGGACGCCTCCACGGCGGCTTCCCAGCAGGCGCAGGGGCAGCTGGCGCAGGCACAGGCGCAGGTGCAGCAGGCGACGCCGGTGCAGGAGAACATTGATGAGGCGAAAGCGCAGCGCGACCAGCTGGAAGGCCAGGTGAAGCAGGCGGCAGCGCAGCTGGCGCAGGCTGAGCTCAACCTCGGCTACACGGTGATCCGCGCGCCGCAGGACGGCTGGGTGACCCGCCGCAACGTGGAGGTCGGCGACTATGCTCAGCCCGGCGCCACCATCCTGAGCCTCGTCAGCCCCGATGTTTGGGTCACCGCCAATTTCAAGGAGACCCAGCTCGACCGCATCCGGCCGGGTGAGCGTGTCGATATCGGCGTCGACGCGTTTCCGAGCCTCAAGCTCGAGGGCCATGTGGACAGCATGCAGCTCGGCTCCGGCAGCCGCTTCAGCAGCTTCCCGGCGGAGAATGCCACCGGCAATTTCGTCAAGATCGTGCAGCGCGTGCCGGTGAAAATTCTGATCGACAGCGGTCTCGATCCCAAAGTGCCGCTGCCGCTCGGCATCTCCGTCGAACCGACCGTGCATCTGGACGACACCCGGCCGGCCGGCAAATGACCGACGGAGCAGCCGCCGGCCAGCAGGCGAGCGATGCCGAGGCGGTGGACCGCGCCTGGCGGCCGCGCGGTAATCCCTGGTTGATCGCCGTGGTGGTCACCATGGCGGCGTTCATGGAGATCCTCGACACCACCATCATCAACGTCAGCCTGCCGCACATCGCCGGAGCCATGTCGGTGAGCTACGACGACGCGACCTGGACGCTGACTTCCTATCTGGTGGCAAACGGCATCGTGCTGCCGATCTCCGGATTCCTCGCCCGTCTGCTGGGCCGCAAGCGCTATTTCCTGATCTGCATAGCGATGTTCACGGCCTGCTCGTTCCTTTGCGGTATTTCGGGCAATCTCGCCGAGCTGGTGGTCTTCCGGCTGCTCCAGGGCTTCTTCGGCGGCGGACTGCAGCCCAATCAGCAGTCGATCATTCTTGATACCTTCGAGCCCTCCCAGCGGGGTCGCGCTTTCTCCGTGGTGGCCGTGGCGGTGATCGTCGCGCCGGTGATCGGCCCGACGCTCGGCGGCTGGATCACCGACACCTACACCTGGCGTTGGATCTTCCTGATCAACATCCCGGTCGGCATCTTCACATTCTTCTCGGTCTGGACCCTGGTCGAGGATCCACCGTGGGTGAGGCGGGAGCAGGGCGGCAGGCAGCACGTTGACTACATCGGGCTGGGGCTGATCGCGCTCGGCCTCGGCTGCCTGCAGATCATGCTCGATCGGGGCGAGGACAACGACTGGTTCGGCTCCCCCTTCATCCGCCTTTTCGCGGCGCTGGCGGCCGTCGGCATTTCCGGGGCGATCGTCTGGCTGATCACTACCAAGAAGCCGATCGTGAACCTCCGCGCTTTCGCCGACCGCAATTTCGCCGTCGGCTGCGTGATGATCTTCGGCTTCGGCGCCGTCCTCTATTCGAGTGCGGTGCTGCTGCCGCAGCTCGCCCAGCAGCGTCTCGGCTACACGGCGACCTGGGCCGGGCTCATTCTGTCGCCCGGAGGGCTGGTGATCATTGCCCTGATACCGCTGGTGAGCCGGGTGCTGCTTCCCAATGTCCAGACCCGTTTCATCATCGCCTTCGGTTTCGTGTCGCTGGGTTGCGCGCTGCTCTATGCGCGCACCCTCGCTCCCGATATCGATTTCGAGACGCTGGCGCTGATGCGGGCGGCACAGACCTTCGGGCTCGCCTTCCTCTTCGTGCCCAACAGCACCATCACCTATTCGACCCTGCCGCGCGAGCTCAACGGCGACGGCAGCGCGCTCTATGTCATGTTGCGCAACGTCTCGGGATCGATCGGCATCTCGCTGTCGACGGCGATGATCACGCAGGAATCCCAGGCCGAGCAGGCGCATCTCATCGGCTTTCTGTCGCCGCTGTGGCAGCCCTACAACGATACTCTGGCTAAGATCACCGAGCGCTTCATAACCCTGGGTCAGGCCGCGGAGCAGGCGCACCAGAGCGCGGTCAACATGATGTTCACGACGCTGATGCAGCAGGCGGCGATCAAGGCCTATGGCGACGTCTTCGAGATCTGCGCCATCGCCGCCTTCTGCGTCGTGCCGATCACGTTCCTGTTCAGGGGCACCAAGGCCGGCGGCGAGGGCGTGCCCCCCGGGCATTAACCCGCGCCTGCGATGCCGAACTCCGCGGCGCTCTCCGCGAGCCAGTGCCAGAAGTCGCGCCCCACGCTTCGAGGCACTGCCATCTCGAACACAGACGATCCATCGGTCTGGTCCGGCAGCCGCCAGAGGATCGCGTCCATGTGGGAGACGAGGGTCGCGGCGATGTCACCAGGGCGGAAGACGCCGGCGTGCAGATCGAGCGGCACGCCCTTCGCCAGCGTCTCTCGGAGCTTCGGTCCGGTCAGGCGGAGCATGGCATAGCCGTCGCTCTGATCCACTACGGCGGCAAGATCGCCGATCGTCTGCCGGAGGGCGGCAGCAAAGCCATTGCCGCCCGTCTCGGAAGTGGCGAGCCAGGTCTCGGGACCGATGCCGCCGAAAGCGATGTCGCCGGCGACGGCGCGGCGCGGTCCTTGTGGCAGCTCGATGTCGAAACGCTCCTGGACCCGTGCGGCAAGCAGTGCGGCGCGTCCTCTGCCTGCGAGCACCGTGGCCATGCCGAGCCCGTCGCGGTCGACGACAGTAACGCCGGCGCCGCCGCCCGGCACCGATGCCGGCAGCAGCCCCGCGAAGGCGGAGCGAGGCGCAAGTGCGAGCTCAGCCATGGAGACGTTTCCCCTCGGGATCGAAGAAGACGGTCGGGCAGATCTCGGCCTCGATATCGCCGCCACGCAGCGGGTCATGGATGATCACCCGCTCGCCCACGCGCTCGCGTCCGCCCACCAGCAAGCCGAGCCCGATCCAGTGCCCGAGCATCGGCGAGAAGGCGACCGAGGTGATATGGCCCTGGTCGTTCTCCAGCGTCGACGCCGTGCCGCGCGTCAGGAAATGTGCTCCGGCCCTGAGCCGCGCCGTGCGACCGACCGGCTTGACGCCCACCAGTGCCGGGCGCGCGGGATCCGTCAGCGCCGGACGACTGGCAAGGACGCGCCCGATATAGTCCTTCTTTCGGGACATCATCTTGCCGAGGCCCAGGTCGGCGGCGGTGGTCGTGCCGTTGAGCTCACTGCCGGCAACGTGGCCCTTCTCGATCCGCATCACGCCCATCGCCTCGACGCCATAGGGCGTGACTGCGAAGGAGGCGCCCGCCTCCGTGACGGCGCGGATCGCGGCATCGCCGAAGCGGGCGGGCACAGCGAGCTCATAGGCGAGCTCGCCGGAGAAGGAGACGCGGAAGAGCCGTGCGGGCATGCCGCGCCAGGCGAACTCGGCGCAAGCAAGATAAGGGAAAGCGCTGTCGCCGAGATCGAGCGCGTCGCCCAGCAGCCGCTGCAGCAGCGAGCGGGAATTGGGGCCGGCGACGGCGTATTGCGCCCATTGCTCGGTGACCGAGACCAGCTGCACGTCGAGCTCCGGCCACAGCACCTGGCGCGCATGCTCCAGATGCTGCATCACCTTGCCGGCGTTCGCCGTCGTCGTCGACATCAGGTAGCGATCGGGCCCAAGCCGAGCGCTGGTGCCGTCATCCATCACGAAGCCATCTTCGCGCAGCATCAGGCCGTAGCGCGTCCTGCCCACCGCCAGCGTCGAGAAGGTGTTGCAGTAGATGCGGTCGAGGAAAATGCCGGCGTCGGGACCGTGGATGTCGATCTTGCCCAGGGTGGAGACGTCGCAGACGCCGACGCTCGAGCGCACGGCCTTCACCTCGCGCGTCACGCTCTGGAGCCAGTCCGTCTCGCCGGCCGCCGTGAACCATTCCGCGCGCAGCCAGTAGCCGGACTCGACGAAGCTCGCGCCACGCTCCTTCGCCCAGTCGTGGCCGGCGGTGAGGCGTGTCGGCTTGAAGTGCTTGCCGCGATGCGGGCCGGCGAGCGCGCCGATCGCCACCGGCGCGTAGGGCGGTCGCGCGCGGGTGGTGCCGACATCGGGAATGGCGCGCTCAGTGAGCGCCGCCATGATCGCAAGGCCGGTGACATTCGAGGTCCGGCCCTGATCGGTCGCCATTCCGAGGGTGGTGTAGCGCTTCAGGAGCTCGACCGAGCGGAAGCCCTCGCGGGCGGCGAGCGCCAGGTCATTGCTGGTGACATCGTTTTGGAAATCGACGAAGGCCTTGCTCCGGGATTCCGCCACATGCCAGAGCGGGGTGACTCCGGTCTGCTCGTCATCGCCGCGCGGCACAACGGCGGCTGCCTTGAA
>DATJOK010000215.1:0-2973 GCA_035507155.1 Allostellaceae bacterium
CGTGCCATTTGCGGAAGTCCGGAGGCGAGCCGAGTTTCGGTCTAAGAGTTATTGCTTTCCTTCTCTACGCATGCCTCGGTCTCATCACCCATCAAGCCAGCCTTACTTATGCGTGAAGGGGGGCGCTGCTGGCGGGGCGAGCGCGCTGGCGCCAGCCGGACCGCGCCGCGTCAGCGGCCGTGCCAATCCGCGCCCCTAACCCGCCCGCCGCCCGCCCGCCGTTCACCGCCGCCGTATCGATCTGGGCCGGGCGAGGGCGGCGTGATAGCGTTGGGCGGTGCGGCCGCCTACTTCACGTACCGCGTGGCGACGATCGGGCAGCCGCAGAGGGGGCAGTAGGCGGTTTCGGTTAGCGTTGTTCCGGGAGCTGCCGATCTATAGAGCAGATCGCGCTCGAGGCCGGCGCGGATGTCGTCATGCGTCACGTCGACGCTGCAACGGTTCTTGATATCGAGCGCCAGTGGGGCGCCTGGGCCGAGGCTCTGAACCTCAAACGCCGCGACAGGATTGCTTCCGGTGGCGAGCGCCAGAATGCCGCCGAGACTGGCCGTGGTGCTGAGGAGGAAGCCCCTACGGCTGACGAATCTGTCGCGCATGACCGTACCCCCCTTCGGATGCTATCGCGCTTGCGACGGAACGGTGCGGCTCGCAGGGCTCTCCAGGAAAGGGCTGCTGCCACCGGAGCTGCTGCCGCCGGTGGTCGATGTACCGAAGTGGAGCGAATTGCCGAAAGGCGTCACCACGCTGCCGTTGCCCGAGGCCTCGTTGTCCATGTTGTTCATGATGTCGTCAGGGTCCGCGACCCGGGCCGCGTTGACGGCCGGAACGCTGCTGCTCTCTACCTGCTGAAAGGCTTGAGCGAGCGGAGCGCCGACCAGAATGGTCGAGGCGGCAAGGGCGAGCATAATGGGCATTTTCATCGGCTTCTCCCCAGCACGGATCGCGCGACGGATAAGCATAATAGGCTGCCAGGGGCTTTGTCATCCCTGCTGGCTTCTCTCGACAAACACATCACCTTATCCTGACACACGACCCGACGAGGGAGGCGCCAATGCGGTCATACGTCTGTACTCTGCTCGCGATTCTGTTCTGCCTCGGCGCGGCGAAAGCCAGCGCGGAAACGGTGGACTTGGCTGTCGTATTTGCGGCTGACGTGTCGCGCAGCGTCGATGACGATGAGTTCAAGTTACAGCGGCAGGGCTATGCCGCGGCGGTTACCGATCCGGCCGTTCTGAAGGCGATCGCCGCCGGCCCCCATGGTGCTATCGCCATCTCCTTTATCGAGTGGTCCGGAGAGGAGGAGCAACAGGTGGTGGCGGATTGGACGGTCGTGCGAGACGGCGAGAGCGCCGCAGGCTTCGCCGCAACCCTAATCCAGGCGCCTCGCTCCTTCGCTGGCCGCACCTCGATCAGCACCGCGTTGGATTTTAGCCGCGCCTATTTCGCCAAGTTGAAGCCGGCGGCGATGCGGCGCGTCATCGATGTCTCAGGCGATGGCAACAACAATGCCGGCCGCCCCATTCTCGACGCGCGCAACGAGGCAATAGCGGCGGGCTTTACTATCAACGGCCTCGCCATCATCAACGCGCACCCCAACCCCGGCTATTTCGCCCATGTCCAGCCGCCTGGAGGGTTGCCTGCATATTACCGCGAGAATGTGATTGGCGGTCCCGGCGCCTTTCTTCTGGTCGTGCAGGACTTCAGCACGTTTCGTGAGGCGATCACCAAAAAGCTGGTGACCGAGATCGCCGCAGCTCGGAGTTTCACCTATGCATCTCTGTCGCCTCGCTAGCGACGGGTGCGCAGCCACGGCTTGATCGCCGAAGCGCCGAACGATCCGTTCTTCCGCGAACTACGGGGACAATTTCTCTTCGAGGCGGGACGAGTGAGGGAGGCCGTCGCGCCCTATCAACAGGCCGATCGCCTCCTGCGAGATAACCCGCTAATCGAAACCGAGATGGCGCAAACGATGGTCGAGACGGGCGACCGGCGCTATGGGAAGGAGGCACTCACCTGCGCTTCGCGCGGCGGAGGGAGGCTATTTGCGGCCTTCGCGCTCCTCTGCCTCGCCCTCTTCCTCCCCGCCGCCGCTTTCGCCGCCGATGCGTCGGCGGATCCCTGGGCGCAGGTGATGACGCCGTTGTCGGGGCCGGCAGAGATCTTCGGCGGACCGACGCATGGCTGCATCGTCGGTGCCCAGCCCCTGCCGCCGGACGGTCCGGGCTACGAGGTGGTGCGCCTCTCACGCCATCGCTATTTCGGCCATCCCGACCTCGTCGCCTTCATCGAGCGGCTCGGCCGCCGCGCCCGGGCGGCGGGGCTGCCGCCGTTCTATGTCGGCGCCGCCGCCCCCGCCTGAGGATCGCGTGCATCCCTGCCGCTGCTGCCTGCGGCCTGCCACCAGATCTTGATGGCCAGCTAGAGGTCGTTGATCTTCAGCTCAGAAGGGGCCGAGCCTCGCCGGCTCGAGCTTCGCTTGTTCGGGTATCGCACGCCTTCGGCAGCACGCGCGGATCGTATTACTCGACGGGACACGACCTGTCCCAAGCCGCAATTAAAGAACTCAGCGTAGCCCGCACTTCTTCCCGCCGCTGCCGAAACGTTATACTATAACGCGCCCATCGCCCGGAGGTGAGGCAATGGCCCATTCGCTCGCAGCGGTTATGCCGTTCCAGCCCCAGAGCCATGACCATGAGAGGTGCGTCGAGGACGCGCTCGACCTCGCGGCGCAGCTTTGCACCGAGCGCGGCGCCCGGCTCACCGAGCTGCGCCGCCAGGTGCTGCAGCTCGTCTGGCGCGGCCACGAGCCGGTCGGCGCTTATGCCGTACTCGCGGCGCTGCGCCGCTTGCATGCAGGCGCCGCGCCGCCCACGGTCTACCGCGCGCTCGATTTTCTCATCGAGCACGGCCTCATCCACCGCATCGAATCGCTCAACGCCTATGTCGGCTGCCCGCGGCCGGAACGGCCGCATG
>DATJOK010000216.1:0-7841 GCA_035507155.1 Allostellaceae bacterium
CCGATGTGCGGCCTTATGCGGCACATGCGAGCGTCGTGGTGGCACCGCTCCGAGTGGCGCGCGGCATCCAGAACAAGGTGCTGGAGGGAATGGCGATGGCGCGGCCGGTGGTCGCGTCGGCCGAAGCGCTGGAGGGCATCCGCCTCGAGATCGGGTCGGATGCGCTGAGGGCCGACACCCCGGCGGACTTCGCCGACGCGATCTGCACTGCCGCCAGCGCGGAAGCGGCCGCGCGGCTCGGCGCCAATGCGCGCCGCCGCGTGCTGGCGGATTTCACCTGGGCGGCAAGCCTCCGGCGCCTGGACGCTTGCGTCGATGGCTGAGCAAGTGGCGATCGCGCGGCCAAGCGCCATCGGCTATGCCCTGACCGGCGTGGTGGTGGCCGTCGCGGCACTCGCGATCCTCCACGAGACCGTGACGGCGACCGTCGACACCTGGTACGCGTCGAATGCCTTCAATCATGGCTTCTTGATCATACCGATCTGCCTCTATCTCGGCTGGACGCGACGGGACGCCTTGGCCGGCCTGGCGCCCAGGCCAGACGTTCTTGGCGTGATCCTCGTCGTGGTCGCTTCCGCCGCGTGGCTGACGGGTCATGCGACGGGAACTCTCATTATCCAGGAACTCAGTCTGGTCGCGATCCTGCAGGGTATCTTCCTGGCGATCTATGGCAGGGCGATCTTCCAGGCACTTCTCTTCCCGCTGTGCTTTCTCTACTTCCTCGTTCCCATGGGCGAGGCTCTTATCCCGCCGCTGGAGCGGATCACGGGGTTCTTTTCGGTGGCGCTGCTTCGGATCATCGACGTACCGGTTTTCTCTGACGGAAATCTGATTTCGGTTCCGACGGGTAGCTTCTACGTCGCCGATGCCTGCGCCGGCTTGCGCTATTTGATAAGCTCGCTCGTTCTTGGCGTCCTCTTCGCGGGCCTGATGTTTCGTACGTGGTGGCGCCGAGCGGTCTTTCTTCTGATCTCGATGACCGTCCCGATCCTCGCCAATGGGATCCGCGCCTTCGGCATCATCCTCCTGGCCTACTCGACCGATAACGCGGTGGCCGTCGGCGTCGATCACATCATCTATGGTTGGCTCTTCTTTGCTCTGGTCACCTTCCTGGTCCTGAGCTTCGGCATGACCATGCGCGAGCACGGCAAAATGCCTGCAACCAGGCGACCGCAAAGGACGGCGCCGGCACCGTTCACCGCCATGGCTGCCGCCGCGCTCATCGCGCTGCTGCCGATCGCCGCCGCCAAGGCCTATGGCGACTATATCGAGCGGCCCCCGGTGCCGCGCCGCATCGAGCTTGCGATGCCGACCCTCGTCGGATCGTTTCACCAGCTGACTGAAGCCCGCGATCCGGCGCCGCCGTCGCTCGAAGCGCCAGACGCGCAGGCAGACGCCACCTACGATGTCGGCGGGCGGACGATCTATCTTCACGTCGGCTATTATCAGCGGGAGCGGCAAGGTGCCGAGGCTGCGGGTTCCGGTCACCACCTCAGCGGCAAGGACTGGTTGGTCACCAGGGTTGGTGCCGCCACCGCATCGGTTGGCGCCGACGAGAGTTCGGTGCAGGTCCAGGAGGTCGCGTCTGGCAAGCAGCGGCGGCTGATCTGGTATTGGTATTGGGTGGATGGCCGGTTCACTGGCAATCCCTACCTGGCCAAGCTTCTGCAGGCAAAAGTGAAGCTGATCGGCGGATGGCAGCCTTCCGCGGTGATCGTGACCGCCGTGGACTTCGACGATACGCCGGCGGCCGCGTCGCGGGCCCTCGGGCAGTTCGCTGCCGGGTTGACGGCGCTCGCGCCGGCGCTGCGCAGCGCTGGCCGCGACTGACGCGGCCGGGCAGCAGTCTCCGCTTCAGCCGCGAGCGTCCGCGACCTTCTTTCCGGCATCTCCCGGCGGAGATTTGAAGAACACGTCCATCCTGAGGCCGGTGGGAAGCTGCGGGTTGCCGTCGAGATCGATCAGGACCTGCAGCACCTTGGTGTCGAGCTTCTCGGCCGGCCGGTCGGTCTCGATGTTCTTGCGCCCAAGCCGCAAGCCCACCTTGGCAACCTCGCCGGTGAAATGCCGGTCGCCATAGGCGTCCGCCGTGGCCCAGATCTTCTGCCCCACCGCGACGCGCCCGACATCCGCCTCGTCGACGTCGGCGCGGATTCTGAGGTGGCTGATGTCGCCCACCGCGGCGATCAAGGTCGGCGGCTGAACGGCTACCGTCTCGCCCATCGACTTGTAGCGCCGCAACACGACGCCGTCGACCGGCGAGCGGAGCTGCGTCTTGTCGACCTCCGCCTGAAGCGCGTCCGCGTCCCATTTGGCGATCGCCAGGTTGGCCTGAGCGATGGCGACGTCCTCCGGGCGCGGCGGCGCATTGATCAGCGCCAAGCGCTCGGCGAGCAGTCTGCGGCGCGCCGTGGCGCTCTCGAGATCCGCCCGCGCATGATCGAGCGCCTCGATCGAGACCGCTCCGCTCTGGGAGAGCGAGCGCTTGCGCTGCAGCATCACCTGCGCGAGATGCATGGTCGCGTCCGCCTCGGCGACCGCGGCTTCCGCCGCGCCGCGCTCCTCCGGCCGGGCTCCGTTGATGAGCCGGTCGAGTTCGCTCCGCCGCATCGCGATGCGCGCGTCGGCGGCGGCGAGCTGGGCTCGGAGGTCGGCGTTGTCGATCTCCGCCACCAGCTGTCCCGCTTTGACCTCCGCGCCTTCCGGCGCGACGAATACGATGCGCCCGATCGCCGTCGCATAGAAATCGCGCTCTTCGGAAACGGGCTCCACCCGACCCGGCGCCGAGGCGACCACGGTTTCCGGCGGCGGGATGTCGGCGCGCGCCACCGCGAGATGGGCGGGACCAGGGCCGGAGGGGGCGATCAGGCCGGCGATCGTCAGGATCGCGGCAACGCCGGCGCAGCCGGTGAGGAGGGTTCGCGTCCTCATATGAGCACTCCTGCGTGGAGGGGAGTGGGGCGCGCGCCGCGGCGCTCCTGCTCCTGGGAAAGAATCGCCCCGTCCTCGAGAACGACGATGCGGTCGCCGATCTTGAGCAGGCGCGGGTCGTGGGTAACGATGACAATCGCGCGGCCCGCCTTATGGGCAAGCTCGCGCAGCAGCTCCGCGATGCGCATGCCGCTGCCGGCGTCGAGGGCGGCTGTGGGCTCGTCGGCAAGGATGACCTCGGGATCGCCGGCGATAGCGCGCGCAATGGCGACCCGCTGCTTCTCGCCGCCGCTCAGCGAGCGGGGAAAGGCCTCAGCACGGTGCGCCAGGCCCACGTAGCTCAGCAGCTCGCGGCTGCGGTCCTCCGCCTCGCGACTATTGACGCCCCGCAGCTCGCAGCCGATGGCAATGTTTTCCCAGGCGCTCAGTGTCGGAAACAGATTGTAGCTCTGGAACACGAAGCCGAAGCGCCGGAGCCGGAATTCGCAGAGCTGCTTTTCGTCGAGATCGCCGAGGCGCTGACCGCCGAAGGTGACGCTGCCCTCCGTCGGGTGCAGCAGTCCGCCCAGCACCTGCAGGAGCGTCGTCTTGCCGCTGCCGGAGGGACCCAGGAGGAGCAGCACCTCGCCGGGATTCACGTCCAGCGACACGTCGCGCAACGCCCGCACCGCCGCGGCACCCGCTCCGTAGGTCATCGAGATGCCGCTCATCTTGATGAGCGGCGCCGCCTTTCCGGGTCGAGAGCGCGTCGGCATCGGGCGGCCTATTTGAAGACCATGGCAGGATCGATATGCAGCACCTTGCGGATCGAGATCACCGCGCCGCCACTGCACATGAGAAGCGTGACAAGAGCGAGCAGGAACACCACCGGCCACGGCAGCTGCAGCGCGGCGACGCTGTTGCGCGCCAGCAGCAGGGTGACGCCGGTGATGAGCATGCCGAGGGCATATCCGATTGCCGCCCCGAAGGTGGATTGCTTGAGGATCACGTGGTGCAGGTAGCTGTTATCGGCCCCCATGGCCCGCAGCGTCGCATACTCCGGCAGGCGCTCGACGGTGGCGGCGTAGAGCGTCTGCGCGACGATGACGACGCCGACGATGAGGCCGAGGCCCGCCGCGAGGACGAGTGCCACGCCGGCACCCGTCGTGAGCAGCCAATAGCCGCGGGTCTGCCACGAGAAGGCTGAGGCCGTCTTCACATCGAGGTCGGGGAAGCGGGCCCCGAGATCGCCCCTGAGTCGCGCAAGGTCGTCTCCCCTGTCCGCTCTCACGAGGACGTAGGTCGATCGGTCCGCGGGCAGATCGGCCAGGGTCTGCGCCGTCTTCAAGGCCGCGAAAATGTAGGGCGATTGGGTGAAGGCTCGAATGCCATGGGTGAATCCGGCGACGCGTGCCCGGTGCCCATTGATCTCCACCGTCTCGCCGATCCGATCGATGCCGAGCTTCTTGGCGTATAGATCGTCGATCACGATGCCGTCAGGCGTTTTCAGGCTCGCGATCGAGCCGGCGACGAAATTCCAAGGCGAGACCGCGGGATGCTCGGGATCGACGCCGACGACGACCACCACCTCGACGCCGCCGTCCGGCCGCTTCCACGGCAGAAACTTGACCAGCAGCTGCTCGGCGGAGGCGACGCCGGGAACCGCCAGCGCCTGATAACGCCGCCGCTCGGTGAGGTCGGCGGATTGGTCGACGTTCCGGGTTCCCTTCGGCACGATCCAGAAATCGGCCTGCGAGCGATCGATCAGGCTGGAGGAGGTCGCGGCAAATCCAATCAGCAGCGCCAACTGCAGTGCCATCAGGACGACGGAAAACGTGACGCCGACGACGGTGATCGCCAGCCGAACGCGATCATGCGCGAGATTTCGCCACGCGAGCCGCCAATTAAGCGATGGCCGCCATGCCGTGCGCACCGCGCCGATCGCGGTCCTGGACGCGAAGCGCCTCGTGATCGGCAAGCTTTGAGCGTCATCCAGCATCGTTGATCGCCTTATCCGCGGCGTTGGATGGTCATGGCGGCGTGAGGAATTCGACGATGCCCACGGTTCCACATCGGCGTTAACGCTGAGTTAACCAGTCGATGCGATTTGCTGGGAAGTCCGCTAAGTTGCTGCCATTTCGCGGGCACTTCTCGTGCCGCAATATCGGTGCGGGTGGATCGCGATCGCGCGCCCGATGCGGCGATCAACTGCAGCGCTCCGCGATCGGCGCGAACTTCGTTAAGGATTCGTTGCTGTGAGTCGACGACGATCATCGCGTCATCGATCCCCCTCGCATTCCCCTGAGACGTCGCGTCGACAAAGTCGCACGCGCATGCGCCCAAATCGATGATTCATCACCGTGACACAAAAAGGCTCTAACGTCGATTCCCTTCGTGATCGCATTCGCTGTTGCATGGACGTTGCCGGCTGCGCTACGCAAGATCCGCCCCGGCGTTGTCCTTCCAACAACGAGTCGCAAGGCCGGGGCGGAGTGGGAAGCAGAGACCTAGAAAAGTGAAGCAGGCAAATAAGCAAGAATGCGTGAGGTGGGTGGTGAACCGGCCGGCTGAGGAGGAATCCGCAGCGGCCAATTAGGGGCTAGGGGGCTATGCAACAGACTGACTGTGCATTCACGGTCGTGCCGGCCGATTCGCGCACACTTCGTGACTGCGTTCACAGACTTCGCTACCAGGCTTACTGCGTCGAGAATCCCTTCGAGGATGCGACGAAGCACCCGCGAAGGCTCGAAACCGACGAATACGACGAGCGAGCGGTGCACAGCCTTCTCGTTCACTCTCCGACGAATATTCCGGTTGGCTGCGTGCGGCTGATCGTGCACGACGCCAGCGACGACGAGATGGGTCCGTTGCCGATCCGTCACGCCTGTGGAGAACTCGACACCCTCGATGATCTGTGCTCGCCAGGCCGGCGAGTCGGCGAGGTCTCGCGCTTCTGCCTGTCGCGGGAAGCGCTGGGCGAGGCACAGCAGATCGTTCGCACGGAGTGGGGCGTCACCCGAGTCCCGCGCGCCCACGACAGCTTTACCGCCACGCTCGCTCTGCTGTCCGCCGTGGTCGGAATGTCCGTGGCGGAGGATGTGAGCCATATCTGTGCCCTGATGGCACCCACCCTCCTGCGGCTCTTCGCGGGCTTCGGGCTGCGCCTGGCGCCGCTGGGGCCTGCCGTGGAACACCACGGGCTGCGCATGCCGGTATACAGCCATCTCGGCGACCTCCTCGCGGGGGCGCGCCGGGTGCGTCCGGATGCCTGGGCCGTGATCACTCGCAACGGCGCATTGCGTCCAACGCCCTCGATGCCGATGCCCGTCCTGGAAGCGGTGGCCTGATCGGTGTGATCCTGCGAGAGCGAGGACTCAGCTCGCGGGTCGCGCGAGCAGCCGCTTCACGGAGCGCGCGAGGTAGTCCCGGGACGCGCCGACGAAGCCTCGGAGTGCGCTCTTGTTGTGGGCGAGAAGGCCGACGATGTCGCGCTTGCGGCTCATCCAATCGCGCTTGTACGGCTCGGAGCCGGTGCCGTAATCCACTTCCGTCACCTGGTCGATGTCCAGCACGTGATCGAACATGTGCTTGGTGAGGGCGGAGCCGATGGAAAGCGCGGCGAAGCGCTCGTCGTAGGCGAGCTTATAGATCGTGGCGCGGCCGCCGGAGACGAGCCAGATCTGCGCCGCCGCCGGGACGTCGTCGATGGTGACGACGCCTAGGCGAAGACTGCCCTCGCCAGCGCAGCATCGCATCAAATTGCCAATGAAGCTCGGGTACCGCTCGGCGGACTTCCAGCTCCGGGCATAAATCCGCTCGTAGGCGGCGATGCCGGTTTCCAGCCCCTCCGGGCGGGTATAGATCACGGTCTTGACCCGATGCTCCCTGGTCGCGCGCCGCCAGCGGCGGGTGATGGTGTTGCGGAGCTGCGACGGCCGGGCGGCGAAATAATCCGCTCCCGAGATGCCGGCAGTGGGCTCGTACCAGTTCTCGAATTGATGATAGGTGCGGGCAGCCCAGCCACGCCGCTGTAATCCTGTTTCGAGAAGCGCCGTCGACGGCGCGTCGGCGGCGAGGTGGCGCAGCTCGATGCCGGACCATGCGGGTCGCGCTCCGGCGATGGAGTCGAGGATCGCCTCGAGAGCCGGCATGGCTGCCTCGGCCTCCAGGATCGGGCGATAGCGCATGGTGTAGAAGTTGCTGAGGCCGCGCAGGTGCCGGTTGCGGTCGTCGGCGGCGGTGAACAGCACGCATGCAGTGTCGACACGATCCGGCTCGCCCGCGGCGAAGATCTGCGGGCGACCCCCGTCCCATGCGTCGCGCAGCAGCAGGTCGAACCACCGCGCACTGCAGAAAAGATCCTGCCTGCCCGCACGCCGCAACAACTCCTGCACGGCGGTCGGCAGCTCCGCCGCGGCGGAATAAACCCCGACATCGATGGTCATTTCCGGCTCCCGCTGGACTATAGCGGTGGATACCCCGCGGCGGTAGGCGCGCTCATGGTTAAGGAAGCGGGATCTCCCGGGCGGCTGGGGGCGCCGTCGAGCGGATCGATCAGTCGCGATCGGCTCCGCTTGTGGGGAAGCGGAGAGATGTGGTCAAACCAGGACCACCGGACGGGCGCGCGGTCGAGGCGGGGGGAGGCGTGAGCGGTTTCTGCGGGTGGATCGGCGGCGTTGCGGTTGGAGATCCGGCGGTGATGCTGCGGCGCATGGCCGCGCAGCTCCCGCAGCCTGGGCCCTGCGAGGCGCATGATGCCCTTGGGCCCGGCCTTGCGCTCGCCGCGCGTGGCCACGCGGCGATGGCGGCCTTCTTGGCCGGGCCGGATCTCTGCGCCGTCATCGAAGGCTGTCCGCGCTGGACGGATCCAGGGATCACCGCAATCGCCGGGCGCGACGGGCATGCCGCGGCGCTTGCCGCCGCCTACCGCG
>DATJOK010000217.1:0-6236 GCA_035507155.1 Allostellaceae bacterium
GCCGCGGCTTCGGCGGCCAGCTCGGCAAATGGCCGCGGCATCTCCGGCCAGGGCTTGCCGGTCGCGGGATCGAGCGCATCGTAGCGGTAGCCGGTGCGATCGGTGACCCAGCCCGCTTCTCCGCAATTGGTCATCGCCGCCGACATCCGCCAGCCGCCGGGCGTCACCATGTGGCGGAACGGCGAGACCGCGGCGATGGCGTCGATGGCGGCGACGAGCGCGGGCGCCTGACCGAGCGCGAAACCGCGCAGCAGGACGGCGCGCGCGCCGAGGACAGCGCGGCGAGCCTCGCCCTCGGCGTCGTCGAGCGCGAGCGGCAGCGGCTCAGGCGGCATCGTGGAAGATCACCCCAAGAGTGTGCCGCTTGCCGGCGCGGATCTTGCTGACCCCATGGCTCAGCTTCACCTGGTAATCGCCGCGCACGCCCCGCATCGGCCGGCTGTTGACTGCAAAGATCGCCGCGTCGCCCTTGGCGAGCGGCAGCACCATGGCGCGGGTCTGCATGCGCGGCCGCTGCTCCGTCATCACGAACTCGCCACCCTCGAAATCCTCGCCGGGCCGATCCAGCAGGATCGCAATCTGGATCGGGAAGACATGCTCGCCGTAGAGGTCGCGATGGAGGCAATTATAGTCCTCCGGCGCATATTCGAGGAGCAGCGGCGTCGGACGGGTCTGACCGGCCTGGTGGCAGCGCTCGAGGAACGCGGCGTGGTCGGGCGGAAAGCGCACGTCCTGTTTCATCCGCTCCTGCCATCGATTGGCAAGCGGCACCAGGTGCGGATAGGCCGCCGTCCTCAGCTCCTGGATCAGCGGCGGCAGCGGGTAACTGAAGTATTTGTACTCGCCCCGGCCGAAACCGTGCCGGCTCATGACGACGCGGCTGCGGAAGCCTTCCTCCTGCCGGTAAAGCCCGGCGATCGCGTCCGCCTCGGCGCCGGTCAGCAGCTTCGGCACCACCGACCAGCCCTCGGCGTCGAGATCGGCGTTGACCTTCGTCCAGTCCACGCCGTCCACCCGGGTCCCGATCGCCATCGCGCCCTTGTTGCGCAGGGTGTGAGTCATCACGCCACTCCTTCCCGGTTGATCAGCCGGCGCTTGCGCTGCACGCCCCAGCGATAGCCTGATATCGAGCCATCGGCCTTCACCACCCGATGGCAGGGCACGGCGACAGCGATGCGGTTCGCCGCGCAGGCCGCCCCGACGTCCTGCGCCGTCGCCGCCAGCGGCAGGCCTCGGGCGATGGCGCCGTAGGTTTGCGTCTCGCCGGCGGGGATCGCCTGCAGCGCCGTCCAGACCGCCACCTCTACCGGCGAGCCGCGCAGGTCGAGCGTCAAGTCGGTGCCGAGATGCGGGGCATCGACCAGGGCAGCCGCCTTGACGAGGGTCGGCGCCAGGCCGGCCTGGTCAAGAGCGAATTCGGCCGCGGGGAACGCCTCCTTCAGGTCGCGCAGCAGCCGGGCGCGATCGTCGCCGATGAAGAGCGCGACGACGCCGTTGCTGCTCTCGGCGACCGCGATGGTCCCGAGACTGGTGTCGCCGTAGCCGAAACGCAGGGTCTCGGGCTCGGTGGTGTCGAGGTCTCGCAGGGTCATGGCCGATACTCCTTGGTGTCTGACCCGCAAGATGCGCCGTCGCTCCCGGTCCGACACTCCGGCCCTTGCTCTCGAATCATCGTCTCGGAGATTTTTCCGGCGAGCCCCCGTGGGCGAGATTCTTGCCCAGGCAGGCGAAGCCGCCGCTCCGGCGAGCGGCGGCTTCCCGGGATCAGACGGCGCGGAGCAGCCCCAGCTGGGTCAGCGCGGTGACGCCGTCGTCGAGGCCGATTTCCTCGACGATCCTGCCGTCCCTGAGCCGGAGGACGGTCGTGCCGGTGAAGTGCATCTTCCGACCGGTGTTGGCGGCGAGGCCGCCGACGAGGAAGTCCTTGAAGGCCGGCCCGGTATGCGTGCCGCCGCCCTCCCACTGGCCGACGACGCAGTCGCCCTCGGCAATGAGGTCGGCGGTGCCCCAGAAGTTGAGATCGGGAAATGCCGCGCGGAAATCGGTCATGAACGCCTTGATGTCTTCGCGGCCTCTGCGCGGCTCATGCAGCGAGTACTTCAGCAGCATGTCCGGCGCGGCGATCCTGTCGACCACGCCCAGATCGCAGGTCTTGCCCCAGAAATCGGTGAACCAGCGGCCGACGATGGCCTTGTTGTCGTCTTGCAAGCTCATGGCAGTGCCTTTCGATGATTTGTCGGTCGCCCACGGCATGGGGCGACCTTGGCATCTGCTTAGCGGGCTGGCGCCGCACGGGAACTCCGTTTCTTGCCCCCATATCCATCCCGCGTCGCCACATCGGCCGCCGCCGGGCCTCGATCGAGGAGTTCCAGATCAGGCGGGCGCGACGGCACCGCCTCAGATCGCCACCGCCTCAACGATCGGCGCGCGCACGCGGATAGCGGGGAGCCTGACGAGCGCGGTGGTGCCGCGGCCGGGCTCGGACACCAGCGCGAGGGTGCCGCCATGCAGCTCCGTGAGCTCGCGCGCCAGCGGCAGGCCGAGGCCGGTGCCGGCGAACTTGCGATTGAGCGCCGATTCGAGCTGCTGGAACGGCTGCATCGCCTTCGGGATGTCGTCCGGCGCCATGCCGATGCCGGTGTCCTCGACCTCGATCAGGAGATCGCCATCCGGTCCGAGGCCGGCGCCGATCCGCACCACGCCGCCCGCCGGCGTGAACTTCACCGCGTTCGAGAGCAGGTTCAGCACGATCTGCCGCAGCTTGCCTTCGTCGGCGACGACGATCGGAAGACCGTCGTCGGCGAGGCGGGCGAGCTCGATCTTCGCCCGCGCCGCCTGCGGCCGCACCAGATCGAGGCAGCTTCCGAGGAGCGCGCCGAGATCGACGCTGTCCTCGACCAGCTCGAGCCGGCCCGCCTGCGCCTTGGAGAGGTCGAGGATGCCGTTGATCAGCGACAGGAGATGGGTGCCGCTGTCATGGATGTGGGCGACGTAGTCGCGATAGGCGCCGACCGGGCCGCGCAGCTGCTCGCGCATCATCTCGGAGAAGCCGATGATGGCGTTGAGCGGCGTCCGAAGCTCGTGGCTCATGTTGGCGAGGAAGCGCGACTTCGCCAGCGAGGCCGCCTCGGCGGCATCCCGCGCGCCGACGAGATCCGCGATCAGCGCGGCATTCTCCAGCTGGAGACGGAAGCCCTCCGCGAAAGAGCGGCCGAAATGCCGTCCCATCAGGGTGAGCGCCGCGCAGAAGATGAGGCCGAGCGCGCCCATCGCCGCGGTCATGACGGTGCCCTGGGCCAGCAGCACCGCCGACGGCGGCAGCACCGCGGGCAGGATGAAGGCGGCGAGAGCCGGCGGATAGACCGAGGAGGACGCCACCGCGCCGGCGCACATGCCGCCCAGCACGAAGGCGACGAAAGCCTGGGCATCGGGGCTCGGCGAGCCGTAGACCGTTGCGGCGAGAGCGCCCCAGAGGCAGCCGGTCAGGCCGATCCCGGCGACATAGAGCGTGGCCCAGCGGTCGACCTCGCCCGGCGAGCGCGGCGAGCCGAGAAACCGTCGCCGCAGCCAGAGGCGGAGCGGCACGACGATGAGGAAGATCGCGAGCCAGACCGCAAGCCGCGCGGAAGATCGCTGGTGCCAGAGCACCGCCGCCACGATCGGCGCGTTCACCAGGTTGATGTACATGGCGACCGGCGAGCGGTAGAGGCCGCGGATCTGCTCGGCCTTCACCGCCGCTCTGTCGATGACGCGCGTTCCGCCGCCGCGGCGGTGCGCCGGAGCGTCGTTCCCGCTCGCGGAGTCTGCCGTCGTCAGAACGGGGCGCACGCGGGTCAGGTCCCGCTGGCCGCGGCCGCGATCACCGCCGTCGTGCCGTGCCCGCCGGCCGCGCCTTCTCGTTCGATCGCGATCACCAGTCCGGAACCCATGCTGCAAACACCCGCCGCCGTCGCCGCCCGAAGCGCGCCCACATCCCATCGGGGATGTCGTGCTCGGCTCCATCACGCGACAAGTGTCCCTAACAAAGCCCTAACCGGTACCGAAGTGTTGCCGGAATCGCAGCGGAATCAGCCTAATACGAGGCATCCGAGGCGGGCCGATGGCCGCTTTCCGACAGGCTGCGGAAGGTGATCGACCAGCGCGGCGCCGCCTGCCCGGCGATGCTGTGCTCCCACCGGTGGCGCGCCTCGCCGGCAAGCCGATAGATCGAGCGCGGCGCGAGCGGCGCGGCCGCGCGGTCGAAGCCGCCGGACTTCCGGCGGCGGAAGCGCATCGCCGCCGGCGCCCCCAGCGAGATGCCCAGCACATGCTCGAACACCGGCCGGTCGCGATGCCAGCCGATGCCGGCGCCGACGTCGTAGCGGGTCACCACCGCCTGCACGAGCGCATCGGGCGCGAGGTCGGCGAAGCGCGCCGCGCGATCGCGGAACGGTAGCAGCCAGTCCGGCAACGGCTCGGCAGGCCCGAGACTCGCGTCGTCGAAATCGTAGCGCCAGCCGAAGGAGCGGGTGAGCCGCTTCCCCAGCCATCCCTGGAAGCGGAACGGCGACAGCTCCAGCGCGCCGATGGCGGCGATCAGGTCCCGCTCCTCGGCCGGCGTCACGAACGCCTCGGCCTGGGCGAAGCCGGGGAGCGGCGGTGCATCGAAGAGGGAGGGCTGCAGCGACAAGCGGCGCACCGCATCGGTTGACGGGAAGCTCGCTCTCCATATGGGAGATGTCCGCCGCGATCGGGAGTCGCTGGGCGCTCGCCTCGCCGCCGCGATGCTGCCAAGCTCCGCGTCATGGCGAAGCTGAGCGCAGGCCTGCTGCTCTACCGGCGGCGGGCGGCAGGGATCGAGGTCTTCCTGGTGCATCCCGGCGGCCCGTTCTGGGCCCGGAAGGACGCCGGCGCGTGGTCGATCCCCAAGGGCGAGGCCGCGCCGGGCGAGGACCTGCTGGCACGGGCCAGGCAGGAATTCGCCGAGGAGACCGGCTCAGTCGCCGCGGGGAGCTTCCATGCTCTGGCGCCGGTGCGTCAGCCCGGCGGCAAGACCGTGCATGCCTGGGCGGTCGAGGGCGACCTCGACGCCGCCGCGATCCGCAGCAACACCTTCACGATGGAATGGCCGCCGCGCTCCGGCCGCCGGCAGGACTTCCCCGAGGTCGACCGCGCCCAGTGGTTCGATCTCGCCGCCGCCCGCGAGAAGATCAACAAAGGACAGGCGGCGCTGCTGGACGAGCTGGAATCCTGGCTGCGAGCTCAGGGATTGCGGCGCGCGTAGGAGACCGGATAGGCGGCGTCGCGCACGTCGATCAGCGGGTCGTCCGAAGGCTCGATCCCGTCGGTGAGATTGCCCGGCAGGAACAGCAGCTGCTTCTGCACCGCGTCGCTGTCGGCGACCACGTGGTCGATGGTGAGGGTGCCGAGATCCACCACCTTGCGGTCGGCGGGCCAGGGCTTGGTGGCGTCGTTGGTGGGATCGCCGGGCGCCGCGAGCTGGGCGCGCAGCTGGAAGGTCACCGGCCCCGACTTCAGCCGCGCCGGCAGCTCGTCCATCAGGTAGTTCGGCGGCTTCTTCGCGGCGTCCGCCGCGCTGATATGGACAATGTGCTCGGGCGAGATGATGTAGCGGAAAGGCTGACGCTGGCCCGCCTTGTTGACGAAGATGAAGGCGTCGATGCCGTAATATTCCTCGTCGGCGAAGCTGTCGGGAATGCCGAGCGTGCCGAGCGCCGCGCCGACGGTCGGGTGGCTCTGCAGAAACTCGTCGAGCTTGGTGGGCTTCGGCGCATCGGGCGGGCTCGCCGCGACCGCGAGCAGAAAGCTGCGGAAGTCCTCGCCGTTCGACACCGGGAAGAACTTGAGCGAGTTGGAGACGATGTCGCTCTCGTCGCCGTTCGGCAGCTTGAACTTGATCGAGATGCCGTGCGGGTTGGCGCCGTCGGAGCCGTCATGCACGTCGGGAAGCCCGCCGGAATCCGAGAAGCGCACGGTCACCGGAATGCTGGCGCCGGCGAAGAGCGGCGAGACGCTGAGCGCCGCGGCATCGGCGGTCGCCTTGAAGCTCCCCTCGGTGACGATGCCCTTGGCGTGATTGGCGCGATAGCCGGGATGGACGCCGTAGACCTTCTCGAAGGCGTCGACGAGCTGCGTCCCGATGTCGTCGTCTGCCCAGGCCGGCGCGGCCGAGACGGCAATCGACAGCAACATCGCCGCGAGCGCGACGCCGGTTTTGACCTGGCTCATTCTCCCGT
>DATJOK010000218.1:0-11240 GCA_035507155.1 Allostellaceae bacterium
TCGCCGTTAAGGTGAGAGAGGGCGAGGAACAGCCGCCCCACGACGGGTTAGGATCGGTCGCACGGTCGCCCTGTTGGGGTCAACGGGCCAAATCCGAGGGAGGAGACGATGAGCAGGTTGCAGGCACTGGGCGTGGCGGGCGGCGTCGCGCTCGCAGTGGCGTTCGGCTGGGCGGCGGATGCCCGCGCCGGCGATACCATCAAGATCGGGCTGGTCAGCGAGTTTTCCGGGCCCTTCGCGCTCTCCGCGAAGGAGATGGAGGACGGCATGCGCCTCTACATGAAGGAGCATGGCGACACCGTCGCCGGCAAGAAGATCGAGATCATCCGCCGCGACACCGGGGGCCCCGCGCCCGACGTGGCGAAGCGCCTGGCGCAGGAGCTGGTGGTACGCGACAACGTCGACTTCCTGGCGGGATTCGTGGTGACGCCGAACGCGCTGGCGGTCGCCGACGTCGCGACCCAGGCGAAGAAGCCCACCATCATCATGAACGCGGCGACCTCGATCATCACCACCAAGTCGCCGTACTTCGCCCGCGTCTCCTTCACCCTGCCACAGGTGACCGAGCCGCTTGCCAACTGGGCCTACAAGAACGGTGTCCGGAAGGTCTACACGATGGTGACCGATTACGGCCCCGGCATCGACGCGGAGACCGCGTTCAAGAAGGCCTTCACCGCCGACGGCGGCGAGATCGTCGGCAGCGTGCGCATGCCGCTGCAGAGCGCGGACTTCTCCGCCTATGCGCAGAAGGTGAAGGACCTCGATCCGCAGGCGGTCTTCATCTTCGTGCCGTCGAACGACCAGCCGGCGCAGATCATGAAGACCTTCGCCGAGCGCGGCCTCACCACCTCCAACATCAAGATCCTCGCCACCGGCGACGTCACCGAGGACGCGGTGCTGCAGCAGGAGGGCGACGCCGCGCTCGGCATGATCACCTCGCACCACTACTCCTATGCGCATGATTCCGCGCTCAACAAGAAATTCGTCGCCGCCTTCGCCAAGGAATACGGCGATCTCCGGCCGGACTTCCTGGCGGTCGGCGGCTATGACGGCATGGCACTGATCTATCACGTGGTGAGCGAGCTCAAAGGCAACATCGACGGCGACAAGGCGATGGCGGTGATCAAGGGCTGGAAGCACGAGAGCCCGCGCGGCCCGATCATGATCGATCCCGCGACCCGCGACGTCGTGCAGAACGTCTATATCCGCAAAGTCGAGAAGAAGGACGGCAAGCTGCTCAACGTCGAGTTCGAGACCATCAAGGACGTGAAGGATCCGGGCAAGCCCTGATCCCATGCTGCCGCGATCGGACCCCGCCCTCCCGCCCTTCGAGGGCGGGGTCCTCGTTTCAACCATGCGTCTCCTGCGCTAGAACACTCCGATGCTCGCCCATGTCCTCGGGGTGACCTTCGACGGCTTCGCCTACGGCATGCTGCTGTTCGTGCTGTCGGTCGGGCTCTCCGTCACCATGGGGCTGATGGGCTTCGTGAACCTCGCCCACACCGCGTTCGCGATGCTGGGGGGATATCTCTGCGTCACCTTCATGGAGCGGCTGGGCGTCCCGTTCCTGGCGACGCTGCCGCTGATCTTCCTTGCCACCGGCGCCTTGAGCCTGGTGTTCGAGCGCGTGCTCTACCGCCGCCTCTACCGCGCCGGCGAGCTCGATCAGGTGCTGCTCACCATCGGCCTCGTGCTGATGTCGGTGGCCGCCTGCTCCTATTTCTGGGGAACGGAGCAGCAGCCGGTGACGCTGCCGAAATATCTCTCGGGCTATTTCTCGCCGGGCGGCGTCGATCTCGGCGTCTACCGCCTGTTCCTGAGCGCGGTCGGCATCGCGCTCGCGCTCGTCCTGGTGTTCGGCCTGGAGCGCACCCGCTTCGGCGCCCAGGTGCGCGCCGCGGTCGACAATCAGCGCATGGCGCGCGGCCTCGGCATCGACGTCAACCGGGTCTTCGCCGCCACCTTCGCGGTCGGCAGCGGGCTCGCCGGGCTCGGTGGCGCGCTCGCGGTCAACATGATCGGCCTCGATCCCAACTTCGCCACCAAGTACCTGGTCTTCGTGCTGCTGGTGGTGTCGGTGGGCGGCCTCGGCTCGGTGGGCGGCACCTTCGCCGCCGCTGTCGTGCTCGGCATCAGCGACGTCGCCGGCAAATACTACGTGCCGGAAGCCGGTGCCTTCATCATCTATGCCGTCATGGTGACGCTGCTGCTGTGGCGGCCGGCCGGGCTGTTCGGGCGGCGGTCGTGATCACTGTGACACGCCGACGCTGGAAAATCGGCACTCAGCATGAGCGCTGACCCTCAAACCATCGACCCGCAGCGCCTCATCGCCGAGCCGCTGCGCTGGCGCTGGGGCGAGGTGGTGTTCTGGCTGACGCTGCTGCTGCCTTATTGGCTGGCGCCCACCTATCTCTCGCTCGCCAGCCAGATCGCGATCGCTGCGCTCTTCGCGCTCTCGCTCGATCTCATCCTGGGCTATGCCGGCATAATCTCGCTGGGGCACGCGGCGTTCTTCGGCGTCGGCGCCTATACGGCGGCGGTGCTGGTGCTGCGCGCCCATTGGCTGGAACCGTTCTCCGGCCTGGTGATCTCCGGGCTCGCGGCGGCGGTGCTGGGCTGGCTCACCAGCTTCCTCATCGTGCGCGTCAGCAAGCTCGCGCTCCTGATGGTGACGCTCGGCGTCGGCGTGCTGCTGGCGGAGGCGGCAAACCGGCTCTCCTGGCTCACCGGCGGCAACGACGGGCTCCATGAGATCGACGTCTGGCCGCTCCTCGGCCGCTTCACCTTCGACCTCTACGGCCGCACCGCCTTCTTCTACGCGCTCGCCGTGCTGTTCCTGATGTTCCTCGGCGCGCGGCGCCTCATTCAGTCGCCCTTCGGCCTGTCGCTCAGGGGCTTGCGCGAGAACATGCGCCGGATGCCGGCGCTGGGCGCGCCGATCCGCCACCGCCAGCGCGTCATCTACACGATCGCCGCCTTCTACGCCGGCGTCGCCGGCGCGCTCCTCACCCAGACCACGCAATCGGTGGCGCTCGAGGCGGTGAGCTTCCAGCGCTCGGCGGAGATCCTGATCATGCTGGTGCTGGGAGGCACCGGCCGGCTCTATGGCGGCATCGTCGGCGCCATCCTCTTCCTGGTGGCGCGCGACCAGCTCGCCGACATGAATCCGCAGTACTGGTTCTTCTGGCTGGGCGGGCTGCTGGTGCTGGTGGTGCTGTTCCTGCCCGGCGGGATCGTCGGCAGCGTCGATCGCTTCTGGCGATGGATCGCGAGGCGGCGATGAGCGGGGCGGCGCTGGCGGCCGACGGCCTGTCGCGGAGCTTCGGCTCGCTCCGCGTCGCCGATCAGGTGAGCTTCGAGCTGCCGGTCGGCGCGCGCTATGCGCTCATCGGCCCGAACGGCGCCGGCAAGACCACGTTGATCAATCTGCTCACCGGCATTCTTCATCCCGATGCCGGCCGCGTCTTCCTCGACGGCGCGGAGGTGACCGGGCTCGATCCCGATCGCCGGGTGAAGCGCGGCCTCGCTCGCACCTTCCAGATCAACCAGCTCTTTCCCGCCCTGACGCCGCTCGAGGCGGTGACGCTCGCGGTCTGCGAGCGGATGGGCCTCGCCGGCGACTGGCGGCGCCGGCTCACCTCCTGCCGCGCGGCGATCGCCGAGGCAGCCGAGCTCCTGGCGGCGCTCCGCCTCACCGAGGACTGCAACCGGCCGACCGCGGAGCTCGCCTACGGCCGCCAGCGCCTACTGGAGATCGCGCTGGCGCTCGCCGCGAAACCCAAGGTGCTGCTGCTCGACGAGCCGGCGGCCGGCGTGCCGGCGGCGGAGAGCGCCGAGCTCTTCGAGGTGATCGCCGGGCTCCCCGCCGATATCGCGGTGCTCTTCATCGAGCACGACATGCATCTGGTCTTCCGCTTCGCGACGCGGATCATCGTGCTGGCGGCGGGCCGCGTCCTCGCCGAAGGCACGCCGGCCGAAATCGCCGAGAACCCCCAGGTGCGCGAGGTCTATCTCGGAGGCAGCAAGATCCGTGTCTGAGCCGCTCATCGAGCTCGCGGGCGTCACCGCCGGCTACGGACCCTCGGTGGTGCTGGAGGAGGTCTCCTTTGCGCTTGCCGAAGGCGGCAGTCTCGCGCTCCTCGGCCGCAACGGCGTCGGCAAGAGCACGCTGCTGCTGACGCTCATGGGGCTGACGCGGCGCCATCGCGGCATCATCCGCTGGCGCGGCGGCGAGATCTCCGCGCTCTCGCCCCACCGCCGCGCCCAGGCCGGCATCGGCTGGGTGGCGCAGGAGCGCGAGATCTTTCCCTCGCTCTCGGTCGAGGAAAACCTCCAGGTGGCCGCGCGCCCCGGAAACTGGGCGCTCGCCGCGGTCTACGAGCTCTTCCCGCGGCTTGCCGAGCGGCGGCGCAACCGCGGCAACCACCTCTCGGGCGGCGAGCAGCAAATGCTGGCGATCGCCCGCGCGCTGATGACCAACCCGTCCCTGCTGCTGCTCGACGAGCCGCTGGAAGGCCTAGCGCCGGTCATCGTCGAGGAGCTGGTGCGGGCGATCTCGACCATGCGGGTGGAGCAGGGGATGGCGCTGATCCTGGTGGAGCAGCACGCCGAGCTCGCGCTGGCGCTCACCGAGAGCGCGGTGGTGCTGGAGCGCGGCCGCATCGTGCATCGCGCCGCCAGCAACGCCCTGCTGGCGGATCACGGGACGCTCGAGCGCTTGCTCGGCCTCAAGGTAGAGCCGGTAGGGGATTAGACCCAGCTACTTGCAGTGCACGCGCTGATAAGCGCCGGTCGCCGGGTCCTCGTAGGCGAGCGAGAAGGCCAGCACTTCGCAGACGCTGCGCGGCGCTTCGGTCGAGACCTTCACCGGCTTCGGCTCGACGGCGTCGTTGCGGATCAGCTTCATGTGCGCGGTGCCGTCGCCGGGAACCGGGATGAAAGGCAACGCAAGGCTCGCAACGATGCAGATCGCCAGCAGGCGCTCCCGCCAGTTCAGGTGATCGCTGCCGCCATCCGGCATCGCCATCGGCGAGCCGCGGGACAACATCATCGGACCCTCCACCCGGAAAGCCGCCCGGAGGGCCGACTTTCCAACAACATTAAAAGGAATTTAGGTGGTGATGGCCCCGGCGCATCCCCGCGGGTCGCATGGCTGATGTGTCAAGAATGCGTCTCATGGAGCGCGACCGAGAGGTCCGGCTTGCTGTTAATGGTCTGGAAGACCACGCAATACCGCTCCGTCAGCTTGACGAGCGTGGCGAGCTGGTCGGGGCTTGCATCGGTCTTGAGGTCGAAGCGGAGCCGGATCGCCCGGAACCCCACCGGCGCGTCCTTGGCGACCCCGAGGGTGCCGCGGAAATCGAGATCGCCCTCGGCGCTGACGGTGCCGCTCTCCACCTTGATGTCGAGGGCGGTGGCGACCGCCTTGAGGGTGACGCCCGCGCAGGCCACCAGCGCCTCCAGTAGCATGTCGCCGGAGCAGGCGGCGATGCCGTCGCCGCCGGTAGCGGGATGGAGCCCCGCCTCCACCAGCGCGCGGCCGGTCGCGACCTTGCAGGTGAGCGCCTCGCTGCCGAGCTCGCCCTTGGCCTTGAGCGTGATCACCGCTGCCTCGGGATTGTCGCGGTAGCGCTGCTTCAGGGGTGCCTGCAGGGCGCGGAGATCATCGGCTCGCATGCGGGTCCTCGCTCGGATGGCGCGACGGTCTTGCGGCCCGGCGCGCGGGTTTTGCGGGCATGCCGGCGTCGTAGGGACGGCGCGGGCTTCGAATCGGGCGGCTCGCCGCCACCATGCAGCAGCCGCTGGGAAAGCGCAATATCCCAGGAATTTCCGTCGCTTGGATGGGAACCCCGGGGCGCGGATGAAAGCCGGGCCGCGCTTCCGGCGGTATCGCGCCGATGTGGCTAAGGGTCTGGTAACCCTCTTCTGGTGAAGTGTGGGCTGGATTAACCCAAGCTCGCCGCGGGGAATCTCCGGCCGGGCGAAAGGTGACAGGCTCCGCAGAGGGTCCGCACCGCAGGAGACGCAAAGGCACATGCCCGCGCAGGCAGTCGCCAGCAGGATGCCGCCGCCGCGGCAGGCGCTTTTCTCCAGGCTCATGGCCTGGCTGGGCGGCGCGCCCGCGCTCGCGGTCGAGGAGGAAGAGCCGCTGCTGCTGACGCGCCGCGTCGACGGCGCCGACCAGCCGCCGCTCGACAAGCTCCAGCTGGCTCAGTGGCTCTGGGGCGCCGGCTTCAACATGCCGGGCGGCGAGGAGCATGTCCTCGAGCTGGTGAAGCCCTTCGCGCTCAATCCCGCCATGAACATGCTCGATGTCTCCGCCGGTCTCGGCGGTCCGGCCCGCGCCATCTCGACCGCGTTCAAGATGTACATGACCGCCTATGAGCGCGATCCCGAGCTCGCCAAGCGCGGCATGGAGATGTCGACGCTGCAGGGCATGAACAAGCACGCGCCGGTGACGCATTACGATCCCGAGACCTTCGAGCTGCGCGGCGGCGCCTTCGACTGCATCCTCTGCCGTCAGGCGACCTCCAAGCTGACGGACAAGGACCGGTTCCTCGGCATGCTCAATTACGGCCTGAAGGCGCGCGGGCAGCTGATGCTCACCGAGCTGGTGCTCGATCCCACGGTCGGGCCCAAGGCCGAGCTCAAGGCCTGGGAGCGCCGCCAGCCGGTGCCGCCGCAGCTCTGGACCCTCGAGCAGTACACGCTCTGTCTCACCAAGCTCGGCCTCGACATCCGCATCACCGAGGAGACCACCGACCGCTACCGCGGCATGATCCTGCAGGGCTGGGCGCAGCTCCTTCACAACGCCGATCTCCGCGGCATGCCGCGGAAGCACGTGCGCTCAATCGTCGACGAGGCGGAGAACTGGTTCTACACGGTGGCCGCCCTCGACAGCGGCGCGCTCAAGGTCTACCGCCTCTACGGGCTCGCCAGCGCCACGCCGCCGTCGGCCCGCAAGGTCAAGGGCAAGGGCAAGAAGAAAGCGGCGCCTGCGGCGGCTGCACCCGCGGCTGCACCTGCGGCCTAACCCCCGGAAATCGCGGCATTTCCGATCCCCTGCAGGGGGCATGGGGGAGCAGTTGACAGCGCCACACCGGCCCCCTATGGTCCGGCCCTCGCGCGGGGCGCCGAAGGTCCCGCTCGGCTTTTGGACGAGAGGCTTGGCCCCATGAAGATCGCGAACTCGCTGAAGTCGCTGAAGAAGCGCGACAAGAACTGCCGCATCGTGCGCCGCAAGGGCCGCGTCTACGTCATCAACAAGTCGAACCCCCGCTACAAGGCGCGCCAGGGCTGAGCCCCGCCGCGCCGGCCGTCGATAGGCCCAGCAAAGCCGCGCTCCGAGCGCGGCTTTTTTATTGGCGGAAGGCCAGCCGCTCTGCCTACATAGCGGTAGATCTGCGAGGGAGAGAGCGCCCATGCGCATGCCGGAGCCCGATGCCGGGGTGATCGCCCGGCGCGGCGAGATCGCCGCCGCCCTGCGCCAGATCGTGCCCGGCGAGGGCGTCATCGTCGAGGAGGAGGAGCGGCGCCCCTACGAGACCGACGGGCTCACCGCCTATCGCCAGCTGCCGCTCATGGTGGTGCTGCCTTCCACCACCGAGCAGGTGGCGCGCGTGCTGCGCTTCTGCCGCGACAACAAGATCAAGGTGGTGCCGCGCGGCGCCGGCACCTCGCTCTCGGGCGGCGCGCTGCCGCTCGCCGACGGCATCATCCTCGGCATGGGCAAGTTCAACCGCGTGCTGGAGATCGACTACGAGAACCGTTGCGTGGTGACGCAGCCCGGCGTCACCAATCTGGGCATCACGCTCGCCGTGCAGCAGGCCGGCTTCTACTACGCGCCCGATCCCTCGAGCCAGATCGCCTGCACCATCGGCGGCAACATCGCGGAGAATTCCGGCGGTGTCCACTGCCTCAAATACGGCCTCACCACCAACAACGTGCTCGGCCTCGAGATGGTCACCATCGACGGCGAGGTGGTGCGCTTGGGCGGCAAGCACCTGGATGCCGAGGGCTACGATCTCCTCGGCGTGATGGTGGGCTCCGAGGGCCTCTTGGGCGTCGTCACCGAGGTGACCGTGCGCATCCTGCCGAAGCCCACCACGGCGCGCGCGCTCCTCATCGGCTTTCCCACCAACGAGAGCGCCGGCGACTGCGTCGCCGCCATCATCGCCGCCGGCATCATCCCCGGCGGCATGGAGATGATGGACAAGCCGGCGATCAAGGCGGCGGAGGACTTCGTCCATGCGGGCTATCCCCTCGACGTCGAGGCGCTCCTCATCGTCGAGCTCGACGGCCCCAAGGCCGAGGTCGATCACCTCATCACCCGCGTCGAGGCGATCGCGCGGCAGAACCAGGCGGTGTCGCTGCGCGTCAGCGCCAATGAGCAGGAGCGGCTCGCCTTCTGGGCCGGGCGCAAGGCGGCGTTTCCGGCGGTGGGCCGCATCTCGCCCGACTACTACTGTGTCGACGGCACCATTCCGAGGAAGCGCCTCCCCGACGTGCTGACGCGCATGCGCGAGCTCTCGGAGAAGCACGGACTCCGCGTCGCCAACGTCTTCCACGCCGGCGACGGCAACCTCCATCCGCTCATCCTCTACGACGCCAACGTGGAGGGCGAGCTGGAGCGTGCCGAGCAGTTCGGCGCCGATATCCTGATCTATTGCGTCGAGGTCGGCGGCGTGCTCACCGGCGAGCACGGCGTCGGCGTCGAGAAGCGCGACCTCATGGGCAGCATGTTCAGCCCGATCGACCTCGATCACCAGATGCGCCTCAAATGCGCCTTCGATCCCGAGGGCCTGCTCAATCCCGGCAAGGTGTTTCCGGAGCTCCATCGCTGCGCCGAGCTTGGCCGCCTGCACGTCCACCGCGGCCAGGTGGCGTTCCCCGACATCCCCCGCTTCTGAGGCCGGCCCCCATGTCCCGTTTCCGCCCGCAGGACGGCGGCGAGCTCGCGAAGCTCGTCTCCTGGGCCGCCAGCGAAGGCCAGACATTGGAGGTGCTGGCGAACGGCACCAAGCGCGGTCTCGGCCGGCCGGTGGAGGCGCAGCATGTGCTCGACGTCACCGGCTTCGCCGGCGTGCGTGCTTACGAGCCGGAGGAGCTGGTGCTCACCGCCGGCCCGGCGACGCCGCTCGCCGAGATCGAGCGGCTCCTCGACCAGAAGCAGCAGATGCTCGCCTTCGAGCCCGGCGACTGGGGGCCGCTGATGGGCATGGCTCCGGAGCGGCAGACCCTGGGCGGCGTGCTGCTCTGCAATCTCGCCGGCCCGCGCCGCATCAAGCAGGGCGCAGCGCGCGACCATCTCCTGGGATTCCATGCGGTGAGCGGCCGCGGCGAGCTCTTCAAGGCCGGCGGCCGCGTGGTCAAGAACGTCACCGGCTATGATCTCGCGAAGCTGATGGCGGGCTCCTACGGCACCCTCGCGGTTCTGACCGAGGTCACGGTCAAGGTCTTGCCGGCACCGGAGGAGACGGGATCCCTCGCCCTGCTCGGCCTCGACGACGCCGGCGCCGTCGCCGCCATGACCCGCGCCCTCAACAGCCCGCACGAGGTCGGCGGCGCCGCGCATCTGCCCGCGGCGACGGCGGCGAGCGTGCTACCCGGCGCCGAGCGCGCGCTGACGTTGGTCCGTGTCGAAGGACCGTCGCCCTCGGTGGAGGCGCGGGCATCGGCGCTCCGCCAGGAGCTCGGCGAGTTCGGCGCCGCGGAGCTGCTGCGTGGCACGCCGGCGCGGCAGATCTGGCGCGCGCTCGCCGACATCGCGCCCTGCGCGGCGGATCCCGGGCGCGTGGTCTGGCGCGTCTCGATCGCGCCCCAGGCCGGGCCCGGCGTGGCATCGGCGGTGAGCCGCGCGCTCGACGCGCGCTACTTCCTCGACTGGGGTGGTGGGCTGCTCTGGCTCGCGGTCGCCGGCGCCGCCGACGGTGGCGCTGCGGTCATCCGCGAGGCGATCGGCGCGATCGGCGGCCATGCGACGCTGATCCGCGCGCCCGAGGCGCTCCGCCGCGAGGTGCCGATCTTCGAGCCGCAGCCGCCGGCGCTCGCCGCGCTCGGCCAGCGCATCAAGGAGAGTTTCGATCCCAAGCGCATCCTCAACCCCGGCCGCATGTACCGGGAGCTCTGAGGCCGGCGATGCAGACGAATTTCTCCCTCGCCCAGCTCACCGATGCCGACACGCGGGAGAGCGAGAAGATCCTCCGCGCCTGTGTCCATTGCGGTTTCTGCACCGCGACGTGTCCCACCTACGTGCTCTTGGGCGACGAGCTCGACGGGCCGCGCGGCCGCATCTACCTCATCAAGGAGATGCTGGAGAGCAACCGGCCGGCGACGCCGAAGCTGGTGAAGCACATCGACCGCTGCCTCTCCTGCCTCTCCTGCATGACGACCTGCCCCTCGGGCGTCAATTACATGCATCTCGTCGATCACGGCCGCCGGCACATCGAGGAGACCTATCGCCGGCCTTTGATGGACCGCGTGGCGCGGAGCCTGCTCGCCGCGGTGCTCCCGCGGCCGCGCCTCTTCCGCTTTCTGATGCTGGGCGCCTGGATCGGGAAACCGCTGGCGCGGCTGCTGCCGGGGCGACTCGGCGCCATGCTGCGCCTTGCTCCCGGATCTCTCCCGAGCCCGTCGCCAGCGGAGCGGCCGCAGGTCTTCGCCGCCGAGGGGCCGCGGAAGAAGCGCGTGGCTCTGCTTGCGGGCTGCGTCCAGCAGGTGATCGATGCCGCCATCAACGAGGCGACGATCCGCCTGCTGACGCGGCACGGCTGCGAGGTGGTGCTGGCGAAAGGCGCCGGCTGCTGCGGCGCGCTCACCCATCATCTGGGCCGCGATCCGCTCGATCATGTGCGCGCCAACGTCGATGCCTGGGACCACGAGCGGGAGCGGCACGGCCTCGACGCCATTGTGGTGAACGCCTCTGGCTGCGGCACCATGGTGAAGGATTACGGCTTCCTGCTGCGCACCGATCCGGATTATGCCCAGCCGGCCGCGCGCATCGCGGCGATGACGCGGGACATCAGCGAGCTGATGCAGGAGCTGGGCCTGAAGCCGCCGGTCGTCGCGACGGGCCAGCGCGTCGCCTATCACTCCACCTGCTCGCTGCAGCACGGGCAGAAGATCAACGCACCGCCGCGCGAGCTCCTGCAGCGCGCGGGCTTCACGATGCTCGAGGTGCCCGAGGGCCACCTCTGCTGTGGCTCCGCCGGCAGCTACAACATGCTGCAGCCGGAGATCGC
>DATJOK010000219.1:0-20635 GCA_035507155.1 Allostellaceae bacterium
TCCTCCACCAGCACCGACTGCTGCATCGCCTGGAAGGCGGGCCAGACGAAGAACACCAGCGTCACCGCGAGCTGCGGCGCCAGCAGCAGATAGGGCGTGAGCTTCCCCGGAAAGATCGCGCGCGGCTGCATGAGCTAGCGGGGTGGCGGGGGAGTGTGGCCTCTACCCCCCACCCTAACCCTCCCCCTCAAGGGGGAGGGGATTCTCTCGGTCCCCCGCAATAGAGCCCCTCCCCCTCGAGGGGGGAGGGCCGGGAGGGGGTGGAGCCGCCGCTCGATGCTCGCCATCTCGCGCTAAGGCTACTTGTTCGCCTGCTCGAACTGCCGCAGCAGCGCGTTGCCGCGGGTCACCGCCTCGTCGAGCGCCTGTTTCGGCGTCTTGCTGCCGGCCCAGACCGCCTCCAGCTCCTCGTCCTCGATGTCGCGGATCTGCACGAAGTTGCCGAGGCGGAGGCCCTTGGAATTGGCGGTCGGCGGCTTGTTGGTGAGCTCGAGCACGGCGACGTCGCGGCCGGGATTCTTCTCGTAGAAGCCTTCCTTCTTGGTGAGCTCGTAGGCGGCGAGCGTGATCGGCACGTAGCCCGTCGACTGGTGCCAGTCCGCCTGCACCTCGGGCGAGGAGATGTAGGTGAAGAACTTGGCGACGCCGGCGTAATGGTCCTTGGGCTTGTTGGCGAGCACCCAGAGCGTGGCGCCGCCGATGATGGAGTTCTGCGGCGCGCCCTGGACGTCCGGCCAGTACGGCATCATGCCGACGCCGAAATCGATCTTCGCCTGCTTGAAGCCGCCGGCGGCGCCGGAGGAGCCCAAGTGCATCGGACATTCGCCGCTGGAGAACTTGGTGTTCGGCTTGTCCTCGCGGCCGCCATAGACGAAGGTCTTGTCCTTCTCCCAGTCGGCGAGCTGCTGGATGTGGCGCACTTGCAGCGGCCCATTGAAGACGAGCTTGGTGTCGAGCCCGCCATAGCCGTTCTCCTTGGTGGCGAAAGGCTGGTTGTGCCAGGCGCTGAAATTCTCGAGCTGGATCCAGGTCTGCCAGGCGGTGGTGAAGCCGCACTGGTAGCCCGCGGCGAGGAGCTTCTTGGCGTCGGCCGCGACCTCAGGCCAGGTCTTGGGCGGCACCGCGGGATCGAGCCCCGCCTTCTTGAACGCTTCCTTGTTCCAGTAGAAGACCGGGGTTGAGCTGTTGAACGGCATCGAGAGCAGCTTGCCGTCCGGGGTCGCGTAGTAACCATAAACCGGCGGCAGGAAGGCCTTGGGGTCGAAGGGCTCGCCGGTGTCCGCCATCAGCTTCCAGACCGGATAGACCGCGCCCTTGGCCGCCATCATGGTGGCGGTGCCGACCTCGAAGACCTGAACGATGTCCGGCTGCTGGCCGGCGCGGAAGGCGGCGATCGCCTGGGTCAGCGTCTCGGTATAGGTGCCCTTGTAGACCGGCACCACCTTGTACTGGCTCTGGGATTTGTTGAAGCCGGCGGCGATCTCGTTGACCTTCTCGCCGAGCTGGCCGCCCATGGCATGCCACCACTGGATCTCGATCGGCCCGCTCTGGGCCTGGGCGCTTCCCGCCAGCCCCAGCGCCAGAATCCCCGCCAGCCAAGCTTTTCCCAGCGACATCAATGCCTCCCCTCCGATGGGCGCGGACCGGTCCGCACCGCGCGGTGTTCTAGCGACCGCAACATGAAACTCCGGTGACAGCGGCCATCTTTTGCGCGGCGCCGCAGGGCTGGCAAGGCTCTTGCCGCTCTCAGCGGCAACTGCCAAAAACTTATCCACGAAATTATCGGGGTGTGCCCTGAATCGGGCACCGCATGGCTTGTCTTCCCGTGTCACCCCACGCTACAGATTCAGGATGCCCGTGGTCTACCCGTGAGCCAGGTCCGCTCTCTCGCCGAAGCCTTCACCACCGAACTCGCCTTTCCAAAGGGGGCGGTGCCCATCCGCCTCAGGGTCAGCGAGCGCGCGCAACGGGTTGCGCTTCGCATCGACGGCCGCGGCCAGGCGGTAGAGCTGGTGCTGCCGCACCGCACGCCCCTGGTTTCCGGGCTCAAATTCCTCGATCAGAACCGCGACTGGGTGGAGGCCCGCCTCAAGGACCTGCCGCGGCGCATCCTGTTCCAGGACGGCGCCGAGGTGCCGGTCCTGGGGGTGAAGCACCGCATCCGCCATGTGAAGCGCCGTGTTCCCGGGCGCGGGCCGACCTGGATCGAGGACGAGGAGATCCGGGTCACCGGCGAGGTGCCCCATGTGCCGCGCCGGGTGCGCGATTTCCTGGTCGACAAGGCGCGCAAGGAACTCTCCCGCCGCGCCCATGTCTTCGCCGACAAGGTCGATCGCGAGGTGACGCGGATCAGCATCCGCGACATGACCAGCCGCTGGGGCAGCTGCTCCAGCAACGGCAGCCTCTCCTTCTCCTGGCGCCTGATCTTCGCGCCCGAGGGCGTGCTGACCTACCTCGTCGCCCACGAGGTCAGCCATCTCGTGGTGATGAACCACGGGCCGCGCTTCTGGCGCTTGGTCGAGAGCCTGGTGCCCGACGCCCGCTACCGCCAGGACTGGCTGCGCCGCCACCGCACCGAGCTGATGCGCTTCGGCTGAGGCAGCGGCGCTCGCGCGTCTCAGCCGGAAGCGGCTGAGGTCGGCCAGATCTTCTTCGGATTGACGCCGATCTTGAAGGTCTTCGGATCGGCGTTGGTGAACTCGTAGACCGCGGGCTTGAACTTGGCGCATTCGCCGTGCGGGTCGCAGGCGATCGGGCCGCTGATGCCGTCGAACTTGGTGGCGTAGACCGCGTCGCGCAGCGCCTTGCGGCCGATGTAGGTGGTGCCGTTCTTGTCGGTCTTCGCCACCTTCTCGATCGCCTTGAAGGCGAGCGTCGCCGCGTCATAGGCGTTGGCGTGATAGCCCGAGATCGGGCCCTCGCCGAACATCTTGGTGTACTCCTTGATGAACTTCGGATAGCCCTTGCCCATCGCCTCCGGCGACTGGTCCGGATAGGTGATGCGGAATCCCACCACCGCGTCGCGCGCCGCCTGGATCAGATCCGGCGCCATCAGGCCGGAGCTGCCGATCAGCGTCACGTGCTGCATGCCCGGCACCTCCTTGGCCTGGCGCAGGATCTGCGCGCCCGCCGCGATGAAGATCGGCATGTAGAGGACGTCGGGCTTCTCCGTCGCGATGCGCGTCAGCACCGGATGCATGTCGACGTCGGTGGGCGAGATCGCCTCGGTCGACAGCACGGTGCCGCCGAGCTTCTTGAAGTTCTCCGCCATCTGCTGCGCGAGCTGCTGCGCATAGGGGCTGCCGTCATGGAGCGCCACCACCTTGCGCGCCTTCAGCACGTTGTAGAGGTAATGAGCGTCCGAGCGGCCCTGGTCGATGTCGCTGTAGACCGTGCGCACGAAGCCGTCATAGCCGGGCTTGCGATCGGGCGCGGTGAGCGCCGGCGCGGTCGCCGCGGTGTCGATGTCGACGAGCCCCGCGTTCCACAGGATGGGCGCCGCCGGCGTCGCGGCGCTGGAGCAGGCAGGACCGATGATGATCACGTTCTGCGGATCGGCGGCGAGCTTGGTCGCCGCGGTCTGGCCGCCCTCGGCGCTGCAGGCGTCGTCCTCGACGTCGAACTTGATCGAATGGCCGACGAGCTTGCCGCCGATGTCCTTGATCGCGATCTCGACGGCGCGCTTCTCGTCGACGCCGAGCGCCGAATCGGGCCCGGACATCACCCAATAAGCGCCGATCTGCAGCGGCGCGCCCTTCGGAATCCGCACCACGCCGATCGGATCGGTGACGGGACCGACCGTCACCGCCAGCGCCGCCGTCGGCATCGCCGCGGCGAGCACCGCGGCCAGAACCGCCGTCTCACATTTCTTCCACCTCTTGCCTGACATGATCCGTGCTCCCTGATCTCATCGTTGTTTTCATTCGAGCCGCGCTCGGCGGAATGCGGAGAAAGCGCGCCCGCAAGCCGGCGCGATCGAGCGTCGTCAGCGGAGCACTCGCCATTCCCAGCTCGAAGCCGGGCTTCACGGCAGCTGCGACAATCTCCTCCGAATTCGCAGCGATTGCATTACGGCGAGATTAAGAGTTCTTCAGGTTTCGCCCGCTCGCGCCGCGCGCTTTCCATTCCGTCCGTGACCAAGTCGAATCATTCGCGCTTCCGACGCGATAATCGCCGCTTCCGCGACGAGCGCAACGCCGCGTGCTCTTGCAGTCGGGTGACGAACCACCAGATCAACCTCCGGGTGCCATCCGGTTTGGCACCTGCTCAAACCGACAATCCGGAGAAATTGCGGCGTCCTGAGAAAGTGTTTCTCCCAACCCGGAGGTTCATATGTCATCAGCTGTATCGAAGGTCCGTTTGCTGCTGGTTCTCTCACCGATCCTGCTCGTTGCCGCCTGCGCCAACCGAGGCGAGAACGCGCAGGCGAGCATGACGTCCTCTCAAGCAGCGCAAGACAAGGCCACCGCCGACAAAGCCATGGCGACCGCGCAGCAGGCGCTGCAGGTCGCCCAGCAGGCTCAGGCCGACGCCAAGGCGGCGGAGGACAAGGCCAACATGATGTATAACCGCAACTTGCATAAGTAATCGCGACGCCTGACGACCTGGCCCGCCGGCGCGCGACCCGGCGAGCCGGGTCGGAGTTTCCGTCCTCGAGGCGACGACATCCGATGCCGATGCTCAAGTTTCCCGGGATCGCCCTGGCGCTGGTGCTGTCTTTGCCCGCATCGCCGGCAATTGCCGCCGATTTCCTGCTGGCGCCCGACCAGCCCGCCGTCGGCGCGCTCGGCAGCTACACGATCCAGCCGGGAGACACGCTCCCCGATATCGCGCGCCGCTATGACCTGGGCTTCACTCAGCTGCAGGCGGCGAACCTCGCCGTCGATCCCTGGCTGCCCCGTGTCGGCACCCGCATCCTGCTGCCGAGCTTCTACATCCTGCCCGATGCGCCCCGCGTCGGCATCGTCATCGATCTCGCGGCGCAGCGCCTCTTCTATTTCCCGCGCGGCGGCGGCAGCGTCGAGACCTACCCGATCGGCATCGCCGTCGACGGCAGCGCGACGCCGCTCGGCGTCACCCGCGTCGCCAGCAAGCAGGCCAATCCCAGGTGGTACCCGCCGGCCTCGATCCGCTCCGAAGAGCCGGACCTCCCGGATTACATCCCGCCGGGACCGGACAATCCGCTCGGCGCCTACGCGCTGCTGCTGGGATGGTCGGGATATCTCATCCACGGTACCAACAAGCCCGACGGTGTCGGACGCAACGTGAGCCACGGCTGCATCCATCTCTATCCCGAGGACATCGAGCGCCTGTTCCACGAGGTGCCGGTGGGAACGCCGGTCCGGGTGATCGACCAGACGACCGAGGCCGCCTGGATCGGCGGCGCGCTCTATGTGGAGGTGCATCCGAGCCACGCGCAGATCGACGAGATCGACCTCCGCCGGCCCGTCACGCGAGCGATCCCCGGGGATCTCACCGCCCGGGTTGCCGCCGCCGCCGGCGACCGCGAGGGCGATGTCGACTGGCCGATCGTCGAGCGCGCGGGCCTGCAGCGATCGGGCCTTCCCGTTCGCATCGACCGTCCGGGCAGCAGCGCGCCCGGATCGGGCCCGGTGGAGAGCTCCGTGCGCCCGGCCCGTGGTGCCTCGTGATCGCCGCCGACCGACCGCCGCAACCTCTCAAAGATTTAATCCGTGCTCATCGCGGCAGATTGCGCTCCGGCGCCCTGGCGGCCGGCGCCCCGCGCGATTACGTGAAGCGAATAAGCCCGTCGGCGCGTTCTATGGGAAAGGCGGCGGCGGAAGGCAATGAAGCATGTCACCACGTCGGATCTATCGGCCCCTGGTCGCAAGACTGATCGCCCTCCTCGTGCTGGCGGCGATCATCGGCACTTACGTGTCGGGCGAGCAGGTCGTCGTCGGCATCGTCAACTTGGTCTCGGTCTATATTGCGTCGATCACCCTGATCGTCGGGCTGGGCCTGCTGCTGGGCTCGTTCGCCTATTGGCTGCTGCAGCCGTTCCGCCACCGGCCCGGCGGCGGATAGCGGCGCGATCAGAAAGCTAGTGCCGCGAGCCGAGACGCGAGCGGTCCGGCCGGTCGGCGAGATAGTCCGAGAGCACGGTGAGCGCTCCGGCATAGATCAGCGCCATCACGAAGGCGGCGGAGAACGGCAGCGGCGGATTCTTGCCGAGGAACACCGTCAGATAGAGGAACAGCGTCGGGATCGGGATGATGGCGCGGGCAACGATCGACCAGCCGACCGGCAGCGAGGCGAAGGCGAAAGCGGTGCCGATCAGCAGCGCTTCCGCCCATTCCGGCAGCAGGTCGTTGCGGTCCTCGGCGATGACGCGCTCCACCAGCGCGCCATAGGTGTAGGCGGCGACCACCAGACCCAGCACCACCGCCACCACGACGCGGCGGCGCCGGCGGCGCGAGCGCGCCTTCGCCTCTGGCGAATGCGGCTGATGCAGCAGGGTGGGGGAGTCGCTTGCGGCCATGATCCCTTCAGCCCGGCCCGAAGAGGGCGCGATCGCCGAGCTCCTCGGCGCGCACCCGCTCGAGCTCCTGGTTGTAGCGGCGGAGCGCGTAGCCCTCGGTGACGAAGCCCACCACCTGCCGGTGCGTGCTGTCGGAGACCACCGCCAGCGTTTCCGCCTCCGCCACCACGAAGCGGTTGAGCGCGGTGCGGATGTTGTGGTGCGGCAGCAGGAACTGATCCTCCTCGGCGCGCAGATCGTCGATCGGACGGGCGGCGTCGGCGTCGAGATCGGGGTTGTGCACGTCGGCGGCGGCGATGATGCCGCGATAGCGATTCTCCGCGTCGACCAGGAACACCCGCTTGACGCCGCCCAGCGGATATTGCTGGCGGAAGGCGGCCACCGTCATGCCCATGGGCGCCAGGTGGATGTCGGTGCGCATCAGCTTGCCGACGGTGAGCTCCTGCATCCAGCCGACGTCGTAGCCGCCGCGGATCGGCACGCCGCGCAGATGGAAGCGCCAGGTGGCGAAGGAATAGCCGAAGGTGAGGCGGGTGGTGACCGAGGCGATGATGACGCCCACCATCACGCCGAGGGCCGCCGGGAAATCGCCGGTGAGCTCCAGCACCAGGAAGATCATGGTGACCGGCGCGCCGACGATGGCGGCGGCGACCGCGCCCATGCCCACCAGCATGTAGGCGTTCTGATCGAGGGTGATGCCGACGAGACCCGCCGCGGTGAGCGCCCATTGCAGCATCACCACCACGGCGCCGCCATAGACGCTGCCGAGCAGCAGCGAGGAGCTGAAGAGGCCGCCGCGGAAGCCGGAGCCGACCGAGATCGCCGAGGCCAGACCCTTGGCGGCGATGAGACCGAGCAGGATGCCGGTGGGGAAGGTATGCGCGAGGGTGAGCTCGACGGCGCCGTGGCCGCTACCCAGCACCTGCGGGAAGATCGCCGCGATCCACCCCACCAGCAGGCCGCCGATGCAGGGCCGCAGCCAGGCCGGCACCTTGAGCCGGCGGAACAGGCTCTCGACCCAGCTGACGCCGGTCATGGTGGCGATCGAGATCGCCGCGGCGACGAGGCCGACCGCGGCGAAGAGCGCGTAATCGAGGCCGGCGATGTGGATCGGCGTGTCGAGGGTGAAGATGGACTCGCCGCCGAAGACGTCGCGCACCATCAGCGTGGCGGTGAGCGCCGCCAGGCTGATCGGCGCCAGCACCGGCGGCGAATAGCTGCCGATCACCAGCTCGAAGGCATAGAAGGCGCCGGCGAGCGGCGCGTTGAAGGCGGCGGCGATGGCGGCGGCGGCGCCGCAGCCGACGAGGGTGCGGAGGTCGCCGCGGCGCATGCGCAGGCTCTGGCCGACGCGCGAGGCGAAACCGGATCCCAGCTGGGTGAAGCCCGCCTCCATGCCGACCGAGGCGCCGAAGCCGGCGGAGATCACGGTGAGAAGGGTGAGCGTGCTGCTGTCGGTGAGCGACATCTTGCCGCCGAAGAGCGCGTTCGCCTCGACGGCGTCCACGGTCTCGCGCTTGCGCGAGCGGCGGATCAGCACGCCGGCTGTGCCGGCCAGCAAGCCGCCCACCGTCGGCACCACCAGCACCCGCCACCAGTCCACCGCCTGGCCGTTGCTGAGATGCTGGCCGCTGGGCAGGCCGAAATTGATCTCGTGCACGAACTGCACCGCCATCTGGATCAGCACCACGCCGGCGCCGATGACGGTGCCGATCACCGAGCTCACGACGAGAAGCGCCACTTCATTGTCACGGAGGTTGCGCTGGATCAGCCCCTCGATGAGGTCGCGGAGATGCTCCAGCAGCCCCTGCCAGAACCGGCCGCCGGCAGCCTCCGGCGCCGCCGCTCCCGCCGAGGGGACGGTGGCGCTCTCCAGGGATTGCGGCGGCGGAACGGTCGTCATCACCATCCTCGTGCATCGCCCCGGGCCGTGGCGGCGATGCGGTCTCGGCCCCGAAAGGAGCATCCTGCTCAGAACGGATATGTACGCCGATCCGATCTTGCCGACTGCTTTCTAAGCGGAGAAATGTGTCGAATTTTCGAAGGGAGTGGCGGCGCTGCCACGGCCGTCCCGACCGCCCCGGGGAAGGATGGCGCCGCCTCAGCGCGGGGCGGCGGCCGCCACGGCGGGCGGGCGGGTCGGCATGGTGGCGGCGATCAGCAGGACCAGCACGCCGCCGACCGCCACCGGCAGGAAGACGGTGGCGACGACGCCGCTGGCATCCGCCGCCGCACCGCCCAGAAGAGGCAGCAGAAATGAGCCCGCATAGCCCAGCGTGTAGGCGCCGGCGGAGAGCCGGTGCACGTCGCCGGCGGGCGCCAGCAGCGGCGGCAGCGCCAGGGTCAGGATCAGGATGAAGCCGGCGGAAAACCCGTCGAGACCGGCGCCCAGGATCATCAGCGCCGGCACCTGGGAAAGGAGGCCGGCAAGGCCTAGGAAAGCCAGCAGCCCCACCGCCACCACCGGCTCCTTGCGGCCGGCGAGCCGGCGGGCGAACAGCAGGATCAGGAAGGAGGCCGGCAGCTGCCCGGCATTGAGGACGCCGAGGCAGAGGCCGGTGAGGCCGCCCTGCCCGATCGCATGCAGGTAGTCGGGGATGAAGGCATTGGCGCCGAAATAGATGGTGCCGCAGCCGCTCTGCATGAGGCCGATCCGCCAGACCAGGGAGTCCCGCCAGTCCGGCCACCAGAGGAGCCCGCGGCGGGCGGTGCGCTGCCCCTCCGGCGTGAAGCCGGCGATCAGCGCCGCGGTGAGCGCCACCGGCACCGCCCAGAGCGCCAGCGTAGAGGCCCAGCCGCCGCCCGCCAGCGGCACCACCAGGGCGAGGGTGAAGCCTGCCGCCAGGGTCTCGCCGATGAGGAGGCCGTTGGCATAGACCGCGGTCGCCATCGCCGGCGCCGAGGGGAACCAGCGGCTCACCAGAGAGGGAAGCGCCGGCTGCATCACCGAGACGCCGGCGCCCATCAGGAAGGTCATCAGGAAGAGCATCGGCACCGAGGGCCCGAGCCCGCGCAGCGCCGAGGCGACCGCCACCAGCAAGAGCCCGGCGATCAGCGCCCGGCGCGCCCCGATGCGGGCGATCAGCAGCGAGCCCGGGATGGCGGCGATCGCCAGCAGCAGCACGGGGAGCGCGGTCAGCGCCGCCACCGCCGTCTCGTTGAGGGCGAGATCGCGATGGATGAGCGGCAGCACCGGCGGCAGGGCCAGGATGGTGATGCGGAGGTCGTTGCCGGCGAGCCAGAGCAGGAACAGGCGGAAGAGCGATTGCGGATCGCGCGGTCGCACGAGATCGTTCCTCCCTGCCCGCTTTGGTTTCTCGGCGCTGTGGATCGGGCGCGGCCGGCGAGGGTCGCCGATGCCGTTTATTTGATCAAGTGCCCGGGGCCGCAGGGCTGCCTTGCGGAGAGACGGCGAACGCTACCGCGCCGGCTGCACCACCGGCGCCCGGTGGCCGGGCTTCAGGCGGTACATGCGCTCGAGATAGGCGCGGTAGTCCCGCGCCTCCTGGGTCGCGCGCGCCCCATCCCAGCCCATGGCGGATGCCACCGCCTGGGCCGCCGTCTCCGCCGCGTCGTAGCCCATGCTCGCCGTCCAGCCGGCGCCGACGCGGCGGAACAGCAGGTCGACGAGGCTGGTGGCGTGCTCCGTGCGCGCGGCGTGCTCGAGATCGCTGAGCTTGATCGCGGTGTAATCCTCGAGGAGCGGCGGCGAGTTCTGGTTCTCGGGGAACTTCAACGCCGCGTAGGAGGGCCGCTGCGCCGCCCGCGTCGGCCGGAGCTTGGCGTTCACGAGCTCGGTCAGTTCCGGCCCGGCGGAGCGGTGTGTCATGATCGGGCCGGCAGTCATCGCGTAGACACCGGGCAGGCCCTCGCTTGCGAGATCGTGCACCTCGCGGGAGCGCACGCCCTTCGGGAAATCGGGATCGGCGCCCAGCGGCCGCACGCCCGCCCAGGTGAAGATCACGTGCTCGCGCCGGAGATTGAGCGCCGGCAGCATGTGATTGGTCTCGGCGATCAGCCAGTCGATCTCTTCGTCGGTCGCGGTGACGTTGTCGGGGTCGCCTTCGTAGACCGTCTCGGTCGGGCCGAAGAAGTGGAGGCCGCGCCAGGGGAAGCAGTAGAAGGGCTCGTTCTCGCGGTTGATGGTGGTGATGCCGTAGTCGCGGCACTCCGGCGGCAGCCGCACCATGATGTGGGCGCCCTTGGTGCCGGTGATGTGCTTGCGGCCGGTCGAGCCCGCGGAGGCATTCACCCGGTCGATCCAGATGCCGGCCATGTTGAGGACGAGCCTGGCGCCGACCGTCGCAGTGGCGCCGGGCTGCAGCGGATCGGCCAGCGTCAGCGTCCAGCCGTCGCCCACGCGGCGCATGCCGGTGACGGCTGTGTAGTTGCGGGCGACCGCGCCAAGGCGCTCGGCGTCCAGCACGGTGTCCATGCAGATGCGCTCCGGCCACTCGAAGCGGTACTCGTCGAACATGGCGAGGCCCTGGAGCCGCTCCGGCTCGCGCAGCCAGCGCGCCAGCGGAACGGCCGACACCTCGGACGGCGCGAAATGCTTGTAGCCGAGCGGCACCGATTTCGGGCCGAGGAATTCCAGCAGGCGGAAGGCGAGCGATACCTGCCAGGACGCATAGGCGCCGCCGCGGTAGATCGGGAACAGGAACTTGGCGAGACCGGTGCGCTCGGGCGCGGTCTCCACCATCTGCGCGCGGGATTCCATCGCCTGGCGCGCCATGCGGAGCGCGATCCTGAGCGTCTTCGGCCGGCGCAGGAAATCCCACATGGATTCCCCCGGCGCCAGGTAGCGCAGGCCGCAATGCAGGAGACGGCTCGACCGGCTCGACGAGCCGGCGCCGAAATCGCCCTTGTCCACCAGCAGCACCTCGTGGCCGGCGGCGGCCAGGTGCTGGGCGGCGCTGGCGCCGTTGACGCCGGCGCCGACGATGACAACGGCGAAGGATCTTCCATCCAATGTAGAGAGCGGCTCGCGCATTGAATCATCCATCCAGGAGGGGCTCTGCCCAGCGGTCCCGCCTCGGGCTATAGAGGAGGCGGGGGCAGGTCAGATGTTCATCAGGCAGCTCGAGGCGTTCCGCGCGACCATGCTGGCCGGCACCATCAGCGGCGCCGCGGTGCTGCTGGGAGTGTCGCAGCCGGCGGTGAGCCGGCTCATCGGCCGCCTCGAGAAGGAGCTCAAGCTCACGCTCTTCGATCGCAGCAAGGGGCGCCTCGCGCCCACCGTCGAGGCGCAGATGCTGCACGATCAGGTGGAGCGCACCTTCGTCTCCGTCGAGCGCATCCGCGAGGCCGCCGCCACCATCGGCGCGGCGCAGGCGGGGCACCTGCACGTGGCGGCCCTGCCGGCGATCGGTCTCGGATTTCTCGCCAGCGTGATCCAGGAGTTCCACAAGACCCATCCGAAAGTGCTGGTGACGGTGGAGGTGACGCTCTCCGCCCGCGTCGAGGAGGTGGTGGCGGCGCAGCGGGTCGATCTCGGCATCGCCGAGTTCCCGTTCCGCCTCACCGGCGTCGAGAGCGAGGTGTTCTGCAACGCGTCGGAATGCCTGGTGGTGCCGGAGGGCCATCCGCTCGCCGCGGCCGCGGTCGTGCGGCCTGCCGATCTCGACGGCGCGCCCTTCATCGCGCTGCTGCGCGACTATGTAGGCCGGCATCTCATCGACCAGGTATTCGAGCGCGCCGGCGTCACGCCGCGGCTGGTGGCGGAGGCGCAGGTGAATGCCACCATATGCGAACTGGTGCAGCGCGGCGTCGGACTCGCCATCGTCGACCCCTTCACCGCCGCCGACTACGCGTCGCGCGGCGTGGTCGCGGTGCCATTCCGGCCCTCGATCAAGATGCGGCTGGGCATCCTCTACCCGACCCATCGCCCCCTCTCGCGCGTCTCGCGCGTATTCCTTTCGGTCCTGCGCCGCCGTCGGAACGAGCTGCTCCTGGGCGCCGGACGCTAGGAAGCTTGCCACAGGCGGGCGCTGGCATGGGTATTACATAGCGGCATGGCCGCCGCACCGGCCGGCATTTGACGGCCTCGCGGAGCCGCTATGGACTAGCGGAAAGGGATAGACAGGGAGAGCTCACATGCGGGGACATCGGAAAGAGGGAATTCATCGCCGCACCGTGCTGGGCGCCGGTGCCGCCATCGCCGCGGCGGCGGCCCTGCCGGGCGGCTTCGTCCGGCCGGCGCGCGCGGCCACGGACACGCTCCGCGCGGGGATCGCCGGCTACAACGTGATCAACACGCTCGACCCCGGCAAGCACTCGCTGATCCCCGAGGCCTACGTGGTCTGGGCGCTCTTCAACGGCCTCCTCAAGTTCAATCAGAAGATGGAGGTGGTGCCGGATCTCGCCGAGAGCTTCGCCGTCAAGGACAGCACCACCATCGGCTTCAAGCTGCGCAAGGGCGTCAAGTTCCACGACGGCAGCGAGATGACCGCCGACGACGTCAAGTTCACCATCGAGCGCCTGCAGGACGACAAATACGGCTCGCCGAACAAGGGCAAGGTCGACCAGGTGCAGGCCGTCAACATCGTCGATCCCTATGCGCTGGAGATCGTCACCAAGCAGGCCTTCGCGCCGCTCCTCGCCTTCCTCACCAACGCGCGCACCGGCACCCAGATCGTGCCGCGCAAGGTGGTTGCGGCGATGGGCAACGACGCCTTCGGCAAGCAGCCGGTCGGCACCGGCGCCTACAAGCTCAAGGACTGGAAGGCGAACGAGAGCGTGACGCTGGTGGCGCATCACCCCTACTTCGTGCCGGGCGAGCCGACCATGGGCACCGTCGAGATCCCACTCATCGCCGAAGAGTCCTCCGGCGTCACCGCTCTCAAGGGCGGCCAGATCGACCTCACCAGCACCGCGCCCTTCGCCGACGTGCCGACCCTCGAGCAGGACAAGACCATCAAGATCCTGCGCCAGCCGGGCATGAACTGCCGCTTCATCTCGATCAATCATAGGAAGCCGCCGTTCGACGACGTGCATTTCCGCCGCGCCGTCTCCATGGCCTTCGACCGCAACGCCATGGTGAAGGTGGTGCTGTTCGGCGAGGGTGTGCCGTCCTGGGGCCTGATCCCGCCCTCGCTCGCCTACGCCTTCGAGACGAAGCCGCGCGAGACCTCGGTCTTCAACGCCGAGCGCGCCAAGGCGGAGCTCGCGAAGTCGAAATATGCGAGCGGCACCGGCGAGATCCCCGTCCTCACCTGGGGGTCGAGCTGGTGGAAGCGCATCGTCGAGGTGTTCTGCCTGCAGGTGAACCAGACGCTCGGCACCAAGTTCACCGTCGAGGTGAACGAGGCCAACACCGTCTATGCGCGGCAGAAGTCCGGCGATTTCGTCGCCAGCGTCTGGGGCTGGCTCGGTCCGGTCGATCCCGACGAGTATGTGGGCGAGATCCTCTCGACCAAGGGCTGGCGCAACTTCTACGGCTACAGCAACCCGAAGCTCGACGCGCTCGTCGAGCAGGGCCGCGCCGAGCTCGACATCGGCAAGCGCGGCGCCATCTACAAGCAGGCGGAGGACATCGCCATCGAGGAGGCGGCGGTGCTGCCCTGCTTCTGCTCCAACATCCACAACCTGATGAAGCCCGAGGTCACCGGCTTCACCCAGCTCCCCTACTCCAACTTCGGCGACCAGTTCGCCAGCATCAAGATGGGGTGAGGGGTGCTTTTGTCCGACGATGCGGGCTCGGTGTAGCAACCACCCACGACGTCATGGTCGGGCTTGTCCCGGTCCTCCACGACTTTTCGCTTTCAAGGCGTGGATGCCCAGCACAAGGCCGGGCATGACGGCGGAGGGATTGCCGAGCCTTGAGCGTTCACGGTCCAGGTCCTGAGGATCCTCGCAGTGCCGCGATCCCTGTCCTATCTCGCCGGCCGGCTGGCGGGTGCGATCCTGACCGTTTTCGCGGGCGCGCTCGTCGTCTACGTGGTGATGCGGGCGGCGCCCGGCGATCCGGCGCTGGCGGTGCTGGGCGAGAACGCACATCCGGAGGCGGTGGCGGCGTTCCGCCATCTTCATCATCTCGACGAGCCCTTCCTGCAACAGTTCTGGACCTGGGCGTCCGGCATCCTCCACGGCGATTTCGGCCTCTCGCTCACCATCGCCGGCGGCATTCCGATCTCGCAGCTGATTGTCGCGCGCCTCCCGATCACCGCCTTCGTCGGCGGCTATGCGGTGGTGATCGCGGTGGCGATCTCGCTCACCATGGGAACGATTGCCGCGCTCCGCCGCGGCCGCGCCGCCGACACCATCGCGACGTCGGTCGCCGTCCTCGGCATCTCGATGCCGGATTTCTGGCTGAGCTACATGCTGGTCTTCGCCTTCGCGCTGGGATGGCACTTCTTTCCGGCCTACGGCTTCACCTCGCCGACGGACTCGCTGCCGGGCGCGCTCTACAGCGGCTTCCTGCCGGCGCTCGCCATCGCGGCGCCGATGGCGGCAGTCTTCGCCCGCATGCTCCGCACCTCGCTCCTCGAGGCGGCGAGCCGCGAATACGTCGTGGTGGCGCAGTCCCTGGGCTTCAGCGCGCCCTTCGTCTTCCGGCATTTCATCTTCCGGAACGCCCTCATTCCCTACGTCACCGTCATCGGTCTGCAGATCCGCTACCTGCTGGGCGGTGTGGTGGTGATCGAGCGCATCTTCGGCATCCAGGGACTGGGCTCTCTCATGGTGGATGCCGCCTTCGCCCGCGACTATCCGACCGTGCTCGCCTGCACCATCGTCTTCCTCACCATCGTCCTGCTGGTGAACGTGACGGTGGACCTGATCTGCGTCGCGCTCGATCCCCGGCGGTCCAGATGAGCGCGCGTCGCCGCCAGCGCCATCGGCGCCTCCTCGCCTCCTTCCTCGGCAACCCCACCGCGGTCTTCGGCGCCGGTATCACCCTCTTCGTCGTGCTGGCGGCGACGCTGGGCGCGGTGCTGATGCCCTATAAGCCGGGCGATGCCGACTTCATGAACATCCTCTCCGGCCCCACCTGGATGCACCCCTTCGGCACCGACAGCTTCGGCCGCGACGTGCTGACCCGCGTGCTCTACGGCGCCCGCGTCTCGCTGGTGGTGAGCGCCGCCGGCATCCTCCTCGCAGCCGTCACCGGGAGCGCGCTCGGCATGATCGCCGCCTACAAGGGCGGCGCGGCGGACGCGGTGCTGATGCGCTTTGCCGACCTGCTCTTCGCCTTCCCGTCCTTCGTGCTGGCGCTCTTCCTGATGGTGGTGCTGGGCTTCGGCGCCGCCAACGTCTCCCTCGCGATCGCGCTCACCTATTTCCCGATCTTCGCCCGGCTCGGCCGCAACATGACCCTGCTGGTGCGCGAGGAGCCCTTCGTGCAGGCGGCGCGCCTGATGGCGGAGCCGACCTGGCGGATCCTCCTCAAGGAGATCCTCCCCAACATCGCCGCCCCGCTCATCGTGCAGGCGACCATCGGCATCGCCTTCGGCATCGTGATCGAGGCCGGCCTCAGCTTCCTCGGCGTCGGCGTGCAGCCGCCGACCCCGTCCTTGGGCGTCATCATGGCCGACGGGCGCGAGTATTTCGCCCGCGCGCCCTGGGTGCTGACGATGACCGGCGTCGCCATCTCGGTGGCGCTCCTCGGCCTCAACCTCTTCGGCGACGGGCTCCGCGATCTCATGGATCCCAGGCTCCGCCAGCGGGCGCAGCAATGAGCGCGCCGATCCTGGAGATCCGCGATCTCCGCACCCGCTTCGACCTCCACGGCGGCAGCCTCGAGGTGGTGCGCGGCGTCGACCTCGAGATCCAGCCCGGCGAGATGCTGGGGCTCATCGGCGAATCCGGCAGCGGCAAGACCATCACCGGCCTCTCGATCCTGCGCCTGCTGCCCGGGAACGCGCGGATGTCCGCGGCGACGCTCCGCTACAAGGGAAGCGACCTCCGAAGCCTGGACGACCGCCAGTTCCAGGCGCTCCGCGGCCGCAGCCTCGCGATGATCTTCCAGAACCCGGTCGGCGCCTTCAACCCGGCGAAGCGCGTCGACTGGCATCTCCGCGAGGTGATCCGCCGCCGCCAGGGCGCGCAAGCCGACTGGGCACCGGCGGCGGAAACGGCGCTCAAGGCGGTCGGCATCCCGCGGCCGGAGCGGGTGCTGCGGCTCTATCCGCATCAGCTCAGCGGCGGCATGGCGCAGCGCATCCTGATCGCCATGGTGCTGGCGCTGGAGCCCGACCTCGTCATTGCCGACGAGCCCACCACCAACCTCGACAACATCGTCGAGCGGCAGATCCTGGGATTGTTCCGCCGACTGCAGAGCCGGCTCCAGGCCGGCTTCCTCTTCATCACCCACGACATGACCGTGGCGGCCACGCTCTGCGACCGCATCGCCGTCATGTATGCGGGCGAGATCGTCGAGGTGGGACCGACCCGCGACGTCTTCGCGGCACCGCGCCATCCCTATACGCAGGGCCTCATCGCCACCGCGACCGCCCTCAAGGGCCGGGCGAAGCGGCTGCAGGAGATCGCCGGCGAATTGCCGAACCTCGCGGCGCCACCGCCCGGCTGCCTGTTCTCGCCGCGCTGCGCCCACGCCATGGAGCGCTGCCGCGCCGCCGCGCCCCCCATGTTCGGGGCGGCGGCGCACCGCACCCGGTGCTATCTCGCGGAGGGGGCATGAGCGAGAGCCTGCTGCGCCTGGAGCATCTCTCAGTCTCCTTCGCGGCGCACGGCGCCGGCGACGGCCCGCATTTCCGCGCCGTCGACGACGTGACCCTCGACATCCGCGCCGGCGAGGTGCTGGGCATCGTCGGCGAATCCGGCAGCGGCAAGACCACGCTGGCGAAGGCGCTCCTTCGTCTCTACCGCCCGAGCGAAGGGCAGATTCTGTTCCGCGGCGCCGACCTCGCCCGGCTCGGCGAGCGCCAGCTCCGCCCCTATCGGCGCCAGTTGCAGATGGTGTTCCAGGACCCGCTCTCCTCCTTCAACCCGCGCCAGACGGTGGCGGACTCCCTGGCGATGCCGCTGCGGCTCCACGATGTCTGCCCGCGCGCGGAGATTCCCGCCGCGGTCGATGCGGCGCTCACCCGCGTGGGATTGTCGCCCGGTTTCCGCGACCGCTTCCCGCACGAGCTTTCTGGCGGCCAGCTGCAGCGGGTCGCGATCGGCCGCGCGCTGACGCTGTCGCCGAGCCTGCTGGTGGCGGACGAGGCGGTCTCCAAGCTCGACGTCTCCGTCCGCGCCCAGATCCTGAACCTGCTGCGCGACGTGCAGGAGGCGAGCGGCGTCGCGATCCTCTTCATCACCCACGATCTGCACGTGGCGCGCTACCTCTGCCATCGCATCGGCGTCATGTATTTCGGCAAGCTGGTGGAGCTCGGCCCGACCGAGGAGATCTTCACCGCGCCGCGCCATCCCTACACCAAGGCGCTGCTCGGCACTCTCGACGAGGAGATATCGGAGGATGCCGAAGTGACCGCGGCGCCGCCCGCGGCCACCGGATGCCGCTACGCGACGCGCTGCCCGCACGCGGCGGAGATCTGCGCCACCGAGCATCCGCCCCTCGACCGCGTTGCCGACGGGCACGCGGTCGCCTGCCATCGGTGGCGGGAGATCCGCCATGGCTAGGCGCGCGATCGGCCATGGCGGCGCGCTCGCCGGCAAGACCGCCTTCGTCGCCGGCGGCACCCGCGGCATGGGCCTCGCCATCGCCGAGCTGCTGGCGGAGAACGGCGCCTGGGTGATCGTCTGCGGCTCGACATCCGCCAGTGTCGCCGCCTGCCGCCGCGCCGTCCGCCGGAACAAGCTGCCGATCCAGGCGATTGAGCTCGACGTCACCGATGCGGACCAGGTGGCGCGCGCGCTGAAGCGCCTCGACGCCCAGTCCCGCGCCATCGACATCCTGGTCTGCTGCGTCGGCCGCGCCCTGCGCGGCTCCGCCCTCGAGACCACGGTCGAGCAGTGGGACCGCTGCATGGAGGCCAATCTCCGCGTCCCCTTCATCCTCTCCCAGGCGGTGCTGCCGGGCATGGTGCGGCGGCGCGCCGGGCTCATCGTGCTGATCTCGTCGATCTGGGCGGTGACCGCGACGGCGCGCCGCGTCGCCTACACGGTCGCCAAGGCCTCGCTCTCCTCTTTGGCCCGCGCGCTCGCCATGGACGTGGCGGCCGAGGGCGTGCGGGTCAACGCGGTGGCGCCTGGCTACATCGACACCGATTTCCTCAGAAGCTCGCTCGCCGAGGCCAATCCCGGCCGCGACGTCGACGGCATGATCGCCGCCGCCGCCGCCGGCCATCCGCTGGGCCGCATCGGTCGCGGCGCGGACGTGGCCGAGGCGGTGCTCTACCTCGCCCGCTCCGACTTCGTCACCGGCCAGACCCTCATCGTCGATGGCGGCCTCACCACCCGGATGGCGCTCGGCGATTTCGCCAAGGCCGCCGCCCCCGCATCCCGTCGCAGCAACGCAAGAGACTAGACATGTCCGCAGAACCCGCCCGCGCCAACCGCGATCCCCTGCTGCAGCCGCTCGCCATCAAGCACGTGCGGTTCAAGAACCGGCTTATGAGCACCAGCCACGCCTCGGGCATGGAGCAGGACGGCATGCCGGTGGAGCGCTACCAGGCCTATCACGAGATGAAGGCCCGGGGCGGCATCGCGCTCACCATGTTCGGCGGCTCCTCCAACGTGGCGCCGGACTCCCCCAACGTCTTCCGCCAGCTCAACGTGGGCGTCGACGAGGTGATCCCCTACCTGCAGCAGTTCTCGGCGCGCATCCACGGCCACGGCGCCCGGCTGATGTGCCAGATCACCCATCTCGGCCGCCGCGGCGAGCCCTATGCCAGCAACTGGCTCGCCACCATCGCGCCCTCGCCGGTGCGCGAGACGCTGCATCGCAGCTTCCCCCGGGAGATGGATGACAACGACATCAAGCGCGTGGTGAAGGCCTATGGCGCCGGCGCGTTCCGCTGCAAGGAGGGCGGGCTCGACGGCATCGAGACGCTGGCGGGCGGCCATCTCATCGGCCAGTTCCTGTCGCCCAAGACCAACCACCGCACCGACGGCTATGGCGGCTCGCTCGCCAACCGCTGCCGCTTCGGCCTCGAGGTCTTCGAGGAGATCCGCCGCCGGGTCGGCGACGATTTCCTGGTGGGCTTCCGCTACGTGGTGGACGAGGGCAGCGGGCCCGGCGACATGGGCTTCGAGGAGTGCGTCGAGATCGCGCAGGTCTTCGAGCGCGCCGGCTGCCTCGATTTCTTCAACGCGATCTACGGCCGCATGGACACCGAGATCGGGCTTGCCGTCGACAACATGCCGGGCATGGCCTCGCCGATCGCGCCGTGGCTGAAGCGGGTCGGCGAGTTCAAGCGCGAGGTGAAGCTGCCGGTGTTCCACGCGGCGCGCATCTCCGACATCGCGACGGCCCGCCACGCGATCCGCGAGGGGCTCCTCGACATGGTGGCGATGACCCGCGCCCATATCGCCGACCCCTACATCGTCGCCAAGCTGGAGGCGGGAAAGGAGGAGCTGATCCGCCCCTGCGTCGGCGCCACCCATTGCCAATCGCAGTACCGGCCGCACTGCATCCACAACCCCTCCACCGGCCGCGAGGCAACGCTGCCGCAGATCATCACGCGATCGGAAAAGCCCGGCCGCCGCGTCATCGTGGTGGGCGGCGGTCCCGCCGGCCTGGAAGCGGCGCGGGTGACCGCCGAGCGCGGCCACAAGGTGACGCTCTTCGAGGCCGCCGACCGCCTCGGCGGCCAGGTGCTGCTGGCGGCGCGGGCGAGCTGGCGCAAGGACGTGGTCGGCATCGTCGACTGGCGCCGCGCCGAGCTGGAGCGCTTGGGCGTCGAGGTCCGCCTCAACACCTATGCGGAGCGCGCCGATGTCGTCGCCGAGAAGCCCGACGTGGTGATCATCGCCACCGGCGGCACCCCCGATATCGAGTGGATCCCCGGCGCCGAGCTCTGCACCAGCGTCTGGGACGCGATCAGCGCCGCGGTGCCGCTGGGCCAGGAGGTGCTGGTCTATGACGGCACCGGCCGCCATCCGGCGCCGCAGGCGGCGGAGCTCGCGATGAGCCAGGGCCGCAAGGCGCAGCTCGTCTCCATCGATGCCATGCTGGCGCAGGAGCTCACCTACGCCGAGCGGGCGATCTGGAAGCGCCGCGCCTACGAG
>DATJOK010000220.1:0-4322 GCA_035507155.1 Allostellaceae bacterium
TTCGTCTTTCCCATTCTCGTGAGTGCCTGCATGTCTTCTCGAGTGAGCGGCGTTCCCTGGTTTCAGCAGCGGCGCGATGCGACCGGCTTGGCACCCGATCCGGCGGCGACGCCGGAGCCGGTGATCCAGGTCTATGCGGCGCGCGCGGTCGCCTGGCGCGCGGCCTTCGCGGTCCACACCTGGATCGCGGTGAAGCCCGCGAATGCGCCGCGCTTTACGCGCTACGAGGTAATCGGCTTCGGCGTTGCCGGCGGCGCGCCCGCCGTCCGCGTCGATCGCAGCGGGCCTGACAATTACTGGTTTGGCGCGCGGCCGGAGCTGCTGCTCGACCGGCGCGGGCCGGACGTCGAGGCGATGATCGAGAAGGTGACGGCGGCGGTCGCGCGCTATCCCTATCCGCGGGAGTACCGCGCCTGGCCCGGTCCCAACAGCAACACCTTCACCGCCTATGTGGCCCGCGCGGTGCCAGAGCTGCGCTTGAGCCTGCCGTCGATCGCGATCGGCAAGGATTATCTTCCCGACGGCGCCCTCTTCGGCGCGGCGCCGAGCGGCACCGGCTATCAGGTCTCGTTCCTGGGCGTCGCCGGGCTGCTGGCGGCGCTCGACGAGGGGATCGAGGCCAATCTCCTCGGCCTCAACATCGGCATCGATTTCCGGCGCCCGGCGCTGAAGCTGCCGGGGATCGGACGCATCGGCACCGCGGCGCGGTGAAGCGCCGCGGTGCCTTGCGGATGCCCAGCCGTTGCCACAACGGGCATCCGAGCGGCGCGTCCGGGCTGGGACGCGCCGTGACGGCAATGCGTCAGTTCGGCGAGGGGCCGACCTGCAGCTTGGGGATCGTCACGTCGATGCACTGACGGCCGGTGCCGACGCCGAAGCAGAGGCGGATCGTCTGTGTGCCCTGATGGATCGGCGTCAACGCCTCGGTGGTGGCGCCTCTGGTCTCGACCTCGCTCGCGGTCACGGTCATGCCGAGCGTCTTGAACGTCCGCTCCAAGGCGCTCACCGACACCGTCGCCGATGCCTTGCCGGCCAGCAGGCTCATCATCTCGCCGCCGATCTGCACGGCGACGGTCTGCTGGTCGGGCGCCGGGTCGCCGCCGTGGATGGCTTTATAAAGGGCGATGATCCAGGCGGCGTCAGGAATATGGGCAAGCGTGATTGCCATGATCTTCCTCCTGAGTGGCTGCCGCGGAGGGAGTCCGCGACCGCCGCAGCATGGCAGGAGCGGAAGCCGCCTCCCTGTGCCCTAGCTCACAGGATGCGGAGGGAATGTCGGGCCGCTGCCGGCGCCCGGCGCTCAGGGCGGATGGCTGAAATGGGTGTAGGCGGTGAGCAGCAGGCGGATGAGCTCGTCGTGCAGCCCCTTCACGGAGTAGATGTCGTACCAGGGCAGGCGCTGGACGAAGGTCTGGTAGAAGGCAAGCTGCTCCTGCGGGCTCGCCAGCCAGACGCGCCGCACCCGGTCCAGGAGCTCGCCCGCGAACTCGCGGTCGGCGAGCCCGGAGTATTCCGGGAAGCCCTGGCGGATGGCGGCGAAGCGGGCAGCGTCGGCGGTGGACCAGACGATCGGCTGCGCCGTCGGCGGCGGCGCTTTCCGCTTCTGCGTCTGCCCCAGGGCCGGCGCGGCGGCGAGCAGCAGAGGTCCGGCGAGAAAAAGGCGGCGGCGCAGCATGTGCGGGCTCTCGTGAGGGCGGCGCGGGGACGCGAAGCCCCGCGGCTTACCTCCGGCGGCCGAGGATTTCAATAGCCGCCGGCACGCGCCGTTAACCGCCGGTTCACCATATCGGCCTAGCGTTCGCGCCGATAATCCTTGCGCCCCTGTGTCGCGGAGCCTTTCCCGATGGCGGACCCCGTCAATCTCGTCGTCGCCACCCCCTGCTTCGGCGGCCAGGTCGCCAGCATCTACTGCGCCTCGATGTTCAAGCTGCAGGGCGTCCTGCGCTCCTACGGCGACATCACGCTGAAGCTCGAGATGCAGCAGAACGACGCCCTCATCACCAGGGCGCGCGCCAACCTGGTGGCGGCCTTCCTCGACGATCCCAAGGCGACGCATCTCCTCTTCATCGATGCCGACATCGGCTTCGAGCCGGAGCAGGTGATCCGCCTCATCGCCAGCGGCGCCGACGTCTGCGCCGCGATCTATCCGATCAAGCGCATCGACTGGGGGAAGATCCGCGCCGCGCTCGCCGCCGGACGGCAGGATCCCGCCGCCGCGCTCCACTACGTGCTCGAGGTCGAGGATCCCAACCACATCGAGACCCGCGGCGAGTTCGCCCGTGTGCGCGGCGCCGGCACCGGCTTCCTGATGATCCGTCGGCACGTGCTGGAGAGGATGTGCGCCCATTACCAGGCGCTGCGCTTCCGCGTCGATCACAACTACCGCGACGCGCTCGCCGACAGCCCGAACCGCGTCGCGCTCTTCGAGTGCATGATCGACCCGGCGACCGGCGCCTATCTCAGCGAGGATTTCAGCTTCTGCCGCCGCTGGACCGATCTCGGCGGCGAGGTCTGGGCCGATCTCAAGAGCCAGCTCGACCACGTCGGCCCCACCACCTACGAAGGCAACCTCGCCACCCAGTTCGACGCGGCCTGAGCGCGCGGCGTTCGTCCGGCAGGCTTGTCGGTTTCGCATACGGCCGTATTCGTGCTGGCGTCGGCGATGTCGCGCGATCTCGTCGGCGCGCCGGGTGGGGCGTTGGCAGCACTCGGGTCGCAGTCTACGATCGATAGAAATGACGCGCGTCGGGCACGCAGCGAACGCCGCTTCACCGCTCCGGAGGATCGATCCGCGCCTCTCCGCGACGACGGTCCCATCCGGACCGATGATGATGACCTAGGGGCGAGGTCTTGCGCATCCTGCTCGCCGACGATCACCCCATCTTCGCCGAGGCGCTGCGCGCCATCGTCGAGCGCAGTCTCCCCGACAGCACGCTGTCCCTGGTCGGCGATCTCGAGAGCGCCCACCGCGCGCTGGCCGACGGCACGCCCTACGATCTCCTGATCCTCGATCTTCAGCTGCCGGGCGTGCAGGGATTCGACGGCGTCGAGCGCACCCTGTCGCGGTTTCCCGGCGTGCCGCTGGTGATCATCTCGGGAGCCGCCAACTCGGCCAACGTCACGCGCGCCATTCAGCTGGGCGCCCGCGGCTTCCTGCCGAAGACCATGCCGGGAAACGTGCTTGCCGCGGCGCTGCAGGTGATCGCCGCCGGCGGGACCTATGTTCCGGCGGATGTCGCGCACGGGCCGCCGGGACCCCGCGTCGCCACCGCCGCGGGCCTGACGCCGCGCGAGCGCGAGGTCCTCACCCTGCTGGCGCGCGGCAACTCCAACAAGGAAATCGCCCGCGCCCTCGATCTCGAGGAGATCACGGTGAAGCTCCACGTGCGCAGCATCTTTCGCAAGCTCGACGTGCGCAATCGGGTCGAGGCGGCCAACGCGGCGCGCCGCCTCGAGATCGTCTCCTCTCACTAGCCGCCGGAGCGTCCGCCCAAACCCGCGAGGAATTTTGCCGAGCCGATGACCATCGTCCCGTTGCTCCAGATTGCGTTCCACGTCGTGCAGAACGCGGCGCTGCTCACGCTCGGGGTGCTCGGCTACTGCAAGGTGCGGCAATGGGCGCGAGACCGGGCGAACGGCGTGGTGGAGATGCTGCTCTATGGCGCGGCGTTCGGCCTCCTCGGCATCGTCAGCATGTGGGCGCCGGTCGACGCCGCTGCCGGGGTGCACCTCGATCTGCGCAACACCGTGGTGGCCACCGCGACCCTGTTCGGTGGGATCGATGTCGGCGTGATTTCGCTGGCGATCGTCGTCGCCTACCGCGTCGCCCTCGGCGGCGCCGGCATCGCCGCCGGCATCGCCAGCCTCGTCATCACCTTCGCCGTCGCATTCACCGATGTCTCGCTGCGACGCCGCAGCGGCCGGTCGGTCGACCATCGGCATCTCCTGGCGGTCGGCATCGCCGTCGCCCTCGGCGAGATCGCCGTCATCGGCCTGTTTCCGCCCTCCCTGGCGGCCGATCTCGCGCTTCGCACCGTCGTGCTGGAGTGGCTCGCTTGCACGCCGCTCACCATCCTTCTGCTCGGCGCCGTCATCCTGCACTTCGAGCGCAACCAGCTGCTGACCCGGGCGCTCGAGCAGCGGGAGCGCCAGCTGCGGGCGATCATGGACAACTCGCCCTTCGCCATCTTCCTCAAGGATCGCGCCCGGCGATACCGGCTCATCAACCGCACCTACGTCGATTGGTTCGGCCATACGCCGGAGATGGTCTACGGCAAGACCACCGCGGAGGTGGACACGCCCACCATCGCCGCGGGCGCCGA
>DATJOK010000221.1:0-3156 GCA_035507155.1 Allostellaceae bacterium
CTCCATTACATGGAGCGCGCGGACGACGCGACCGAGCGGGCGCTGGCGGCGGATCGCGCCCTGCTGCTGCAGGCGCGCGCGGCCCGCGTGCGCCCGGGTCTCGACGACAAGGTGCTGGCAGACTGGAACGGGCTGATGATCGCGGCGCTCGCCTATGCGGGCCAGGTGTTCGAGCGGCCGGATTGGATCCAACTTGCCGAGACTGCCTTCGACTTCATCGAGCGCCAGATGACCGACGAGGACGGCCGCCTCCACCACAGCTTCCGCGACGGCCGCGCGCGCCATCCCGCCACCCTCGACGATCACGCCAACCTGGCGCGCGCCGCGCTCGCCCTCGAGGAGGCGACCGGCAAGCCCGCCTATCGCCAGCGCGCCGAGAGCTGGGCCGAGCTGGTGGAGCACTGGTACGGCGATGCCACCGGCGGCTATTTCGTCGCCGCCTCCGACGTCGAGGGGCTGATCACCCGGCCCAAGATGGTGCAGGACGCGGCCACCCCCTCCGGCAACGGCACCATGGTGGAGGTGCTGGCGCGGCTCCATTACCTCACCGGCAAGCCCGCCTATCGCGAGCGCGCCGAGGCGGCGGTCAATGCCTTTGCCGGCGACGTGCCGCGGAACTTCTTCCCCTTCGGCTCGCTCCTCAACGGCAACGAGACGCTGCAGCGGCCGATCGAGATCGTGATCATCGGCCGGCGCGGCGAGGCCGACACCGACGCGCTGCTCCGCGCCGCCAGCAGCGTCTCCCTGCCGACCCGCGTGCTCGCCGTGCTGACGCCCGGCGCCGCGCTCCCCGACCAGCATCCTGCCGCCGGCAAGCAGCAGCTCGCGGCGCGCGCCACCGCCTATGTCTGCCGCGGCCCGGTCTGCTCGCTGCCGCTCTCGGATGCCGCCAATCTCGCGGCCGAGCTCGATCGTTGATCAGTCAACGGAGCCTCTCCTGATGCCGACCCTCACCATCCCGAGCCCGCTCGGCGCGCTCACCATCGAAGAGCGGGGCGACGCCATCGTCGCCGTGCACTGGGGCCGCGCGCCCAAGGAGGCGCCGACGCCGCTGCTGCAGGAGGCGGCGCGCCAGCTCGGCGAGTATTTCGCCGGCGCGCGGCGCGATTTCGATCTGCCGCTCAACCCCGGGGGATCGCCGCTGGAGCAGGCCGTCTGGGCGGCGATGGCGCGCATTCCCTATGGCCAGACCCGGAGCTACGGCGAGATCGCGAGCGAGGTGGGCGACACGCCGCAGTCGGTGGGAAGCGCCTGCGGCAGCAATCCGATCCCGGTCATCATCCCCTGCCACCGGGTGCTGGCGGCTGAGGGCAAACTCGGCGGCTACAGCGGCGCCGGCGGCACCAAGACCAAGACCACCCTTCTGGTGCTGGAAGGCGCGCTGCTGGTCTAGATTTCGCTCACGGCCGCGCGATCACTCCGGCAGCGTGACAAGCCTCGCGCTCGCGGTCTATGGTGGCGAAAATCCAGGGAGCCTTACCCATGCCCGACGTCACCATCCGTGCCGCCGACGGCGGCAGCTTTTCCGCCTATCTCGCGACGCCGACCGGCGCGGCCGCCGGCGGCAACGGCCGCGGGCCGGGGATCCTGCTGATCCAGGAGATCTTCGGCGTCAACAAGGTGATGCGCGATCTCGCCGACGGCTTCGCCAAGCAGGGCCATGTGGTGCTCTGCCCGGACCTGTTCTGGCGCCAGGAGCCCGGCATCCAGATCACCGACAAGACCGAGGCGGAATGGGCGAAGGCGTTCTCGCTCTACAAGAGCTTCGACGAGGCGAAGGGCGTCGAGGATCTGACGGCGACGCTCAAGCATCTGCGCGCGCTCCCCGCCTGCACCGGCAAGGTGGGCGCGGTGGGATACTGCCTCGGCGGCAAGCTCGCCTATCTGATGGCGACGCGCTCGGACGCCGATGCGTCGGTGGGATATTACGGCGTCGGCATCGAGGGCGCCCTCGACGAGGCCAAGAGCATCAGGAAGCCGCTCATGCTTCACATCGCCGAGCAGGACGAGTACTGCCCGCCGCCCGCCCAGGCGAAGATCAAGGCCGCTCTCGAGGGCAACGCCCACGTCACCCTCCACAGCTATGCCGGCCAGAACCACGCCTTCGCCCGCGCCGGCGGCCAGCACTACGACGAGAAGAGCGCCGCCCTCGCGAACGAGCGCACCGCTGCGTTCTTCCGGAAAAATCTGGTTTAGTTAACCGGTTTCATCTGTTTTCGGCCGCCTCGTTTCCGCCGGCGTCGGGCCGCGACAGGGTTTGATTTCCACCCGCTTCGAGCCGCCGCCGGATTCGTTTTCCGCCGATTTCGATCCCTGACACCAGCCCTCGAAATCGGCGTAATCGTCGACCAACAGCAACAAGGGAGCACGCTCGATGACCCACGCGATCCGTTTCCACAAGGCCGGCGGCCCTGAAGTCCTGCAATGGGACGAGGTGACGCTCGGCAAGCCCGGCCCCGGCGAGGCGCGGGTGCGCCATACCGCGATCGGCCTCAACTACGTCGACACCTATATCCGCAGCGGCCTCTATCCCTCGCAGCTGCCGAGCGGCCTCGGCGCCGAGGCGGCGGGCGTCGTCGAGGAAGTCGGCTCCGGCGTCACCGACATCAAGGCCGGCGACCGCGTCGCCTACGGCAACAGCCCGGTCGGCGCCTATTCCGAGGCGCGCATCATGCCGGCGGACCGCCTCGTGGTGCTGCCGAGCGGCATCAGCGACCAGCAGGCGGCGGCGATGATGCTGAAGGGCATGACGACGCAGTATCTGATCCGCCAGATCTTCAAGGTGAAGCGCGGCGACACCATCCTCTTCCACGCGGCGGCGGGCGGCGTCGGCCTCATCGCCTGTCAGTGGGCGAAGTCGCTGGGCGCCACCGTCATCGGCACCGTCGGCAGCGACGAGAAGGCGAAGCTCGCCAAGGCGCACGGCTGCGACTATCCGATCGTCTACACCCGGGAGGATTTCGTCGAGAAGGTGAAGGAGATCACCAAGGGCGAGAAGGTGCCGGTGGTCTATGACGGCGTCGGCAAGGACACCTTCCTGAAGTCGCTCGACTGCCTGCGGCCCACCGGCCTGATGGTGAGCTTCGGCCAGTCCTCCGGCGCCATCGGCCCGATCGATCTCGGCATCCTCGCCGGCAAGGGCTCGCTCTACGTGAC
>DATJOK010000222.1:0-14892 GCA_035507155.1 Allostellaceae bacterium
AATTCCAGCCTGATTTCCTTCAGGCGCTGCCGGATCGCATCTACGGCGTCATGAGCAACGACACGCTGCTCGCGATTCCGTTCTTTACCTTCATGGGCCTGGTGCTCGAACGTTCGGGCATGGCGGAAGATCTGCTCGACACCATCGGCCAACTGTTCGGAACAGTTCGTGGCGGCCTGTCCTACGCCGTCATCTTCGTCGGCGCGCTGCTTGCCGCCACGACAGGCGTGGTTGCGGCCTCTGTCATCTCGATGGGACTGATCTCGCTGCCGATCATGCTGCGCTACGGCTACGATCGCCGGGTGGCAGCCGGCGTCATCGCGGCTTCCGGCACGCTCGCGCAGATCATCCCGCCAAGCCTGGTGCTGATCGTAATGGCGGATCAGCTCGGCCGCTCCGTCGGCGACATGTATCAGGGAGCCTTCATTCCCGGCATCGGGCTGGCATGTCTCTATGCGGGCTACGTCTTCGTCATGACGTTTCTGCACCCGGAGCGGACCCCGGCGCTACCACCCGATGCCATCACCATCCGGGAGCCCGACGGGCGTCCGGGCTATGCCTCGCTTGCGATCATCGTCGTTCTGGCGATCCTCGGCGGGGTCGCGGCGGCACAGTACATGCATCCGATCTGGGCCTGCGCCCTCGCGGGGGTCGCGACCTATGCCGTGGCGATCGCCAATCGCTTCCTCAGGCTGGGCCTGCTGAGCCGCCTCGCCCAGCAGGTGATCATCGTCATGATGCCGCCGCTGGCGCTGATCTTCCTGGTGCTCGGCACGATCTTCATCGGCATCGCGACGCCGACCGAGGGCGGAGCGATGGGGGCGAGCGGCGCGCTGCTGCTGGCCATGGCCAACCGGCGCCTGAACTGGACGCTGCTCCGGCAGGCTATGGACACCACGGCCAAGCTCTCCTGCTTCGTGATCTTCATCCTGATCGGATCGACGGTCTTCAGCCTGGTCTTCCGTGGCGTCAACGGCGATCTCTGGGTCGAAGCCCTGCTGACCAGCCTTCCCGGCGGACAGATCGGCTTCCTCATCGTCGTCAACCTGATGACTTTCGTGCTGGCGTTCTTCCTGGACTTCTTCGAGCTCGCCTTCATCGTCATCCCGCTCCTCGGGCCCGTGGCGGAGAAGCTCGGCATCGATCTCGTGTGGTTCGGCGTGCTGCTGGGCGTCAACATGCAGACTTCCTTCATGCACCCGCCCTTCGGCTTCGCCCTGTTCTACCTGCGCAGCGTGGCCCCCAGCAGTTCCTACGTGGACCGCATTACCAACCGGCGCCTGGAACCGGTGACGACCGGACAGATCTATTGGGGCGTGGTGCCGTTCGTCGCCATCCAGCTCGTCATGGTTGCCGTCGTGATCGCCTTCCCGCAGCTGGTGCTGGCGGGTCTCGACAACGGGCCGAAGATCGACCCGAACAAGGTCCAGATCCAGATCCAGCCCGTACCCGAGAGCGACCAACCGATTCAGATACCGATCAAATAATAGGGTTCTCCGATGGTGCAAATGAGAAGCCCCGCCACATGCGGGGCTTCCCTTCCATCGGCAATGATGGCTGGCAGATCAGCCCTTCTGGTGCCGCAGCATGAAGTTGTCGAAGGTCTGCTCGGCCACCTGGAACCAGAGCTCCTCCTCGCCGCGGAACTGCTTCCAGGAGTCGTAGATCTTCTTGAACTTTGCGTTCTTGGCGGAAGTCTCGTCGTAGAGCTCGTTGGCGGCCTTGAAGCAGGCGTCGAGCACCGGCTCCGTGAACGGCCGCAGCTGGGTGCCGTTGGCCACCAGTCGCCGCAGCGCCGCCGGATTGTCGGTGTCGTACTTGCCGATCATCCAGTTGCGCGCTTCCGCCGCTGCCGACTGGACCACCGCCTGGTAGTTCTTGGGCAGCTTGTTCCACTGGTCCAGATTCACATAGAGCGAAAGCTGCGCGTTACCCTCCCACCAGCCCGGGTAGTAGTAATATTTGGCTACTTTGTAAAAGCCGAGCTTCTCATCGTCGTACGGACCGACCCATTCCGCGGCGTCGATGGTTCCTTTCTCCAGAGCCGGATAGATGTCGCCGCCGGCGATCACCTGGGGAACGACGCCGAGCTTCACCAGCACGCTGCCCGCCCAGCCGCCGATCCGGAACTTCAGGCCCTTGAGATCGTCGACCGTCTTGATCTCCTTGCGGAACCAGCCGCCCATCTGGGCGCCGGTATTGCCGGCGGCAATCGGATGGATGTTGTAGTCCTTGAAGAACTCGGAGATCAGCGCGTCGCCACCACCATGCCACATCCAGGCGTTCTGCTGGCGCGTGTTGAGGCCGAACGGGACCGTGCAGTCGAAGGTGAAGGTCGGATCCTTGCCGACGTAGTAGTAGCTCGCGGTATGTCCCATCTCGACCGTGTTGTTCTGCACCGCATCCAGCACCTGGAGCGCCGGCACGATCTCGCCGCCGGCAAAAGCGCGGATTTGAAACTTGTTGTCGGTCATCTCGGCGACGCGCTTGGTAAAGTAGTCGGCGCCGCCGAACAGGGTATCGAGGCTCTTGGGCCAGCTCGCTGCCAGGCGCCACTTGAGTTCCGGCGCGGACTGCGCGATCGCCGGCGCGGCGATGGTGGTCGCGGCCAAGCCCAGGCCGCCTGCTCGCAGAAATGAACGTCGCTGCATGATGTCTTCTAGCCCTCCTGTGCTGCGGCATTGTCAGCGCCGCGTTTGCCCTCATCACCGCGCATTGCCCGGGCGATGATTGCGTCCATATTACACAATTGCGCCTGTTAGGATAGGCGAGAGCGGCGACCGGAGCGCCAGGCTCTTTCGGGCATTAACGCTAACGAGCCGCAGAGCGCCCGAGGGGAGCTGCTAGACGGCGGGCGGCGCCAGCTTCTGCCAATCATTCGCGAGCCGCAGCGGCGGCTCCGTCACCGCCTGCAGCCGATCGAGATTCATGCCCTCGATCATCTCGCGCACCACCAGGCCGTCTGTGGTTACGTCGATAACCGCGAGATTTGTATAGATCCGCCTGACGCAATGGGGTGCCGTCAGCGGATAGGTGCAACGATTGCGGATGCGCGGCTCGCCGGTCTTGGTGGTGTGCTCGACGAGCACCCGCACCTCCTTGGCGCCGGCGGCCAGATCCATCGCACCCCCGACGCCGGGTGGGAACGTCGGATCGTTGGTGGCCCAGTTCGCGAGATCGCCGTCGCGCGAGACCTCGAAGGCGCCGAGCAGGGAGACGTCGATGTGGCCGCCGCGGATCATCACGAACGCGTCGTTATGGTGAAAGAACGAGCCGCCCGGCAGCAAGGTTACTGGTTGCTTGCCGGCGTTGATGAGGTCGGGGTCCGCGAGTTCCGGCGGCGGCGCCTTGCCGAGGCCGAGAACGCCGTTCTCGCTGTGGAAGACGATCTCGCGATCGGTCGGGATGAAATCGGCGACCAGCGTCGGCAGACCGATGCCGAGATTCACATAGGAGCCGTCGATGATGTCCTGTGCGGCGCGCCAGGCGATCTGACGCCGGTTCAACGGAGTCATCAGGCACCTCCCAGTGCTACCACGCGATCGACGAAAATACCCGGAGTATGCACGCATTCGGGATCGATCGAGCCGAGCTCGACGAACTCCTTGACCTGGACCACGGTGAGTTTCGCTGCCATCGCCATCACCGGATTGAAGTTCCGCGACGACTTCCGATAGCGGAGATTTCCCCAGCGGTCGGCCTGGTATGCCTTGCAGAAGGCGACGTCGGCTTTGATGGGTTTCTCGAATACGTATAAACGGCCATCGATCTCGCGCACCTCCTTGCCCTCGGCGAGCTCGGTCCCGACCGAGACCGGCGAGAAGAAGCCGCCAAGGCCGGCCGCCGCGCAGCGCATGCGTTCGCTGAGCGTTCCCTGCGGCACCAGCTCGAGCTCGAGCCGTCCTTCCTTGTAGGCGCGCTCGAACTGGTGCGGATTGTCGGAACGCGGGTAGGAGCAGATGATCTTGCGCACCCGGCCATGGGCGATCAGCGCGGCCAGGCCCGAGTCGCCGTTGCCTGCATTGTTGGCAACCGCCACCAGATCCCTGGCGCCCTGCTCGACCAGGGCATCGAGCAGCTCCGTCGGCGCGCCGGACATGCCGAAGCCGCCGCAGAGGATGGTTGATCCATCCTTAACCCCCGCCACCGCCTCGGCGAGACTGCTTACGCGCTTGTCGATCATCGCACGGCCGGTCAGAAGGTGACGCGATCCCCGCCTTTGAGCTTGAGCAGCTGGCGCGCCTCCGTGGGGCTCGCGATCTCCAGGGAGAGGTTCTCCAGGATCGATCGAATGCGACGGACCTGATCGGCATTGGACTGGGCGAGCTGCCCCTTGCCGATATAGAGGGAGTCCTCGAGGCCCACGCGCACGTTGCCGCCCATGATCGCCCCCATGGTCACCAGCGGCAGCTGATGGCGGCCCGCGGCCAGGATCGACCATTGGTAGTCCGCGCCAAACAGCTTGTCGGCGATGTGCTTCATATGGACGAGGTTCTCGGGGTCGGCGCCGATGCCGCCGAGGATGCCGAAGATCGTCTGCACGAAGAGCGGCGGCTGCACCAGCTTGCGATCGAGAAAGTGAGCGAGGGTATAGAGATGGCCGACGTCGTAGCATTCGAACTCGAAGCGCGTGCCGTGCGCCTCGCCTAGATTTTTAAGAATATACTCGATGTCTTTGAATGTGTTCCTGAAGATGAAATCTCGGGAGGCCTCGAGGTGCTTCGGCTCCCAATCGTGCTTCCATTCCTTGTAGCGCGCCAGCATCGGGTAGAGCCCGAAATTCATCGAGCCCATGTTGAGCGAGCACATCTCCGGCGAGGCCTTGAGCGGCGCCGCCAGGCGCTCTTCGAGACTCATCCCGTGACCGCCACCGGTGGTGATATTGACAACCGCATCAGTGGCTTGCTTGATTCGAGGGAGAAACTGCATGAAGACCGCTGGATCCGGGGTCGGCCGGCCGTCCCGGGGATCGCGGGCATGGAGATGAAGGATGGCCGCGCCGGCCTCCGCCGCGCCGATCGCCTGCGCCGCCACTTCGTCCGGCGTTACCGGAATGTGCGGGCTCATCGTCGGGGTGTGGATGGACCCCGTTACAGCGCAGGTAATGATAACTTTCTTGGCCGCAGCGGCCATGGCCGATCCTCCCGATGCCCCGAATTTTCGCTCCGGCACAACCCCCGCCGGACGCAGTATTTTCACCCGTTCGCGCGGATGAAGTCACGTACCTTCGGGAGGATCTCTTCGCGCCAGCGTCGACCGTTGAAGACGCCGTAGTGTCCGACCTTCGGCTGCATGTGGTAGGCGCGGCGTCCGTCCGGGATGCCGCTGCAGAGCTCGAGGGCGGCATGTGTCTGGCCTACGGCACAAATGTCGTCTTTCTCGCCCTCAACGCAGAGCAGCGCCGTGCGCGAGATCGCCCGCGGCTCGACCTTGCGATCGCGGGAGAAGAAACGGTCGGTCGCCAGTGCATGCTCCTGGAACACCCGCTCCACCGTTTGCAGATAGAAGTCGGCCGGCAGGTCCATCACGCTCAGGTATTCGTCATAAAAGCTCTTGGTTGCCTGGGCGCTCTCGCCGTCGCCGCGGACCAAGTGCCGGAACAGGTCCACATGAGCCGAGACATGACGCTCGAGATTCATGCTGACGAAGCCCGCCAACTGAAGGAAGCCCGGATAGACCCGCCGGAACGCCCCCGGATAGCGGCCCGGAACCGTCGCGATCACGTGGCGCTCGAACCAATCGAGGGAGTGCTGCTCGCCAAAGGTGCTGACGGCCGTGGGGTTCACCCGCGTATCGATCGGGCCCCCCATCAGGGTCATCGAGGCGGGTGCGGCCGGATCGTTCTCCGCCGCCATCAGCGAGACCGCAGCCAGGACGGGAACCGACGGCTGACAGACGGCGATCACATGGGTCTTCGGTCCGAGATGACGCAGCTGGGCAATGATAAGGTCGATGTAATCGTCGAGATCGAAGCGGCCGTGCACCAGGGGCACATTGCGAGCATTTATCCAATCCGCGAGATAAACGTCATGGTCCGGCAGCAACGCCTCGACGGTGCCCCGGAGCAGCGTCGAGAAATGCCCCGAGAGCGGTGCCACCACGAGAACCCGCGGCTGCTCGACGACGGTCTCTTTGCGAAAATGCACGAGGTTGCAGAAGGGCTGCTCGCTCGCGACCTCCTCGTGCACGGCGACGATCCTGCCCGCCACCGTCGTCTCGGCCAAGCCGAAGGCCGGCCGCTGGTGCGACATGCCGGCGCGTGCCATCAACTCGCAGGCCGCCGCGAGACCGCGGACGACGGGATGGCCGCCGACCATCGGCCAGGGATGCTGCAGCCACCCGCGCGTCGCCTCCGCCATCAGGCGAACCGGCGCAAGGACATCACTGTGGACCTGATAGGCGGTGTAAAGCACGCGTCAGCCGCTCCGACCGTTCACCGACCGGCATTGCCGCGCAGCGCCACAGCCATGGAGGGAGCGCGCAAACGCCGTCCGAGGCCCGAGTTTTCTCAAAGCGGTCAGCGGGTTGAGCGCAAGCACCGGGGACAAGAGGGTCACTTCACTCCTTTAATGCGGTGCAGCAATCCGGTCAAGCACGGAGCCTGGCTGCCGCCGCGCAATCTCTGCCGGAAGACCCTAATCCCGGTTCGATTAACAATGTTCTTAGGGTAAACGAGGAATTGACTCAGCGCTGTCCGACGGCCTCGTAGAACCGCCTGTCCCCCAGCACCGAGGCCGACACGGTCTTGGTATCGAGCGGGGATCCCACCCGAGCGAGCTGGACATGCGCGATCGGATCGTCGACGTGACGCGAGATCGAAACCACCTCCCAGACCAGCTTGCGATATTGAGCGGAGACGAACCGCCGCCCGATCACGATCTCCATCGCCTCGGATTTGCGGCGCCCGGCTGCCCCAGCCCAGGTTCCGCGGAGATCATCGATCATTGCCATGACTGCTCCTTCTGTCTCGTAGCGGCTTTTCTCTTCCCCGTTCGCGCGAGAGTGAGCCGCGCCGTTCGAGGATAGCCAATGTCAAGATTGAGACCAACTCGATGTTTACGTCACCACTGCGCGGCGCAGATATTCCGCGCGATTCCAGCGCTCCTCGCGCAGAATTTCCGCCACCGCAAGCGCGGCGTCGAAGACTTCGATGTGACGGAGATAAAGCGGCGTAAAGCCGAATCGAATGAGATCCGGCGCGCGGAAATCCCCGATCACGCCGGCGGCGATCAGCGCCTGCATCACCGCGTAACCCTGCGCATGCCGGAATGAGACCTGGCTGCCGCGTTGCTCCGCCTCGCGGGGCGAGGCCAGCGTGACGCCGAGCCCGGCGCAGCATTCCTCCACGGTGGCGATGAAGAGTTCCGCGAGCGCGACGCTTTTCGCGCGGAGCGCTACCATGTCGACCTCCGCCCAGAGGTCGAGCGCCGCATCGAGGGCCGCCATCGCCAGCACCGGCGGCGTGCCGCAGAGGTTGCGGGCGATGCCCTTGGCCGGGGCATACCCGGCGGTGAAGGCGAAAGGCTCCCGGTGCCCCATCCAGCCCGATAGCGGCGGGCGAACGCGGTCCTGAAGCGCCCGACGCACATAGAGGTAGGCGGGCGCGCCCGGCCCCCCATTCAGGTATTTGTAGCCGCACCCCACCGCCAGATCCGCGCCGGACCCGTCGAGATCGACCGGCATCGCGCCGGCCGAATGGGAGAGATCCCAGAGGGTGAGCGCCCCCTTGCGATGCGCGGCTGCGGTCAGCGCCGCCATGTCGTGGCGGTAGCCGGTGCGGAAGTCGACCTGGGTCAGCATCAGCACCGCCACCGTCTCGTCGATGGCATCGAGAAGCCCCTCCGCCTCGACGAGCCGCAGCTCGTGCCCCTGCCGCAGCAGGTCGCGCACGCCCTCGGCGACGTAGAGGTCGGTCGGGAAGTTTCCCGCTTCCGACAGGATCACTCGCCGACCCGGGGCGATCTCCAGCGCCGCGCAGAGCAGCTTGAATAGATTGACCGAAGTGCTGTCCGCCGCCACCACCTCGCCGGGATGGGCGCCGATCAACGGCGCGATCTTGTCGCCGACCCGGCGCGGCAGGTCGATCCAGTGCGCGCTGTTCCAGCTCCGGATCAGCCCCCAGCCCCACTCGCGCTCCACCACCTCGCGGAGGCGCTCCGGCACCGCCTTCGGCAGCGCGCCCAGCGAATTCCCGTCGAGGTAGAGGACGCCTTCCGGCAGCAGGAAGCGCTCGCGAAACCGGCCCAGCGGGTCGTTCCGATCGAGCTCCTCGCACTGCTTGCGATCGACCATGCCCGGCCCCAGTGCCGAAACCGCGCTCCGAAGGCCGCGGGAGCGCCGCCCGCTAGAACGTCCCCGGATAGGCGCCGCCGTCGCAGAGCCAGTTCTGGCCGGTGACGTAGCTGGCCTGCTGGCTGCAGAGGAAGGCGCAGATGGCGCCGAACTCCTCGATGTTGCCGAAGCGGCCGGCCGGGATGGTGGCGATGCGCTCGACGCGCGCCTGCTCCTCGGAGATGTTGCGGTTGCGCGCCGTCGTCTGGATGTTCGACTTCAGCCGGTCGGTGTCCATGGCGCCCGGCAGCAGGTTGTTGATGGTGACGTTGAACTTCACGGTCTTGCGCGCGGCGCCGGCGACGAAGCCGGTAAGGCCGGAGCGCGCGCCGTTGGACAATCCCAGGATGTCGATCGGCGCCTTCACCGAGCTCGAGGTGATATTGACGACGCGGCCGAAGCGGCGGCTGATCATGCCGTCGACGGTCCGGCGGATGAGCTCGATCGGCGTCAGCATGTTGGCGTCGAGCGCCTTGATCCAGGTCTCGCGGTCCCATTCGCGGAAATCGCCGGGCGGCGGGCCGCCGGCATTGTTGACGAGGATGTCGGGCTCGGGACAGGCTTTCAGCGCGGCGGCGCGGCCTTCCGGCGTGGTGATGTCGGTGGCGAGGGTCGTCACCTTGACGCCGTAGGCCTTGCGGATCTCCTCGGCGGTCGCCTCCAGGGCTTCCCTGCCGCGGGCGAGGATCACGAGATTGACGCCCTCGCCGGCGAGCGCCAGGGCGCAGCCCTTGCCGAGCCCCTTGCTCGCCGCGCACACCAGCGCCGTCTTGCCCTTGAGCCCGAAATCCATGCCGTTCCTCCTCGGTTCCTATGCTTCGGGCGCCATCATAGGCCGGGGTCGCCGCCGAGTTCTAGCTGCCCGGGATCGGCTTCAGGGACTTGAGGTAGACCGCGATCGCGTGCCGGTCGGCGTCGGTGAGCTCGCTCGTCCCCTTCACCACCTCCGCCATGCCGGAGCCGACGAAATCGAAATCGGGGAGCTGCCCGGTCTTCAGCACGGTCTCGATGTCGTCGAGGCTCCACTTGCCGATGCCCTTCGCGGGATCAGGAGTGATGTTGGGCGCCTTCTGGCCGTCGGGCCCGGCGGGATTTCCCGCATAGGCCTCGCTGGTCTTCATCGCGCCGAGGAAGTTCCGCGGCGTGTGGCATTCGCCGCAATGGGCGACCGCATCGGCGAGATAGCGGCCGCGGTTCCATTCCGCGTCATGGGCGGGATCGGGGGCGAGCGGACCTTCGCGGAAGAAGAGCGTGCGCCAGAACACCAAGCCGAAGCGGAAGTTGAAGGGGAAGCTCACCTCGTGACGCTTGTTGCGCTGCTCCACCGGCGCCTGGGCGCGGAGGAAGGCCCAGAGATCCGAGATGTCCGCATCGCTCATCCCGGTGAAAGAGGTGAAGGGGAACACCGGGTACATGTAGCGGCCGTGCTCGTTGATCCCTTCGCGGAGCGCGCGGTGGAACTGCGCCTCGGTCCAGTCGCCGATGCCGGTCTTCGGATCGGGCGAGATGTTGGGGCCGTAGAAGGTGCCGAAGGGCGTCGCCAGCGCGCGGCCGCCGGCGAGCGGCTTGCCGTTGTTCTTGACGTCGGTGTGGCAGCTCGCGCAATCGGCGGCGGCGAAGAGATAGGCGCCGCGCTTCACCGCCGCATCGTCGGCGACGGCGGGAGGCGTCAGAAGCAGCAGGATGAGGGCGGCTAGGAGAGCCGAACGCGATCTCGGTGTCGTCGCCGCCCCCGTCTCAGGTCAGCTTTTCGCGGAAGCTGCCGTGGCAGGCGCCGCAGCCGTTCTTGCCGAGATCGCCGAAGGCGGCGCCGGCAGCGGCCCGATCGCCCTTCTCCAGCGCCTCCAACAGCTTCTCGTCGGCGGCCTTCACCGTCGCCAGGGTCGCCTTGAACTTGGTCATGTCCTGCCAGATGTCCGGCTTGGCGTTGGACTTGCCGGGAAAGTCCTTGGAGCTGGTGCCGGCGGGCCAGACCTCCGGCAGCTTGGCGGAGATCGCCGTCAGGCTCTTCGCCTTCTCCACCGCCGCGGCCTGGTCGGTGCCGCCGTCGATATAGGCCTTGATCACCTTGAGGTCGTCGCTCTGCTGCTTCATCAACCCCTGGCGCTCCTTGACCACCGCGGCGAGATCCTCGGCCATCGTGGCGACAGCGCCCATTCCGATCACCACCGCGACCGCCGCCGCGGCGGCGCCGAATTGCAGACTTTTCTTCATCACCAGACTCCCCTCCTCTGTTCAGGCGCGCAAGCTTCCAGCCGCCCCGCGCTTCCCAACCGCGGCGCGATGATACCGGCTCGCTCCGACTGCGCTGATCACGATTGTTTTATGGCCCGCGTCAGCGCCAGAGGACGTGTCGCTCGATAGACCGCCGCGACCCCTCGCTTATTCCCTAGCTGATCGGCAGCAGCACGTGGGTCTTGTAGCCGGGGCGAGCGGCGAGGCGGTCGTACCACGCCTTGAGATGCGGCATGCTCGGGCGCTCCACCGGGTAGTTGTACCAGCGATGCACGAAGATCCCGTTGCAGATGTCCGCCAGGGTGAGCTCCTTGCCGGCAAGGTAGGGCTTGCCGTCGCCAAGCTGCTTCTCGAGGACGCGGAACAGCTCGATGCACTTGGAGTGGGCGGTGTCGAGCGCGCCGGCGTCGCGGCGCTCCGGCGGCATGCGATAGTATCCGAACAGCAGCACCGCCATCGGCGCCGAGAGATGCGCGCCCTGCCAGTCCATCCAGCGCTCCACATAGGCGCGCTCCACCGGGTCCTTGGGATGGAGCTTCTCGAAGCCGCGGGTCGCCGCGAGATAGCGCAGGATGGTGTTGCTCTCCCAGAGCACGACCTTGCCGTCCTCCACCGTCGGCACCAGGCCCATCGGATTCATCGCGAGATAATCCGGGTCCTTGTTGCGGCCGAAATGCAGGCCGGCGTCGATGCGCTCGAAGGGAATGCCCATCTCGGCGCAGCCCCAGAGTACCTTCTGCACGTTGGACGACGTCGTCCGCCCCCAGATCTTCAACATCCCTGCCCTCCCTTAGATTGCGGCGGCGCTCTCTACCCTAAGGCTTCTTGCGCCCGGCACAAGGCCGGGCATGACGGCGTGGGTGGTAAGAGAGCGCATCACACATCCAGCACTTCGAGAATTCCCGGCAGCGATTTGACCGCCGCGCGGACCTTGGGGCTGATGCGGAAGCCGCCGGGGAGCGCGATCTCCACCTCGCGGGACGGCGGCACCGGCACCACCACGGTGACGCGGCCCTTGCCGCCGGTCTCCCGCGCGATGAGCGAGCTCAACGGCGTCAGCGCCTCCTGCGCCGAGACGAAGACCTTGAGCCCCGCCGCCGCCTGCGCCACCACCGCGTCGAGCGGCTCGATCTTCTGCGCGGTCAGGCGCACGCTGTCCTCCTCGGCGCGGCCGTCCGCGGTCACCAACAAGGGTTGGCCCGCATCGAGCAAACCCCGCGACTGCGACAGCACCTCGGAGAACACCGTCACCTCGAAGAAGCCGCTGGCATCCGACATCTGCAGGAACGCGAAGCGGTTGCCGCGCGCCGAGGTGCGCTCCTTCTTCCCCACCACGATGCCGGCGAGCTTGAAGCGCGGCGGGCCGCCCATCGCCAGCCGCGCCGCGAGCTCCGCCGAGCGGGTGACGCCGATCCGCTCCAGGCTCTTGCCGTAGGCATCGAGGGGATGGCTCGAGAGATAGAAGCCGATCGCCTCGAACTCGAACTGCAGCCGCTCCATCGCCGGCCAGTCCGGCACCTGCGGCAGCGCTCCCCTGGCCGCAGTCTCCGGAGCGTCGCCAAAAAGGCTCACCTGCTGGCTCTGGCGCTCCTCGCTGGCGGCGCTCGCGTGGCGCAGCAGCAGCTCGGCGGCGGCGCAGGTCTGCGCGCGGTTGCGATTGAGAGCGTCGAAGGCGCCGGCCTTGGCGAGGTTCTCGAACTGCCGCTTGTTGAATGTCCTAAGGTCGAGCCGGCGCGCGAAATCGAAGAGATGCTTGAAAGGCCCGTTGGCGTCGCGCTCCGCCACCACGCCGCGCATCGCCTGGGCGCCGACTCCCTTCACCGCGGCGAGCGCATAGCGGATCGCCGGCCCTTCCGCCGTGTTCTCGACGCTGAACTCCACGCCCGAGCGGTTGATGTCGGGCGGCAGCAGCTTGATGCCGAGCCTTCCGCATTCCTGGCGGAAGACGTTGAGCTTGTCGGTGTTGCCGAGGTCCAGCGTCATCGACGCCGCCAGGAACTCGACCGGGTGGTTCGCCTTGAGGTACGCGGTCTGGTAGGCGACCAGCGCGTAAGCCGCCGCATGCGACTTGTTGAAGCCGTAGCCGGCGAATTTCTGCACCTGGTCGAAGATGTGCTCGGCGGTGGCCTTGGCGACGCCGCGCGCGACCGCGCCGTTGACGAAGGCCTCCTGCTGGGCGTCCATCTCCGACTGGATCTTCTTGCCCATGGCGCGGCGCAGGAGATCGGCGCTCCCCAGCGAGAAGCCCGAGAGCTTCTGCGCGATCTGCAGCACCTGCTCCTGATAGATCATGATCCCGTGCGTCTCGCGGAGGATCGGCTCCAGCTCCGGATGGAGGTAGTCCGCCTGCTCCTCGCCGTGCTTCACCGAGATGTAGCGGGGGATGTTCTCCATCGGGCCCGGGCGGTAGAGCGCCACCACGGCGATGATGTCCTCGAAGCGGTCGGCGCGCAGCTTCCTGAGCATGTCGCGCATGCCCTGGCCTTCCAGCTGGAACACGCCGACGGTGTCGCCGTGCCCCAGCATCTCGTAGACCCTGGCATTGTCCAGCGGCAGATGCGCGAGATCGAGCTCGACGCCGCTCGCCCGCAGATACTCGACCGCCCGCTGCAGCACCGTCAGCGTCTTCAAGCCGAGGAAGTCGAACTTCACCAAGCCCGCGAGCTCGATGAATTTCAGGTTGAACTGCGTCGCCGGCATTTCCGAGCGCGGATCGCGGTAGAGCGGCACCAGCTCGTCGAGCGGCCGGTCGCCGATCACCACGCCCGCCGCGTGGGTGGAGGCGTTGCGGTAGAGGCCTTCGAGGCGGAGCGCGATGGTCATCAGCCGGTCGACCGTCTCGTCGCTCTCGCGCATCGCCTCGAGCTGCGGCTCGCCCTTGATCGCCTGCGCCAGCGGGATCGGGTTCGCGGGGTTGTTCGGCACCAGCTTGCAGATGCGGTCGACCTGGCCGTAGGGCATCTCCAGCACGCGGCCGACGTCGCGGAGCGCCGCCCGCGCCTGCAGCTTGCCGAAGGTGATGATCTGCGCCACCCGGTCGCGGCCGTATTTCTGCTGGACGTAGCGGATCACCTCGTCGCGGCGGTCCTGGCAGAAGTCGATGTCGAAGTCCGGCATCGACACGCGCTCGGGATTGAGGAAGCGCTCGAAGAGCAATCCGAACCGCAGCGGATCGAGATCGGTGATGGTGAGCGCCCAGGCGACGACGGAGCCGGCGCCGGAGCCGCGGCCCGGCCCGACCGGGATCCCCTGCCGCTTCGACCACTGGATGAAGTCGGCGACGATCAGGAAGTAGCCGGCGAAGCCCATCTTGATGATGACGCCGAGCTCGAAATCGAGCCGCTCGCGATAGGGCGCCGCTTTCTCCGCCCGCTCCGCCTCGGAGAGATCCGCCGGCAGCACCGCCGCGAGCCGCTGGTCGAGCCCGGCCACCGCCATGGCGCGGAGCGCCTCCGCCTCGCTGCGGCCGTCCTCGGAGGTGAAGGGCGGCAGGATCGGTTTCCGCACCTCCGGCATGAAGGCGCAGCGGCGCGCGATGACGAGGGTATTGTCGCAGGCCTCCGGCACGTCGGCGAAGAGGATCCGCATCTCCGCCGCCGACTTGAAGTAATGCTCCGCCGTGAGCCGCCTTCGATCGGGATTGCCGAGCACGGTGCCCTCGGCGATGCACATCAGCACGTCGTGCGCCGCGTGGAACTCGCCGTCGGCGAAATGCACGTCGTTGGTGGCGACGAGCGGCAGCCCGCGCGCATAGGCGAGATCGAGGAGCGGCGCCTCGATGCGATCCTCGGCCCGCATGCCGTGGCGCTGCAGCTCCACATAGAGCCGGCCGGGAAAGAGCGCCGTCAGCCGGTCGAGCACCGCGGCGGCCGCCTCCGCCTGTCCTTCCGACAGCAGCCGACCGAGCGCGCCGGAGGCGCCGCCGGTGAGCGCGATGAGGCCGTCGCTCCGCCCTTCGAGCGCCGAGATATCTACCTGCGCCGCCTCGCCGGGATCGCTCTCCAGGAAGGCCTTGCTGACGAGCTTCAGGAGATTGGCGTAGCCCCTCTGGTCCTGCACCAGCAGCACCAGCTTGTCGGGCGCCGGCGCCGGCCCGACGCGAGCGAGCCGGCCGGAGGCGTCGCCGCTCTCTGCGCGACGGATCGAGAGCTCGCAGCCGATGATCGGCTGCACCCCCGCCTCAGCGGCGGCGAGCGCGAACTCCAGCGCGCCGAAGAGATTGCCGGTGTCCGTGATCGCCACCGCCGGCATCCGATAGCGCTGGCAGAGCTTCACCAGCTCCTTGACCCGGATCGCCCCCGTCGAGAGCGAATAGGCGGAGTGGAC